>PFXI01000079.1 GCA_002791575.1 Zetaproteobacteria bacterium CG_4_9_14_3_um_filter_54_145 | reverse complement strand
CAGAGCCGAAATAACGGCGATTGCATAAGACTAAACCATTTTGTGAACAATATTAATCGGTCGCCTGAAAGGTTTATGAATTATTCAGGCTAAATGCAAAACTCTTCGCCAACCGGTTCAGTATCCGAGGCCACCTGATCCATGACCAGCTTATACTCAATAGCATCGTTGAGTGCCCGGTAGGTGGCTTCCAGCACATCTGTGGAGACACCGACGGTATTCCATTTATGCACTCCGTCGGATGACTCGATCAACACCCGCACGGCGGCCTCAGTTGCATCTTTTGTCGAGAGGACGCGCACCTTGAAATCGGTAAGCCGCATCTCCTCAAGGGCGGGGTAGGCTCCCGTCAGTGCTGCCCGCATCGCTTTATCCATCGCATTGACCGGGCCGCTGCCGAGTGCTGCCGTATGCAACAGTCGCCCATCAACCTTCAACTGCACCGTCGCCTCGGATTCAGGTGCAATATCGTGCCCCCGCTTTTCATCATAAACACGGAAACTGACCAGTTCAAAATGGCGCTTGAAATTGCCGGTGGCACGGCGCAGCAGCAGCTGGAACGATGCATCGGCACCTTCAAAGGCATAGCCGGTCGCCTCCATCTCCTTGATCCGCTGCACAACCCTTACCACGGCCGCATCATCCACCACGGCATCCGGCTCCAGCTGCTGCAACTTGGCCAGGATATTACTCCGGCCGGCCTGATTGGAGACCAGTACCCGCTGTGCATTGCCGACGCTGGCCGGATCAATATGTTCATACAAACGACTGGCCTTGCGTACAGCCGACACATGGATCCCCCCCTTGTGGGCAAAGGCATTCTGACCGACAAACGGCTGATGCTGCCATGGCAGCTGATTGGCCATCTCATTGACGAATGTCGACAGTCGCCTGAGCTTTCTCAACCCCTCCGTATCGACGCCACAGTCCACCCCCATCTTCAACTTCAGGGTGGGAATCACGGAAATCAGGTTGGCATTGCCACAACGCTCACCAATACCATTGACCGTGCCCTGCACGTGTGAGGCACCCGCGCTGACAGCTGCAATCGCGTTGGCCACAGCCATTTCCGAATCATTATGCGCATGAATACCTATCGTGATATCCGGGAAACGCGCCACCACCTGGCGCACACAGGCACTAATCTGCTCCGGTAGAGAGCCACCATTGGTATCACACAACACCAGCGCATCCGCACCGGCACCGGCTGCCGCAGCCAGCACCTGCATGGCATACTCCCTGTTCGCAACATAACCATCGAAGAAATGCTCGGCATCGAACATCACCGTTGCCACATGCTGCTTGAGCCACGCAACCGACCCACTGACAAGATCCAGATTGGCCTGCAGCTCAATGCCCAGGCCTATCGTCACATGCAGATCCCAGCTTTTTCCGAAGATACATACGGCATCGGCACCGCAATCGACCAGACGGGCAAGGCCTGCATCCTGATCAACAGGGTGACCCGGTCGCGCAGTACTGCCGAAAGCGACCAACTTGCTGTGCGACCAGTTCCGGTCACGCATCAGAGCAAAGAAATGGTCATCGGTCGGACTGGAACCGGGCCACCCCCCCTCAATCCAGTCCATGCCGAACAGCGCCAGACGGCGCGCTATCCGCTTTTTGTCTTCGGCCGAAAAATGAATACCCGCCGACTGCGCGCCATCGCGCAAGGTCGTGTCGTAGAGCTGAATTCTGCGCAGATCGTTCGTTGTCATCATACTTCCTTTGCGGATTCCTCATCCTGCTGAGCGGTGGGATCGGCATATTACGCCTCTCCCGTAAATCTGTAACGCCTTTTCAGAACAGTTAAACTGTGCTGAAATCGCACCTTTCCTGCTGGAGCGTGATGTATAGCATCCTGCAGGCCATTGAGCCGCATTGGTACAATGCGTGTTTTGCCAACAGTTACAGGGCCAATAGTATAAACGCATTGGTTTGGCGGGCCATCCGCAGGCAGCATGGAAGCACGCTTAAAACGACGCTTCCCCGGAGGAGAGAACAGATGCGCGTAATCATCATGAAAAACACAGGTAATCCGGAGGTATTAAGCGTCGGCGAGCGAGAGCGCCCGACCTGTGGCCCGGATGAGGTGCTGGTCCGCATCATCGCCGCCGGCGTTAATCCGGTCGATACAAAGCTGCGCAGCCGCGGTCTGTTTTGCGGTGAATTGCCGGCCATACTCGGCTGCGACGGGGCCGGCTTCGTTGAGGCTATCGGTGCCAATGTCACCCGCTTTGAACCGGGTGATGCGGTATATTACTGTTATGGCGGGCTTGGCCAGGCGGCAGGCAACTATGCCGAATATATTGCAGTGCCCGAGGCCTATGTGGCGCAGAAACCGGACAGTCTGGATTTTATCGATGCCGCTGCCGCACCACTGGTGTTGATCACGGCATGGGAAGCGCTGTTTGATCGCGCCCGTCTGCAATCCGGCCAGCACGTCTATATCGCCGGCGGCGCAGGTGGCGTCGGCCACATCGCCATCCAGCTGGCCAAACTGGCCGGATGCAGCGTTGCCACCAGCGTCAGCTCGGATGAGAAGGCCGATATTGTGCGTGAACTCGGCGCCGATCTGATCATACGTTATCATCAGCAGGAGGTGAGCGAAGCACTGCTGGCATGGACAAACGGGCTCGGCGTGGATGTCGCCTTCGATACCGTAGGCGGCACAGCCTTCAACCAGCTGGTGAGCGCCACACGTGTTTACGGTGATATAGTCACCATCCTGCAGGTACCGGATGACGCTGACTGGAAAACCATCCGGCTGCGCAATATCCGGGTATCTCAGGAGTTGATGCTCACGCCTATGTTGATGGATCTGCCGGATGCTGCGGAGCACCATGGTGACATACTCGAGCAGTGCGCCCAGTTCTTCGATGAGTGCAAGCTGTCGGTTTTTGTCTCCGACACCCTGCCGCTGGAGCAGGCGGCCGAAGCCCATCGCCGTATCGAAGCCGGATCCATGAGCGGCAAACTGGTGCTGGAAGTGCAGGATTCAGGCTTTGACGTCGATGCATAAGCAATACAGCAGCGATGCGCAGCAGCTCAGCAGAGCCCGGTCTGTCATCACCCTGGTCTATGCACTACAGGCAGCCTCATTTCTGCTGGCTATCACATTTATCGCTGCCGTAATTGTCAATTATGTAAAACAGGACGAGATCAACAACACCTGGCTGGCATCACACGCCCGCTGGCAGATACGCACCTTCTGGTTCGCACTATTGTGGACATGCCTTGGCACTTTGACGCTCTTGCTCGGCATCGGTTATTTCATCCTCATTGGCACCGCCATCTGGACGCTCTATCGCATCATCAAAGGCTGGCTTCGGCTGATTGATGAGCAACCGATGTATCAGGAAGGGTAGCAGGTCGATGCATATGAATATGTTCGACTCCTGGCAGTTCTGGGCCCTGCTCTCCGCCCTGTTTGCCGCCATGACGGCCATCTTCGCCAAGGTAGGCGTGACCAATATCAACGCCGATTTTGCCACCCTGCTGCGCACAATCGTCATCCTGCTGGCTCTTATACTGATCGTCTGGCTCACCCGTCAGTTCCAGCCACTACAGGATATTTCCGGTAAATCACTACTGTTTCTAACGCTCTCGGGCCTGGCTACCGGCGCCTCATGGCTCTGCTATTTTCGCGCACTGAAGCTGGGCAATGCCTCACAGGTAGCGCCGATCGACAAACTCAGCGTCGTGCTGGTAGCAATATTCGGTGTACTATTCCTTAGCGAACACCTCACTGTCGGCAACTGGGCAGGTATCATCCTGATCTCTGTCGGAGCGCTGCTGCTGGCGCTATAGAGCGCCTGTCAACCACGGCAACAGACTTTACAGATAAACTGCCGCATGTATCCTGACCCCAATGACAGGGAGCCGGGGATATGCAGAAAATGGAGACGCAGAAGAAATCTGATCGATCGGGCATATTCCAGCAACTGAATGCAACCCAGCTCAGCATTGGACTATTGCTGATCGTTGTCATCACCTATGGATTCTACACCCTGTCGCGCGATCTGGCGCAGGGGCTGGAAGATGATCTGCGCACCGCCTTTGACCAGCAAAACCTGACCGTTGTGGATATCGCCAGCTCGCGCGTGGGCTTCCATATCGATAACGACGTGGCGGAAAATGTGCGTCTGCTCGGCCAGTTCCCGGCCATGCAACGACAGGAGCTGGGTAATGGAACACGCGATATGGAGAAGGTGAATACCTTTGCCGCCCCGCGTGTGGATGGCTTTGTATTATTCGCCCCCAATGGTGACTTCTTCACCAGCTACCCGGAATCCATGCGCCATCTTTATCAGGGGAATCATGCCGATCAGGACTTTTTCAAGTCAGCCAGGGATACAGCCAGCCTGCATTTCTCCGACTGGATCCATGAGGGCAACAACCTGAAGATGCGGGTATCGTCTCCTGTGTACAACCGCATCATCGACAAAAACTTTCCACCCCCGACCAATGAGCTTTCCGGCGTGATCATGGCCCAGATTGACTTTGACCGCACCATCGCCAGCGAACTTGGACGTCTGCAGGCCAACGGCCTGATGCACTGGATCGTCGATGAAGACAGCGGCGAGGTACTTTACCACTCCGTACTGCCACGTCTGCTGGCAGCAAACAGTGTCGACTCGGACAAAACAACGCTGGCAAAATCACTGCTCAGGGCCTTTTCATCCACCGTACTGGCACCCGGCATTCACCGCACCACCATCAACGGCAAGGGCTTTACCGTGGCAACGGCGCGCAGCAAGGTCGGACCGCACAGCATCACCGTGAACCTAGCCTATGATGATTCGGCCGTATCTGGTCTGGTACATGAAAAAACCAACCGCATTTACCTGCTGGGGCTGGCCTTTCTGCTCGTCGTCATCATCGGCGCTATCGTCACGCTCCGCCAGATGGCCAAGCGTCAGTCACTGGTCAGCGAGAAGGATCACCTGGCACGTGAACTGGCTCTGGAAGAGGAGAAGAAGAAGCTCAGCGAGCAGGTATTCCAGCTGCAGAAGATGGAGAGCCTCGGCGAGCTGGCCGCAGGTACGGCCCATGAGCTGAACAATGCCCTGTCGGGTCCCATGGGCATGCTCAGCATGCTGCAGATGAAACCCGATATGGCCATGGAAAAGCGCATGGGTATGCTGGGCAAGGCAGTCAGCGGCATGGAGCAGGCGCGCAGCATCGTGGAAGGTCTGCTGCGCTTTTCCAAAAGCGAGCGCAATGAGAAACTGCTGGATGATCCCAATGAAGATATCCGTTTTGTACTGAATATGTACAAAACGGAGCTCGATCATCATGGCATCCGTCTGCAACAGCATCTGGATCCGGAAATACCCAAAATCTATGCCGCCCACCGACAAATTCAGCAGATTGTACTGAATCTGGTGGCCAATGCGCGCTACGTACTCGATCAGAATGGCATACTAACTGTAAGCAGCGAACAGCAGCGACGCGGCGGCGTCGATGGCGTTCTGATCAGCGTCAGGGACAATGGGCCGGGCATCGATATGGATACCCAGAAACGTATTTTTGAGCCGTTCTTTTCAACCAAACCGACCGGTGAAGGCACAGGTCTCGGTCTCTCCATCTGCTATGGCATCATCCAGGAGCATCACGGCATGCTGGAGGTCGACAGCGAACCCGGAGACGGTGCCGAATTCCGCATCTGGCTGCCTGTCATGCAGAGGGCTGCTGCATGAGCAGTCTGATATGCCAGATCCTGATCGTAGAGGATAATGAGAATATCCGGGAAATCTTAACCCCTATGCTGGAGATGTGGCTGGAAGAGAGGGCCATTGATGCGGAGATTCATGACGTCAGCAATGGCGTTGAGGCACTGGCGTGGGTGAGAAGCCGTGGCATACCCGACCTGCTGCTGCTGGATGTACGCATGCCGGTGATGAATGGTGCCGAATTCCTGCATCAGATCGCCAAACTGGGCCATGACATGCGCAAGCAGACCTTGCTGCTGACAGGCTATGCCGATGATCTGGAAGAGCATCTGGGCAGCGATGCGCTGTTGATGCGACATCTGCGCAAACCGTTCATGGCACCCGAGCTGTTTGCGGAACTCGACAAGATCGTAGACAAGCAGGGGTTTTAACGCCCCGGTTTCCAGCCAGCCCAATAGCAGTCATCGACTGCGGTCTCGGGCTGATGGCATCACATTTTCGGCATGCCGCCGCCCATACCGCCAAAGCGCCCGGCCAGCTGCGCCATCATGCGCTTACCCTTGCTGCCCTTCATCTTTTTCATCATTTTCTGCATCTGGGCAAACTGCTTGAGCATCTTGTTGATCTCCTGCACGCTCGTACCGGAGCCTGCAGCAATGCGTTTCTTGCGACTGCCATTGATCACGCGCGGGTAGCGCCGCTCTTTCAGCGTCATCGAATAGACCATGGCCTGCATCCGTTTGATCGGCTTGTCATCCATCTGGGCCAGCGCTTCCTGCGGCAGCTTTACACCGGGCAACATCTTCAGCATGCCGGCCATGCCACCCATATTCTGCATCTGCCCCAGCTGCTCAGCAAAATCACCCAGATCAAATTCACCCTTATTGATTTTGGCTGCCGTCTTCTCGGCTGCGGCATGGTCGACAGTGGCCTGAATCTTTTCGACCAGCCCCACCACGTCGCCCTGCCCCAGAATGCGACCGGCCATGCGGCCCGGATCAAATGGCTCGAAGGCATCAATCTTTTCACCGGTACCGATATAACGCACCGGCACACCGGTACTGCGCGCCACGGAGAGTGCCGCACCACCGCGCATATCCGCATCGGTTTTGGTCAGAATGCAGCCGCTCATATTGACTGCGGCATGGAATTGCTCGGCGATCGACAGTGCCGTCTGGCCGGTCATCGCATCCAGCACCAGCAGGCGCTCGCTGGCATGAACACGATCCGCCACATCGCGAATTTCAGCCATCAAACCGTCATCCACAACCTGACGGCCAGCCGTATCGAGAATAAGCACATGGTAACCGCTGCGCCCGGCCTCATTGACCGCCGATGCAGCCATTGAAGCCGCCGTATCACCTGTGCCTGCGATATAAGGTACGCCCACCTGGGCTGCCAGCACCTGCAACTGCTCGCGCGCCGCCGGACGCGTGGCATCCACACTGGTCAGCGCCACCTTTTTACCCTGTGAGACAAGCAGTCGCGCCAGCTTGCCGGCCGTGGTGGTTTTACCTGCGCCCTGCAGGCCGCAGAGCAGAATCACCGAAGGAATCTTGCTCAGATCCAGATCACGCCGCTGCCCGCCCAGCACATCGGCCAGCACATCATGCAGAATTTTGATAATCACCTGACCCGGCTGCAGGCTTTTTGCCACCTCAGCACCGAGCGCCTGCTCGCGCACTTCGCTCATCAAATGACGAACGACCGGCAGAGCCACATCGGCCTCGAGCAGCGCCATACGCATTTCGCGCAGCGTGGCATCCAGATCGGATTCGGAAATACGGGCGGAGCCGCGCAGCTTGTGCGCTATATCTCCCAGCTTTTCACTCAAACGGTTAAACATCTCTGCTCTCCTGTCACCCGCCTGATGATCACAAGCGGGTCAGCTATTCTGTAGGGACTGTGCTGCGGGTCAATCTCCGCTGTTTATACATAACCATACGGCAAGAGCAGATCCGCAGCAGATGAATCTGTTTTCATGCACCGTTCACGGGCAGCTAACCGCAGCCGCCTAACTTCCACACCTGTCCGGAGAGGAACTCCTCCCTCCCCTCCCTGATCCCTCCGGGCGGCAAGACATCAAGGCCCCGGTTTTACCGGGGCCTTTTTTGTGCCTCAGCCAAGATGAGTAAAACAGCAAGCCATGCAACAGCTGCCGGACTTAAGCTGCGTGGCCCAAGCTATGCCGCAATCAATGCGGCAACGGCTGCAGTGGCAACCGACTGCTGTTCACCACTGGCCATATTTTTCAGCATCACCGTAGCGGCCTGCATCTCATCCTCTCCGATCACCGCGACAAAACGCACACACTCACGATCTGCCATTTTGAACTGGCGCTTGGCGCTGCCACCGCCGCAGTGCACCACCGACAGGCCCGCCTTGCGCAGCAAATCTGCCTGTGCCAGTGCATAGCCATGTACTGCTTCACCGAGCGCTACAACAGCAACATCCGGCACTGCCGCATCAGTATCTTCCAGCAACATCGCCAGGCGCTCAATACCGGCGGCAAAACCGATTGCCGGCGTGGCCGGGCCGCCCAGCTCCTGCACCAGTCCGTCATAACGACCACCGGCCAGCACCGTACCCTGCGCACCCAGCTTGTCGGTCACGATCTCGAAGGCTGTGCGATTGTAATAATCCAGCCCGCGCACAATGCGCGGATTCACGCGGTAAGGGATCTGCAGGGCATCCAGCCCCTTCTGCACCGTGGTGAAATGCGTATCACACTCATCACACAGGTGGCAGACCATCTCCGGCGCATCGGCCAACTCCTGCTGGCAGCTTGCCACCTTGCAATCGAGCACCCGCATGGGATTGCGTGCAATACGCTCCACACAGGTTTCGCACAAACACGCTGCACGCGCCTGCAGATAGGTTACCAGCCTCTCCCTATAGGCAGGGCGACAGGCATCGCAGCCAAGCGAGTTGATCTCCATCGTCAGATCCGGAATACCCAACTCGCACAAAAAAGCATGCGCCATCGCCAGCACTTCCGCATCTTCAACGGGACCCGGCGCAGAAAACATCTCCACGCCAATCTGCTGAAACTGACGCAAACGCCCTTTTTGCGGCCGTTCGCGCCGGAACATCGGCCCTATATAGTACCAGCGCTGGGCGCCAGCCCGGGTCAGTCCGCCCTGCAACCAGGCGCGCACGGCGCCGGCCGTACCTTCCGGCCGCAAACAGATGTTATCGCCCCCCTGATCGGTAAAGGCATACATCTCCTTGGAGACAATATCGGTATCCTCTCCGACCGATCGCACAAACAGCTCTGTCGGCTCCAGTATCGGCATGCGCACCTCGGCAAAGGCATAGCCGCCGAACACCTTGCGTGCGGCCTGCTCTACCCGCTGCCAGCGGGCTACCTCAACCGGCAAACCATCATGGATGCCACGTATACTCTGCAGTTTTTTCGCACTCATTTCTCTTCGTTCCCCTGCTGCTCGCGTATCGCTGCCGCCCGTTTCTCCACTTCCTCGACCAGTTGATCGACCATGTTGCCGCTGCGGATCTTTTCAGACTTCTCACCGTCGCGGTACATCATATGCACCGGATAACCGCCGGTAATACCGACATCCGCCTCTCTTGCCTCACCGGGTCCGTTGACCACGCAGCCGATCACCGCCACATCCATATTTTCGTGGATATGCGACAGCCGTTGTTCGAGCTCCGCCACAACTTCAATGACATTGAACTTCTGACGTGCGCAACTCGGGCAGGCAATCAGGTTGATACCCCGATGACGCAGCCCCAGAGATTTGAGGATCTCAAAACCAACCTTCACCTCCTCCTCCGGCTCGGCGGCCAGCGACACGCGAATGGTGTCTCCTATGCCGTCTGCCAGCAGCAGGCCAAGGCCGATTGAGGATTTTACCGTACCACCAAAACGGCTACCCGATTCGGTGATCCCCAGATGCAGCGGATAATCAACCAGCGCCGCAAGCTTGCGGTAGGCCGCCACTGTCATCGGGATATTACTGGCCTTCAACGATACCTTGATATCATGGAAGTCCATATCCTCAAGGATACGAATATGGTTGATGGCCGACTCGACCATGGCGTCGGCACACGGCTCGCCATACTTCTCATTCAGCTCTTTCTCCAGTGAACCGGCATTGACACCGATACGGATCGATACTCCCCGTTCGGCGGCTGCCCTGACCACCCGCTCCACACGCTCACGGCTGCCGATATTGCCCGGATTCAGACGCAGGCCGTGCACACCCGCTTCCAGTGAAGCCAGCGCCATTTTATAACTGAAATGGATATCCGCGATCAGCGGCACATCGGTTTGCGCCAGAATCTCGGGCATGGCTGCCGCCGACTCCGGATCAGGTACAGAGACACGGACAATATCGGCACCCGCTTCTGCCAGTCGATGAATTTGCGCTACCGTCGCATCAATATCGGTGGTCAGCGTATTGGTCATCGATTGCACTGCGACCAGTGCATCACCGCCAACGCTTACACTGCCAACCTGCACCTGCCTTGTTTCCCTGCGTGGTTTTACAATCACATCCTGCATATTACTCCTTTTCAGATACGCTGCTGCCGCCCGGGGCATTCTTGTCATTTTCTACCTGTCCGCGCAGCAGGCTTAAACGCTCCTGTAACTGCCTTGCCCTGCGCAATGCTTCGACATATTCGGGCTCATCCGGCTTCAGATCAACCGCTTCGTGCCAGTATCCGATAGCCGATGCCAGTTTCTCCTGACGAAAAGCCTTGCTGCCTTTGGCAAACAGCTCCGCAGCCCTTGCCGCCACCTGCTTCTCAACTTTTGCCAGCAACCTGTCGGCACCGCTGCCGCCACTGCGCCGGAACTGATGCACAAGTGTTCTGGCCCGGATCAGCTCATCCTTTTTCAGGGCCGCCTCAACCTGCGCCTCACTCACCGGCTGATCGGTTCCATCGGAACCTGTGAGTTTGGACTTTCTGCCCGGTGAGGCCTTGCCGGGCAACGGTGGAATCACCAGCCCCTTGGGCATGGCCGCCAGGATCTCGTCACGCAACAGCATGCCTCCTGATGCGCCCGGCTGCATACGCAGATACGATTCTATCTCCATATAGGCAATTTCTGGCAATCCTTTGCGCAGCTGCCTTCTGGCCTCCCTGATCGCCAGTGAGGCCCGCTCGTCGAGTTGGTCATTGTATGCTTCACGCAGACGTCCATACGTCTCATCATTCGGGTCCAGCCCCCGGGGCGCATCATAATGATGCGCATCAGCCAGTAGCAGCTGATCGAGGGTGCGCCGGTGTACAATCAATTCATCCAGCCGCAGCTGGCGCAGCCTGATCTCCATTTCAGTCCGTTTGGCCTGCATGATTTCAGGCTTGATCGTCACGGAACCTGCCTGATCGTAAGCCCACATCGCTTCCGACCACAGCTTGTCTGCCTCCCGCTGCTGCGCCATATGCAGGTAGTGAACAAACACACGCATACGAGCCGGTTCAATTGTATTCTTCAGAAAGGCCTGTGCCCGCTCGTAATCGGCATGATCCTTTGGCAGAGCCAGCACTCTGGCCCGCGCCCGCATAATTCTGCCACTATCAAAATCCTGTCGAATCATGGTATATGAGTTGATCAGGCCAATGTACTCACCACCGGCAATCAGCATATCCGGGGCAGTCAGAGCATATTTACCCGACGCACAACCGGCAAACAGGGAGGTGAAAAGTACGGCTATGGCAAGCAACAGGCATCCTGAGCGGGGCATCACACGTCTCCTGTCATATTGTCACCTTCGGTCCGCTCTCCAGCCGGTTCCCCGGCTATCGTCTCCCGAACAATGCAGCGCCCATCCTGTGACAAATCATCGTTGAATGCCAAATCCACCGCGGATTTAATATCATGCAGCACAGTTTGACTTGCCGCTGTCACCACACCCGCTTCAATTTTGCGACTGACACCCTTGATCTCGCATTCACCGATGGACGCAAACCCGAAACCGTCGCCAAGCAACTCGAATGTATCCCGGGACATAACCAGATCGCGCCCGCCGCCCAGGGCTCCCATACGGGAAGCTACATTCACGGCATCGCCGATAACCGTATACTCCATCCGTTGCGCAGCCCCCACATTGCCTACAATCGCCTGACCGCAATTGAGCCCCAGCCTGAATGTAATCGCCTCACCATCCTCGCGTATCACCCCCAGTCGATCACAGGCCATATCAATGGCCAGCGCAGCCATAGCTGCATGGCGCACATGTGCGACATCATTGATCGGATGATTAAACACGGCCATCAACGCATCGCCGATATACTTATCGACATGGCCGCCGTAATAGGCAACAACACGATGAAACACCTCAAAATGATTGTTCAACACCTGAATAACATGTTCGGTCTCACTGGACTCCGAAAATGAGGTGAATTTCACCATATCGGCAAACAGTACCGATACCGGCTGGCGGTGACTTTCCATATCAGCATAGCCACCGGCAAACACATCGGAGATAAGCTTGGGATTGAGGTAGCGGCTGAACACATCCCTGATCTCTTCCTTGTGTTCCAGCTCACGCGTCATCGCATTAAACTGGGCTACGGCATCAGAGATTTCATTATTGCCGCGCACAGGCAGGCGAACGCGGTAATCACCACCAGCCACCTTGCGTGCCGCCTCTGCCAGCATTTCAATCGGCTGGGACATGCGCCCCGATATCCAGAAGACAAGAATGGCCGAGAACATGGCGACCAGCACCGCCGCGATAGAAATTTTCTGTACCAGCCTGCCGGCTATATGGTTCCACTCCTGCTCGGAAAAGCGTACTGCCACCATGGCCAGCGGTGTGCCTGCATACATCACCGCGCGGGCATACCACAGTGATTTACCCGGCACTCGGCGCACCTGTACACTACCCACATCCGCCTTCAGCACGGCCTTCACGGAGCCCGTACCGCCATATTTTTTGACCTTGCCATTGGCATGCCTGACCAATGCGCCCAGCACAGTCGGCACCTTCTCGAGAAACTTCTGCACAACCAGATCGGTCTCCGCGCGACTGCCGGAGAGCAGTGGCAGCTTCAACTCATCGGCCAGACGGTCCACCTGCAACTCGGCCTGCCCGGCCTGATTCTGCAACCATGCTTCTCGCTCGATATCCAGAATAATAAAAAACAGAACGACCACCGCTACAACTACGGCAAAGCCCACCAGCATGGCCCAACGCCAGCGGATCGGGATGCGCAGGGGGAAACGGGCAGGCATCTGATTCTCTTCAGATGCTGCAAGCGCTGCGGATTCGGCTGCACTGCGGTGCAGTGGCTTCACAGCCTTACACGCCAGCGCAGGCATGGCTGCGCACAAGTGCTGCCCGCCAACTGTTTACTCCCCGCTGACAACAACACGATTACGCCCGGTCTCCTTGGCCATATACATACGCATATCTGCCAGATGCAGCAGTGACTCAACCTGCAGCTCAATATCCTGTACGCCTTTACTGCCGCCATCCGGATCCAGCACAGCAACACCGGCGGAAAAACTGACATGTACAGACTGCCCGTCACCGACGTCCAGAGGTGACGCAACGATCCGCTTCAGCCACTGCTCGGCCGCCACTCTTGCCCCATCCAGATCGGTATGCGGCAGTAGCACCAGAAACTCTTCACCACCCCAACGGCCGGCAATATCGGCATCGCGAACACACTCTTTCAGTACCGAGGCCATGGTAGAGAGCACCTTGTCTCCCGCTGCATGACCATAGCTGTCATTAACCTGCTTGAAGTGATCCAGATCCATCACTACAACAGCATATGAATGACCATAGCGCATCGCCTGGGATACCCCCTGATGCAACTGTGTCATAATATGGCGTCTGTTGTACAAGCCGGTCAACACATCATGACTGGCCTGAAAATGCAGCTCATCCTGAGCATCTCTCATGTTCGAGATAATACGCCAGATCAGACGGGCCTCCAGCCCGCCAATCACGCCACCTGCACCAAGCACTTCAGATGCGACCGCCTCCAGCATCTCATTGTGCGTCACATTGAACGCCACACAGGGCGCAGAGGCACGCAGTGCCAGCTCGGCATTATGGTAGACAGGAATACCCAACTCGCGTGCCATCTTCAGGCCCGGTGCATCAGGGTCAATATCGACGACTGCCACCACGCTGACCAGGTCTTCGTTCTGCAACATCTCAAGAATTGCCGTGCCACCGCGGCCCGCCCCCAGAATGACTGCCCGATGCGGGTCTTCCCGTAGTGTCTTCACATCACCCTCTAGCAAAATAAGCCCCACCCTTATGACCGCTATTCACAGCATTAAAAAAAAGCAAATGATATACCTTCTCCATGAACGAATGCTATGATTCGCCATCGGAGGATAATATGGCCTTAAGCAGCAAAGAGCGCAAGGATCTTAAAGCGCGTGCACACCACCTCAAACCTGTCATTCGTGTCGGGCAGAAGGGTATCACTGAAAGTCTGGTTCTTGAAACAGAACAGGCCCTGGATATCCATGAACTGATCAAGGTCCACATCTCCGGCGAAGATCGTGATCAGTGCAAGCTCAGCGGACTTGAGCTGGCCTCGCAAAGCCATGCAGAAGTGGTTGATCATATCGGCAAAACCTACATCCTCTATCGCAAGCAGAAGAAACAGGCGTGAACGAAACCGCAGAACGCATCCATGCCCTGCTGACGGAAGCATTTCACCCGCACATGCTCGTTATTGAGGATGAGTCGTGGAAACACGCCGGCCACGCTGGCGTCAGGGAGCATGGCGGTGGTCACTACCACCTGCGCATTGGCGCGGCACATTTTGCCGGCAAATCTCGCCTGCAGTGCCACCGCATGATCAATCAGGCTCTGGCAAGCCTGTTCCCGAAATATATCCACGCCCTTAGCATTCATATCGATCAGGCAGTAAAATAAGCATTCAACCGCTGCAGCATTGCGCTGGCCCATTTCTTGCTGAATTTATTACTGAATCTGCGAATGAGGAACGGGTGCCATGAAAATACAGAATAATCTTCCGATCAGAGGCAAGCAGACCAGGGCTTCCGGACAAAGCCGCTCCGACGGCGTTTTTCACGCCCTGTTCGAAGCTGAAATCACCGACGTTCAACCTGCCGGCGAGCAGCAGACAAACGGCGACGGCGCCCGTCCGGAACACGCCTGGCAATCGCTGCAAGAGAGCATATCACTACTGGATCAGGCCATGCAGTGTCTGGAATCAGGTGATACACCGACACAGGAACTGGTCGACAATATCGAGCAACTGCGTGCCACCCTGCACCAGCAACTGACATCGGGCAGCGACCTCAGAACACTGACACAGGCAGAGATACTGCTGGCGGTCGAGATCGAACGCATGCGTTCACTATAATCCTGAGTCGCTGATGAGCCAGAGACAGGTACTCCAGCAACTACTGGAGGATATGGATACCATTCGCCCGATTATCATTGCAGCCATGCCTGATGATCTTTCGCTACGCACCACAACCCGCCGCATGATTGCTGATCTGGAAGAGATGCAACGGGAACCTGCAGTACCGGCGGCCACCTACTTATGGCTCAGCCAACTCACGGCCAGACTACTGGATGCCGAACACGGTGCGCTTTTGCGTCCGGGACCCGATGGTGAAATACCGCCATCGGCGCGTCAGTCGGTCGGGGCTCATGGCGAACAGCGTCAATCCCTGCTCATGGACGCACTGCAGAACATTCCGGCAGCCTGCCGCATGATGGATCAGTGCTGCACCCTGATAGGGCAACGACCGACGCATGAGACCTCCCTGCTGGAGAAAACACGCCACCTGAACAGCTGTCTGAGCATACATCTGAAACAGAATGCTGAACTCAGACAGGAGCTGCAACAACTCGTTGAGGCACTCTCTCCTTCGCTGGATGCGATTTCCGAGCTACTGAAGGAAGCAGGCGAAGAGTCACCGGAACTGCTGCAGGTCAAACAACTTCTGGACCAGGAACTGCCGCATGATGCCGAACAGGCCCGCCAACTGCTGCAGCATGCCCGCATGGGCATTGTGCTTGCAGGCACCAAGCTGGCCAGTGCCAGCGCGAAACTGCAGAGCAACATACAGAGCAACCTTGAACAACTCAATACCATGTCCGGTAAACTCGCCCTGGCCGAATCAGAAGCACGCAATGATCCGTTAACAGGACTTGCCAACCGCAGACATCTGGCTGAATTTCTCAACACACTGGGCGATAGTGGCTTCTGTTTTCTCATCTGTGACATTGACTATTTTAAAAAAATAAATGACACATACGGCCATGATGCCGGCGACCAAATCCTGCGACAACTGGCACTTATTCTGAAAGAGAGTATCCGCAGCACTGACTTTGCGGCCCGTGTCGGCGGCGAGGAATTCTGCATTATCTTTCCCGACACCGAGCTGCAAGGCAGCGCCGCTTTGGCTGAAGCACTGCGTCAGGCGGTCGCCATCCAGCCGTTCAAAACCGATCAGGGCAGCGTGCCTGTAACCATAAGCATAGGCGTTGCCGCCCACACGCAAGGCACGCCCCATGCTTCAACATTCAAATCAGCCGACAAAGCACTCTACAGCTCCAAGGAGAACGGCCGCAATCAGGTGACTGTCGCCAACGCATAAAAAAACCCGGGGACACTGCCCCGGGCCTTATTCCTCTACCTATTCATTCCTGCTTTCGGTGCGGATCATTTCACGATGCCGCCGATAAACATATTTGGCGATGGTATCCTCTTCATCATCACAGCGATAATAAAAGCGGGTACCGATTCTCATGCGTCCGTCCGACATCTTGGTTGCGCGCACGATCGTACCGACGAGCTCCATGATGGAAGGAGGAAAAGAGGGCAGCATCAGATTTACCTGTACGAAGTCGCCGACCTTGTAAGTACCGTCACTGATAAAGCTGATCCCGGTCACACTGAGGTTCACAGGTCGCTCCTGCATATCCGAATGGCTGGCATCGTTGAGCATATTGACGCCAATCAGATAGTTGAGCTTGGAATCCAGTGACTCCAGTGCCACGGCCACTTCAGCGCTGAGCCCCGCATGCTCATCTCCGGCAAAGATATCCCTGCCGACCATCTGCTGCAGCATACTGTTCTGGCGGGCACGCACACTAACCTTGGTTTTGCACAGGTCAAACTGACTTTTCGTCATTTTTTTGTCACCAACAGGGATGATATCGTCAATACGAAAATCCTGTCTGCCGTGATCCTTTTTTGCCTCAGGCATACTTGCGCACCTCTGTTTTTACCGAAATTAGAGCCGACAATGGCATCACGCCATCAGGCTGATGACTGGCTTCAGCCTGTGTCCTCACATCGCCACGCTCGATGGCGGCAATCGCGACCTCTACCACCCGGGGATCAAATTGCGTGCCAGAATTAGCCTTCAGCTGCTCCAGACAGAATGACAGCGGCCTGGCCATACGGTAAACACGATGCGTCGTCATCGCATCGATAGCATCCGCCGCACAGACAATGCGCGCATCAAACGGGATATCCTCGCCGGCGAGCCTGTCCGGGTAACCATAACCGTCGAATCGCTCATGATGGTGGCGCAACATCTGACGTTCGCGCACCATGGTATCCATGTTGGCGAGGATATTATCACCAATTGCCGGATGGGCCTTCATAATGGCGAACTCCTGATCGGTATAACGACCGGGCTTGAGCAGCACAGAATCAGGGACACCACACTTGCCGATATCGTGCAACAATCCGCCCGTACGAATCAGGTCCACATGGTCGCTATCCAGCCCCAGGTCCTGAGCCAGAATAGCCGACAACGTTCCCACTCTGGCTGAGTGGTCGCGCGTGTAACGATCACGTGCTTCCAGCGAACGCACCAGCGCAATCAGTGTTTCACGCATATTTGCCGCGAGTGCGGCATGCACCGCACGATTATCCAGCAAGGTATCCAGCTTTTTAACCAACAAGCCAAGAATTTGACGTGTTTCGCTCTTGAGCGGCACCTCACCGGGACGCAGCAGACACAGCACGCCTACCGCCACCCCCTGCAAACGCACCGGAACCGCGACAAAACTTGCCTCCTGCTTACCGGGCCAGCAAACCCCGCCCATACCATCCAC
This sequence comes from Zetaproteobacteria bacterium CG_4_9_14_3_um_filter_54_145, assembly GCA_002791575.1. Lineage (GTDB taxonomy): Bacteria > Pseudomonadota > Zetaproteobacteria > Mariprofundales > Mariprofundaceae > Mariprofundus. The sequence goes on along the minus strand of PFXI01000079.1, from coordinate 54,279 downwards.
ACCAGCCTGGAGCAGCTCATCATGACCATTGATCAGGGCCTGAAAGCAGGTATCATCCAGATGACATGAGCCAACAGCCGACGCCATACCGTCAGCAGCGACTTGTACCAGCTGCTGACTCTGACGTTCAAACAGAGCCAGATAGCCACCGTCAGCATGCACCACTTCTATAGCCAAACCCAATGCACTGGCGCAGATCTCGGACACATCGTGATGCGCAGGCATCTCCTCAAACATCCGGTAGACCAGACCCAGTCGACGATCCATATCAAACATTTCCGGCAATAAACGATCAGAAGAGCGTGCCACCCTGTTCGACGGCTGCTCGGACTGCACATCACTGCAAAACAACTTGTTCAGGCACTCCAGCAACACATCAGGAGAAAACGGCTTGGACAGTACATGCTCAATCCCCAGATCAACGGCCTGAGCCATTCGGGCTGCGGTAAGAAAACCGGACATTAAAATAACAGGAGGAACGGCAACCCCCTCTGTCCGAAGCTGGGCAATCATTTCCAGCGCATTACCATCACCCAGGCTCATATCGGTAATCATGCCCTGCCATTGCTCTGAACAGAGCGCCATTCTTGCATCGGCAAGGGAGGGCACCTGCATCACTTCCACACCCGAATCAGCACCGCCTGTATCCAGTTCTGCTGCTATTTCAGCCACCACTTCACGAACCGCCGGCTGGTCCTCTACGATCAACAAGCGCAGCATCATTGCCAACCTTTTCCGGTTTGCTGGCCGTAAGCTTTGACAGCCGCCGAACCGCTAGAGCCCTTCACATCACTTTGCACGGTCACCTCTCCACTGACTTCTTGCCATCGTCGCAATAATTGCTGGTATCGGGCCGCATTATCCAGACGCACCCGAATCTCAGGCAACTGGAACGGTTTACTGACAAAATCATATGCCCCCTTATCCACCGCATGCAGAGCGTCTTCTATACCGGAATAGCCTGTCATCAATATGACCAGCGTATCCAGCTTATGCTCCCGCGCATATGCCAGCAACGACAAGCCATCGGCCCCCGGCATAACAATATCGGTCAACACCAGATCAAAATGACTATTCTCCATTGCTGCCAGAGCGGTATCGCCACGCCGGAACACAACAACATCATAACCTGCTTCCTGCAGATACTCTTCCAGCAGAGAGGCCAGCGCCTCATCATCCTCTGCCAGCAACAAGCGGCTACAATCCACGTCCGGCCCTCCGGTCAATTGTTCGACTTATAGAGGCTTAGCAAGTGTGACTCCAAAGAGCGCCCGCCACTGCCTTTCGGGGTATGTACAGATGGCTCGACAGAGTGCATCGGTTGCTGATCCCTTGCCTGCGATGAGATATCAACCGAATCACGGCCCGCTTTTTCAGGCGCCTGGACATCACCCTTCAAGGAACTGCTGCTGTTCTGCTGCAACAGACGATAAATTAAACCATCAACAGATTGTACGCTAATAGCCATGTTAATACCTCCTCTGCAAGTCGCCGCGCGCCGAAAACCCTGCGAATACATCTATCGGTTGGAACAGAAACAACTTTAACCCTAAATCGATCACGAAGACAGCAGCCATCGACAAACTGCGCAGCTGCCTGACGCAACCCGTGAGCGGGTACGGTATCAGGCAGGGCAGAGCGTCAGGTTTTAAACATGATAATCATCCGCTGACATAGAAATGCTTGCTTTTCGCATGCGCGCCGTCATTATTTTGACTTTATCAAGAGGGACGACAAGGGAGCTACAGGGCGTGAAGCAATCTGCATTTATTTTACTGGTCGAAGACAACGATGATTTCCGCCTGATTCTGCAGGAAGCACTGGAAATCGCCGGTTTTCATGTCACGACTGCAGCCAATGCCACACGTGCTCGCGAAGCCATGTTACTCGGCAAGTTCGACCTCTCCCTTCTCGACGTCCGCCTTCCCGACGGCAACGGCATTGAGTTGATGCGCGAATTCCGCCAAAGCGACCCGGACATGGGCATCATCATCATGACCGGCTATGCCGAAATCGATACTGCAGTCGATGCTGTCAGGCTCGGTGCCAATGACTTTCTGAAAAAGCCTTTTGATATCGATGAAATGCTGGTGCGCATCACAGAGCTGATGAAAACCCGCCAGCTAAAAACAGACAACAAAAATCTGCGCGAACAGGTGCGCAGCCAGAGCCAGAATCCGGGCCTGATCGGGCAGTGCCAGACGATACGCAAACTGAAAGAGACGATTACGCTGCTGGCCAATTCCGACAGTACGGTGCTGATTACCGGAGAATCGGGATGCGGCAAGGAGGTGCTGGCCACCGCACTGCATAAATCAGGATCCCGCTCCGGCAAGCCAATGGTCTCCATCAATTGCGGCGCCATTCCTGAAGAACTGCTGGAATCCGAGCTGTTCGGCCATGTCAAAGGAGCCTTTACCGGCGCCGTTCGGGCCAGACCGGGTCGCTTCGAAATTGCCAATGGCGGCACCATCTTCCTCGATGAAATCGGCGACATGAGCGCCAAATTGCAGGTCAAGTTACTGCGCGTATTGCAGGAACGCTGCTTTGAACCGGTTGGTAGTCAGCAGAGCATCCATGTCGACGTGCGTGTCATCGCGGCCACACATCGGAACCTGGAAGACGAGATCGCTGCCGGCCGCTTCCGGGAAGATCTGTTCTATCGCCTCAATGTCATCCCGCTATCGCTGCCGCCGCTGCGGGATCGCGGCGATGATATTCTGCTGCTGGTCAACCATTTCATCACCCGCTTTAACAAGCTCAAGCAGGCGAATATCACAAGTGTTGCCGACGAGGTAAAACGCATCATGCTCAGCTACGAGTGGCCGGGCAATGTGCGCGAATTGCAAAATCTGGTCGAGCGCGTCACCACACTCAAACGCGAAGGCGTCATGGAGCTGGAAGACCTGCCATCACGTATGATCAGCGACAAGGATCGGGTACTGCAAAGCTTCCGCATGGACGTCGACACCGCAGAATGCATCGATCTGAAATCGACGGTGGATGAGTTTGAAAGCCACCTGATCCTCTCCGCCCTGCAGCGTTTCAACTGGAACAAAAACCAGGCTGCCAAATTTTTGGCAATGAACCGCACCACGCTGGTAGAGAAAATCAAAAAGAAGGGCCTTCAGCCAACCAAGTAGACAACAAACGGGGCTATTGCACTATTGCCGGGCGCCGGCATCCACAACAAGCTACTTCGGCATGAATCTTGCAAATAACACGTATGTTCCGTCTATTACTCATTATTATCCCTCTCCTGATACTGCTGCCCGGTCACGCCACCGCATCCAGCAGTGACCGCGTGCAGGCGGCGCGTATCTTTCTGGGCAATGGCGATCCGGATCAGGCGATCCATACCGCTCAAAAACTGCTGAAAAAGCAGGATTTGAATCGCGATGAACTGGGCGAACTGCTTAGCCTGATTGCCGATGCCGAAGAGATGCGCACCACACATCAACACTTTCAACACACTGAAGCCGCGACCCGGGCCATCGAATCACTACTGCACGAATTTCCGGATCATCCGCGTGCAGCCCAATACAGATGGAAGCGCGCCTGGATATGGCGGCAGGCAGGCAGCGACAAACAGGCTATGACCGCCCTGCGTGAAATCATCGCCAAAGATCAGCAACCCGCCAATCTACGCCGTGCATGGCTGATGATGGCGCGCATTCACATCGATCAGCAACACTATGCATATGCGCGCAGCGATCTGCTGCAATACGGGCTACAGGTTGCCGCAAAAAGTCGTGAGCAGGCAATTGGCATGGCCTGGATGGCCATCGTGGATCGCGGAGAAGAGCGTAACGAAGCCGCTTATGACAATCTGGGCACGGTCTTCAAGCTGTTTCCGACAGTATTGAGCGACGAGGAGTACCTTTATGCCGCCTATATCAGGCTACTGCATGAACATGGCGAGGATGACCGGGCACTGCTACTCGCAGAAGATTTTATAGACCGGAATATCGGCACGCATCTGGCCGCCGGCATACGTCTGATCCGAGCTGACATATTAAGCAAACACGAAGCAAGCATAACCAGAGCCATCAAGGAGTATGGTATACTGGCAAGCACGCAGGCAGAAACTGGTGTCGGCCGCAGGGCATTTATGCGCAAGCTGATGCTGGAGAGCAGGCATGAGCAAGAGCGCGAGAAGCTTGTGCCGGTCATGGTGGCTCTGAAACAGGTCGCCGACAGTAACCAGCTATCAAAACTGGAAGATGAAGCCATGCTGGATCTGGCCAGACTATGGACACGTATCGATCTTTCCGGCCATGACAACATCGGGCAAGCACCGGCTCTCGAGGCCTTCGCCCATGCCGCCACCTCCACCGACCCGCGCATCGCCAGCGCCGCCAAACGCGAAGGGGCCACATGGCTGCAGACCACATTAAAAGCCCAGCTTGCAAGCCAGCAGTGGCTGGGCGCGGCAACCATCTGGCGGAAATATCCGCAGCTGCAGCCACCACGGGGTGAGGCTGCCGAGTTGAAGATAGATATCGCCCATGCCATGCGCATGCTGATGCTGTTCGACGCCGCCGAAGATCTGTTGCAGGAGATCTATACCGACAACAAAACCAGCATCCGCGGCCAGCAGGCCATGGTTGAACTGGCAAAGCTGTGGATGGACCGTCAGGATAATGACGGCATAAACAAAATCATGTACTGGCTTAATCGCAACCAGTTCAGCATCTATCGACCGGAAATGATGCTCATCATCGCTCGTATCCACATGCATCAGAAGCAGCCCGAGCGGGCAAGACAGACGCTGGCCCGTGTCAGTGCGGACGACCTCACCGTGGAATCGACAGTCTCCTTCTGGCTCACTCAGGCAGATATTGCGGCAGCAATGCATGAATGGCACACCGCCGCGCGCAACTGGCAGCAGTACCGAAACAGCGCCGGCTCGGATCAGGCATTGGGACTTTTAAATCATGCCAAGGCACTATTCAATGCGTCTGAATTCAGCGAAGCCCGGAGACAGTACCTGCAAATTCCTGACAAGCAGCGCGATGCCGCATGGCAGTACCACATGGGCGTATGCCAGCTGCATACAGGTGAGCTGAAAGAGGGTGCGCAGCGATTGCAGGAGCTGACTATGAATAAAGATGCCGGCCGCTTTGCCGTACTGGCTAAGCTGGAGCTGGCAGACCTGCAGGCCGGCACACTACTGGGAGAAAAACCATGAGCCTGTCACACATCACCATGATCGACTTCCCCCAGCATCTGGAAGCTGAACTGCGTATCCAGCTGGGGAAATTACTGCCTGATACCCGCATTGAAGCTCAGATGGCAAACAGCCAGCAGCCGGTCGAGGCAAAGGACGGGTTGATCCTGATATGGGATAATATGACATCACCCGCCCTGGTTCGCCGCCTGTTTGACAGCTCACCACAGGCAAATGTCGTGATCCTTACCGACAACGGTAATGCCGATCGCGCTGCAGACCTGATGCATCTGGGGGCAATAGACTACCGCCTGATCCCGGTACCGGATGATGTGCTGGAAATTTACATCCGCAAAAGCGGGCACCAGAGCGCACTGGCCAAACAGGCCAGCGCACAACAGCCGGCTAAAGAAGATACAAAGAATGCCTTTGTCACTGAAGACATCGAAACACGACGCCTGCTGGATCGGGTGGCGTTGATCGCACCGAGCAATGCATCAGTTCTGGTCATAGGCGAATCCGGCACCGGCAAGGAGCGCCTCTCCCGCTTTGTACATGCCTGTTCCAACAGGACCAATTTCATCGCCATTAATTGCGCGGCGATTCCTGAAGGTGTACTGGAGGCCGAACTGTTCGGCCATGAAAAAGGTGCGTTCACCGGTGCTACGACCGCCCGGCCGGGTAAATTCGAGCTGGCGCATGAAGGCACCCTGCTGCTTGATGAGATCACGGAGATGCCCGTCCACCTGCAAGCCAAGCTGCTGCGCGTGCTTCAAGAGGGCGAAGTGGACCGACTGGGGGGCAGCAAACCGGTCAAAATCGATGTGCGTGTGATCGCCACCAGCAATCGAAACATCACCAGAGCCGTACAGGAGGGCACATTCAGGCAGGATCTCTATTACCGCCTGAATGTCGTCACCATTCAGTTACCCCCCCTGCGCGAGCGCAAAAGCGACATTCTTCCTCTTGCCAGGCATTTTTTGCACTGCTTCAGCGATATGTACCGTCGCCCCGCACCTGTCATGAGTGATGAGGCTGCCGACAGCCTTGAATACTACCCGTGGCCGGGCAATGCACGTGAGCTGGAAAACTGTATGCACCGGGCATTCCTGATGGCCGTGGATAACACCGTGCGCCCGGAACATCTCTGTCTGGAAGCGCTGAGCCCGCAAGCGGCAACGGATCTGCAGCAATCCGGCGATGCCGTCGAGGCTGGCGTCAGCATCCGCGATATGGAGCGCGCATTGATCGAGAAGACGCTGGTACACGTCAAAGGCAACCGTACGGAAGCGGCGCAATTGCTCGGTATCAGCATACGCACCCTGCGCAATAAACTACATACTTACGAATCTGGCATGTCGCTTGCTGAGTAAAATCAGGCGTGTCAAAAAACAGGCCTGGATGAGATAACGTGCAGGAGGGTTGAATCGTCATGAATATGTTAGGCAACACATTTCCGCAACTGGAATCAGCTCTCATTGCCAGGGAGAAGGTACAGGGCGTATTAACAAGCAACATCGCCAATGCCGACACCCCGAATTTTCACACTGACAAGCGCTCGTTTGCCGACTTTCTCGCTGAGAGACAAACCGGCCACAATGACGTAAGAACCACTCACCCCATGCATATCCGCGAAACTGACAGCTCGCATTTATCTGTCAGTATTCTTGATAGCTCCCCCACCGCCAGCATGGATGGTAATAATGTGGACATGCAAAAAGAGATGGCACGCATGAGTGAAAACCAGCTGATGTACGAGATGACCATGGGCCTGCTCAAGGGAAAGCTCAGCGGCCTGGCCAATACCATCAAGGAGGCTAGCCGCTAATGGCAAATGACCTGTTATCGTCAATGCATATAAGCGCGGCGGGCATGTCAGCTCAGCGCACGCGCATGGATATCGTGGCTGAAAACATCGCCAATGCCGAATCCACCCGCACCAGTGAAGGCGGAGCATACCGTCGCCGGCAGGTTGTCTTTCAGGCTGTATCGCCTGCACAGCCGTTTTCACAGGTGTTCAACAGCAGCTTTCAGGCCAATGGGCAACAATCAGTGAAGGCTGCGTATATCGCCCAGGACAAAACACCTTTTCGCGAGGTCTACGACCCATCTCACCCCGATGCCGATGCGAACGGACTGGTGAAAATGCCCAACGTCAATCCTGTAGAAGAGATGGTTGACATGAATTCGGCGGCTAGAAGCTTCGAAGCAAATGTCACAACCATGGAAGCATCTAAACGCATGTTTCTGAAATCACTGGAATTGCTGCGTTAAGGAGACAAACATGAATATCCATGGATACGCACCGCTATCAAGCATAGGACAGGCAACCAAGGCAGCCGATCCCGGCAAGGCCGCAGCAGGCAATGGCGGTAATTTTGCGGCCCTGTTGAACAGCTACACCCAACAAGTGAACAATGACACGAAGGTGGCAAACAGTGCCGCTCAGGACCTGGCCCTCGGTAAGGGCGGCAGCACTTCTGAAGCACTGCTGGCCATACAGAAGGCCGACCTTTCATTCCAGATGATGATGGGCGTGCGTAACAAACTGGTTGATGCCTATCGTGAAATCTCACGCATGCAGGTTTAGGAGTAGGCAGTCATGGCTGATGCATTAACCCCCCGTAACCCGATGGGGATGAATCCCTCCTCCCCGATCGAAGCCAGTGCCGAATCCGCAGCCGCGGATGGCGCCAACATCCAGATCCCGCAAGTACTGGTCAAGTACCGGCGTATGATGCTGTTTGCCGCAGCCAGCCTGATGCTGGCCGGTTTTCTCGGACTGGTTCTGTGGTCATCTGAAAAGCCATACAGGGCTGTCTATGCCGGCATGGCGGAAAAAGATGCCGCCACAGTTGTGGAGATGCTGCAAAAAGAACATATCCCTTACCGGCTGGAAGGTGGCGGCACTGTCATGGTGCCGGAGAGTCAGGTCTATCAGGTACGCATGAAGCTGGCCGGCCAGGGCATAACACCCGGCGGCAAAACCGGCTTTGAAGTATTTGATCAAAGTAACGAGTTCGGACTCAGTGACTTCACACGTAAAATAAACCTGCAACGTGCAATGCAGGGCGAGTTGGCCCGTACCATTGAAGTGATGCCACAGATATCATCAGCGCGCGTGCATCTGGTTATGCCCAAGGAGTCCGCTTTTGCCGAGCGTGATCGCAAGGCTACTGCCTCGGTAATGCTGCAGGTTTCAGGTGGTCAGCGTTTACCTAAAAATACAGTACAGGCCATTCAGAATCTAGTTGCCGCCAGCGTAGCTGAAATGAATATCACGGATGTCACGGTAGTTGATGCTTCCGGCTCACTGTTATCCAGTAGCGAAAAAGAGTCGCCATCAAGTGAAGGTCAAACCTTGCAGGAGTACCAGACCAAACTGGAGCAGCGTATGGAGATGCGACTGACAGGCATGCTTGAGCAGATTGTCGGAGAAGGCCAGGCTGTCGTGCGTGTATCCGCTGATATCGATCGGGAATTTATCGACCAGCAGAGTACGCGCTACAATCCTGATGAGCAGGTACTACGCAGCAGCAAAGCGATCAACGAGTCTCACACATCTACCTCCGGCAGCGCTGTCGGCGTGCCCGGGCTTGCATCCAACACCCCCGGCGCAAACCCGGCCACGGGTGATGCAGCTGCGCCCTCGGCACCAAAGGATATTGCCAAACACAGTGAAGATGTGAACAACTATGAAATCAGCAGCACCAGCGAGCACCGTATCGTCCCCTTTGGCAATATTAAAAAGCTGTCGGTTGCAGCTATTGTTGGTGGCCATGCCCAAACAGATGCCACAAGCGTAAAGGAATTCAGCCCGCGCACCGCGGCTGAACTCGTCGAAATTCAAAAACTGGTTGAGCGCGCCATGGGCTTTGATGAAGATCGGGGCGACTCTGTCAGCGTGCAAAGCATGCCTCTGGTGGATATTTCCAGCCAGGCTGACGGCACCGCACTGGATGAAGCAGAAGCCAGAGCATTTTACATGCAGGCAGCACGCTATGGCATTGCCGCACTGGCCCTGATACTGCTGGGGTGGTTCGTGTTACGGCCACTGGCAAAACGTATTCAGGAGTCAACCGGCCCAGAAGTCGCCGCAACCAAGCCGGCCCTAGGCGGGCCACAACAATTATCGGATGCCACGTATACGCGTCTGGCCAACATGGAACAGGTCAGACACAGCATTGCTCAACAGCCGGAACGGGCTAACAAGGTACTGCGTGAGTGGGTTGATCCGGCATGAGTGCAAACAAGCAGCTGAGCGGTGAGGATAAAGCGGCCATTCTGATCTTCGCACTCGGGCCGGAAGCCTCAGCGCCCCTGGTTGAATGCATGGATGATGCCATGCTGACCAGACTCGGCCGGCGCATGGCCGACCTGGGTAAAATTGAGGCTGATGTGCTCAACAGTGTCACCGAAGAGTACCTGAAGATGCACCAGTCCGAGGATCCACTGCTGCGCTCCACCCACAAGGATGTGGTCAATCTGTTTAAATTCGCCATCGAAAGCAGCCGTGCTGATCGACTGGTCAGTGAACTCAACGCACCGAAGAAATTCACCATCTGGGAAAAGCTGTCCCGCCTGAAACCCGATATGATTGCCGGTTACATTAAAGATGAACACCCACAGACCATCGCCCTTATCCTGGGTAACATTGACAGCTCCGTAGCCAGCCGGGTCATTGCTATCCTGCCGGAAGATATGCAGTTATCCGTGGTCATGCGCATGTCCAAAATTGAGTCGGTGCCACGTGAGCTGGTACGGGATATCGAGGAGACGCTGGAGAAGGAGCTATCTGACATGCAGGGTGAATCGGGCATCAGCTTCGATGGTATGGTCAGTGTGGTGGATATTCTCAAAGGTCTGGAAAAAGATGTGGCCCGGCCAATTCTCGACCAGTTGCGCGACAGGGATGCCGAGCTGTTCACCCAGGTGGATCGACTGCTACTGATATTCGAGGACCTCAAAGAGCTGTCTGATCGTGATATTCAGACCATTCTTAAACATATCTCATCCGATGATCTGGTGAAAGCACTCAAAGGCGCAACAGACGAAGTGGGTGACCGTTTCTTCAGTAATATGTCACAACGTGCCGCTGAAATCATGAAGGAAGACATGGCCGTTATGGGACCAATGAAACTGGCGGATGTGGAAGATGCCCAACAGGGTGTACTGAAAATCATTCGCAAACTGGACGATGAGGGCGCAGTAGCACTCGGCCACAGCGATGATATGGTCTAGGCGGCATCACAATGTCAGAACTCAAACCACTTATCTTCCCTGCCGATGCCAGCTTGCCACGGCATCAGCCCCCCGCCTTTCCCTTCGCCACAGCAGCGCAGGCACAACTGAGTCCGAACAATCTGGTTGAAAACCGGATGCAGCAGCTGGAACAGATGCTGCAGGAGGCTCAGGGCAGAGCCGAGATCGTTGAGAAGGAAGCCTACGACAAAGCTTATCTGGCCGGTGAAAAGGCCGGTATGGCTCTGGGCAGAAAGCGTGGCGAACAGATTCTGGAAGCACTGCAAACAAGTCTTAAGGGGGCGGAGAGCGACATTACTGCCTTACGCACATCATTTGCTGATGCAGCCATCGATGTGGCCCGACATATTGCAGAGCAGATTATCGGGCGCGCGCTTGAACAGAACGACGACAGCCTGTTCGCAATCGCCCGGCAGACTGCAGCCCAGTTACCCGACACATCCAACCTGCATATCGCCGTAGCAGCCAGCGATTACATCACATTCAAACGCATGCTTGATGATGATGCATCAACCATGGCACTGAGCTCCGATGCCTCGGTTCTGCCTGGAACCTGCCGTATTATTTCCGCCAATCAGGATATACTCATCGATCCTGTTGCCGCGGTTAGCAACTACCTGTCACATCTGCAGCCTCTGCTATTTGAGCCGGTGACACCACCCGCAGATCCGGATCCGGGTCAGGATGAGTGAGGCCCCGCTGTGGAACAGCGAGCTTCGCCAGCGTGTACTCGAGCATGGACACAGGCCCATCCTGTTTCCTGTGCGCGGCAAAGTGTACAAGGTGCTGGGTCCCATGCTGGAAGCAACAGGGCTGAAAGCCAGCATCGGCCACGCCTGCAATATTTGTTGTAGTCTCGGTCACAGTATTGAAGCCGAAATCGTAGGCTTTCGCGGCGAACATACGCTGCTGATGCCCGTCGGCAGTACCCGCGGCATCGCTCCGGGCGACCCCATCGAACCATTATCGACCACCCCCTCCATCCGGGTAGGCACACACCTGCTAGGGAGGGTGCTCGATGCTCAGGGCATGCCGATGGATGAGCGGCCGCTTGCCAAGATCGGCACACTGTTTCCCCTGCATGGCACACGCCTGAACCCCTTCACTCGTCATATGATTGACACTCCGATGCAGCTGGGCGTGCGGGCTATTGATGCCTGCCTGCCCATGGGATGGGGCCAGCGCATGGGGCTGTTTGCCGGAGCAGGCGTCGGCAAAAGTACGCTGCTCGGCATGCTGGCCCGCAATTCGGATGCCGAGATCAATATTATCGCACTGGTTGGCGAGCGTAGTCGTGAAGTACGGGAGTTCCTGGATCACGCACTCGGATCAGAAGCACTACAGCACAGTGTCGTCATTGTAGCCACCTCGGACATGCCACCTGTGCTCAGGATGCGCGCCGCTCATATGGCCACCACCATCGCTGAAGCATTTCGCGAGCAGGGCAAACGTGTGTTATTGTTGATGGACAGTCTCACCCGTGTAGCCCAGGCCCAGCGAGAAATCGGATTGATGCTTGGCGAGCCCCCGGCAAGTAAAGGGTATACACCGTCATGCTTTTCCATTCTGGCCGAGTTGCTTGAACGCTCAGGTCCGGGCACTGCCAAAGGTGGTGATATCAGTGCCTTTTACACGGTACTGGTTGAGGGCGATGACATGCGCGCCGACCCAATCGCCGATGCCGCGATGGCTGTACTGGACGGCCATATCCTTCTCGATCGCAAACTGGCTGAGCAGGGGCATTTTCCAGCGATCAATGTGCTGCGTAGCGTCAGCCGCCTGGATACCCAGCTGCTAAACGATGAGCAGTTGCAGGCCGCGCGCCAGTTGCGGAGAAAAATGTCAATATTCGAACGCATGGAAGATATGATTTCCATCGGTGCCTACGATAAGGGCAGCAACCCCGAGCTGGACAACATTATAGCTAACATGCCGGAAATAAAGAGCTTCCTCCAACAGGCATCCAGCACATGCAATGCCCGCGGCAATTCGGCACAGCGATTGCTAGAACTTGTAAGCAAGATGTCTTACGAGGAGAGCAAGCATGAAACTCGCAACGTCCAAAATACTGGTTCAACTTAGCGAGCAGGAACGCAGTGACGTTGAGCGTGAACTCAGCGGATTGAACCAGCGCCTCCAAGATCTGCAACAGCAGCAACAGCAGGGACGTGAGCATGTTGAGCAGTTAAACCGACAGCGGGACCAGTGTACAAAACAGCGCAACAGCGCCGCCCTGCTACAGGCTTTTAATGCATCCATGATCGAGCAGCAACAGATGCTTGCATCGATTCAGGCCGGCATTGTTAAACTCGAGCGAGAGAAATATGATGTTGTGCGCCGCATGAAAGCAGCCTGCCGTACTGAGCAGGCCTACCAGACGGTTCATCATAAAGAGGAACACCGTCTGGAACGTCAGCAAACATTACACAGCCAACGGGAGATGGACGACCTTGTTGCCGGTCGCGCTGCCACACGTGCTGCTACAGGGACAGCATAAGCCATGGCCAAACGCACACTGACACTGATGCTCTGTATCACACTGCTGCTGGTAATCAGGGTCGCTACCCACCTGACGGCACCTGACAGCCCGGCTGCAGTTGCCGCCGTGCCTGCAACACCACCTGTGTCAACCGCAGTCAGCATGGCACGCATAACAACGGACGGCCCCCCTCCCCTTGTCGACTTGACTAAAGGTCCACCCTCCAGCGATTCATTGGCTCTGCTGGAAGCCTATTTGATCCCTGCAGCCAGTGCCGCAGGCAACCAGAGCAGCAGAGCCCCCGAAGCATCGTCACTGCCTGCAGATGATAAAACCCTGGCCTCACTGAGAAGCTACAAGGCATCACTGGATCAGCGAACAGACCAGCTCGATCAACGTGAAAGCAGCCTGAAAAAAGCTGAAGAGAAACTTCAACAGCGGGTAACCGAACTGGAGCAACTCGAAGCCAGTATTCAGCAGCGTCTGCAGGATGAGGCCGGCATTAAAACCAAAAAAATAAAACGGCTCACCGCGGTCTATGAAGGCATGAAACCCGATAAGGCCGCACCCGTTATTGCCCGCATGGAACTGACTACTGTGGTCAAGATATTTTCACTGATGGATGAGAAGAAAGTGGGAAAAATCCTCTCCTTTCTGCCTGCCGAAAAAGCGGTGCAAATCAGCCAGGCCCTGACGCGACAGATCAGCACCGTCAAATAAACAGATACCACCATACACGGGCAAGCACTCTCGCCCCCGTCTTCAAATAGCACTGCCCCTGCTCCGATGTTCGGATGCAGGATGAATGACCACCACCGTTATCGAGGATTAACATTATGAAAACTGTATTCAGTGACCGTCCCCTGTTATATCATCATATGGAATGGGTACTGATGCACCCCCGCTTCGGTTTCCTGATGATGGGGCTGATCGCGCTGTCGTTCACGCATAACCGCATACTGGCTACCGTCCTCTTTGCCGTGTTCTGTATTGAAGTGGGTATGCGTTTTGCCATCATGATGAACAAGCAACGTACCAACCCCTATCGATCATCCCTGAATCAAAAAATCGATGCGTTGTTTCTGGTCCTGGATGTCATCGGTATTGCATCACTGTTGATTACCATTCTAAATATTCCGCTTGATGCGGAGAATCTGGCCGCGGCACGTCTGTTGCGCGCCGTTTATCTGCTGCGCACACTGCGCATGTTCCGCTACATCGATTTGCAGAGTGCCATGTATTCGCCCACATATGGCATGCTCATTTCACTGATTATCCTGCTCTCCTTTTTTGCCGAAGACACCCTGATGTGGATCATTATCATCTTCTTCAGTGTGGAGCTGGCAATCCGCTTTTTGATTATGCGTAATATCAAATATGAAACCCGACGCGACAAGGTTGCAGAGTGGCTATACTGGGGCGTGGACCTGATCGCAACCATTGTCATGGTTCCGGCCTTCGCCTTTGTGCCATACGGCGGCGCGCTGCGTATGCTGCGCCTTATCCGACTGCTCCGCCCGTGGATGGTGATAATACGCAACCTGAAAGATATCATGCGTGAAGGTCAGTTCATGCAGGAGATCAACCTTATTATACTGCTGCTGGCGGTGCTATCCATCGGCGGCGGCGTCATCGGTCACTTCAGCATGGCAAATTTTGATTACGATCAGAATGGCCTCAGCAACCAGGAAGACAAGGGTATGCTGGCGCCAATCTGGTTTGCCTTTCGTATGTTCACGGATCCGGGCAACACCATCACCTACCCCGATAATTCCGAAATCGCCATCTTCTCCGTTGTGGCCGTTATCATCGGCGTCTTCATTTTCGCCTTCTTTATCGGCATCGGTGCCAGCATTGTATCCGGGCTTATGGCCAAGCTGCGCAATGAACGGCTGAACATCACCAATCATATGGTGATGCTGGGCTGGTCTTCGGTCTCTCCATTTATATTGTCACAGTTAAAAGTTATCTCCGAGCGGGGCTTCTCCAAACTCAAACTGGTGATCCTGAACGACGCCGAAAAAATGCCGGATGAGTTGATTGAACATTCATGGGTTTCCTACCGCTGGGGAAAAGTAGAGGAGGTCACATCCCTGCAACGCGTGAATCTGGCGCATGCAAGGCAGGCCATTGTCTCCATCCCGGAAGGTCATAGTGATGCTGACAACCTGGCCATTGCGACCTTCTCCCTGATTGCGATCCGCAAGGTAAATCCGAATATCTACCTGAACTTTGCCACCCCCGGCCTTGCCGAACCGCACCTGAGTTCACATCACCATATGTTGCAAATCGGCTGGGATACACAGGGTTTTTACAACAAGCCTACCGTAGTCAATTCACAGGCTGATGTGCGCGCAAATCTGTTCCGTAACATCCTGGTTTACCGTGACTTTGATCAGGTCATGGAGCGACTGATGATCCCTGAACGTACGGAAGAGTCCTCTCTGCAAGTGGCTGAATGGGGAGGCCGACTGGAGCGCGTTGATGGCGCGATACACCTTGCCCTGCCCGATCAGAGCAGTTCAATGGAAATCTCCGCACTGGCTTCATTCCTGCTCTTGCGCGGCGTCACATTGCTGGCACTGGTCGACAACAATGGCCAGTCCCACCCCCTGTATAAGCTCGATCGAGTTTCATTACCAATGGATATCCCTTCCATGCTTGGCGTTGCCATCAATGCCAATGCGCTGAATGCAGAGATCTTTTACACCATCAAACATCTGCATCAATTGAGCCTGCCGGCAATGCTGCCCGGTATTGCTGGCCTTTCACCGGCCAGTCACGGCAAGACCTTGAATTTGCTGGTGACCGGCTGGGTGGGCAGCCTGCCTCTGTTGCTGCAACGGCTGCTGGCTGAATACGATCAAATCAAGATGACCCTGATTGACGACCTCACCGCGGATGAAGTGGCAAGCCAGCTGGCCTATCTGCGTCGCCGTTGTGATGAAACACCGGGCGCAAATGAGCGTATTCGCGTTGAAATTATCAGCTGGAATTTCTCGGATATGAACTTTCTCCGCCCATATGTGACGGGTATTGATCGCATCCTGCTTTCCCGCCCACAGCATATGACAGTGCAAGCCTATGCCAGTATTGCAACCGTATTGTCACATCTGGTCACCATCATTAAAGAGCAGGATGGACACCCGGACATTTTCCCTGTTATGGAAAGCAGGGAGCAGGCACGTCTGCTGCAGCAGGAGCTGGAACGCTTTGATTTCCCGATGGAGATTCATGTCACTGTACCCGATGAATTTTACGGTACCTATCTGGCCCACACCAGTTTCCATATGTATGCATCTGAAAGTGAAGGGTCCTACGAACTACAGCGTACACTACGCCATACCATCGATGACATCATGGGCGATGTCGGAGATACCGATGAAATGGATCTGATTGCGCTCGAAGTCAATCAGGAGCTACCGGAAAATGCGGAGATTCTCTTTGCCAGCCTGCTGCAACAGGGCTATGTGTGGATCGGCTACCGTTTGAAGCAAAACTTCATCTGGACAGACCCGGTACAAAACACCATTCGCATACTGTTTCCACGTGAGGAAGACTTCTCCTGCCTCAGGCAATATCAGATTATTATCAATCCCTTCGGTAATCCGGTATCCCGCCACTCATGGACAAAATATCGTCAGGAAATTGTCGAGCTGATTGTTATCGGCCAGAACTGATTGGTAACAACTCCACTTTTTCAACATGGCGCAGAATGCAGGCAATCATCGCCTGCATTCTGCGTTTTACCCTTTACCGTTCGTCATTGTCCATTTACCCGGATCCGGCTCTTCTATGCATGCGTATATTCCATACAGAACAACTCAAGCATTGGTCTGTTTCATCGGTAATTGAAACAACCCGACCCTTCGCAGTAAGCCCTCAGGGGATAAACACACTGCGGCAAATTTGGTACAGGCTGAACGCCCGAATCAGGAAAGTTTTGCCTTTGATGGAAAAACTTTCCCCACAACACCTGGGAACACAATCATAACACCCTGATTTTAATAGATATTTATCATGGCCCCCATCCTGCTTTGTGTTTGGCATGATAGAACAAATAACGGGACCCGGCTCATCCGGCATCGCAGAGAACAGCGGCAAACCTGGCAAGCAGGCAACAAACGGCTTGTTTGCCAAACTGATGGCCATGCTCGGCAAGCATGGCAAAGCAGATGAAAAAACATCCCCGCTCACACAGGGCAAAGCACAAAACCTTACTGACTTACAACGCCCTACCCTGCTCAAGCAGCAGACAGCAGGCATACAGAAGGTATTGTTGTCAGGCGCTGGCAAAGAGGTAACAAACACAAAAGAGACAGCAAAATCTATCATCACTGCAACGGATGGTTCAACGGTTCAGGCCGTCGCTCTGCAAATATTGGCCCAGCAACCCAACACAAAATTAAAACCGGCTGGATTCAAATTTGTCGCTGGTGAGAAAACATCCAGTCAGGAAAAAAGCAGCACAGGTAAAGAAGCTCAAGCCCAGCCTGGTACCGGTAAAAAGAGCATTTCACAACCCGGCTCTGCCAAGGGAGGCCTTGCTTCAGCAAAGTCGGAACATGTCCAGAGTGTTGCTACCAAGCCTGAGCTGGTTCAGGCCGCTGTTACCAAGCCGGAACCGGTGCAAGCCACTACCGCCAAGCCGGAGCTGGTTCAGGCCGCTGCTACCAGGCAGGAGCAGGTGCAGGCCACTACCGCCAAACCGGAGCTGGTTCAGACTGCTGCCGCCAAACCGGAGCTGGTTCAGGCAGCTGCTACCAGGCCGGAGCTGGTCCAGGCCGCTACTACCAGGCCGGAACAGGTCCAGGCCACTACCGCCAAGCCGGAGCTGGTGCAGGCCGCTACTACCAGGCCGGAACAGGTCCAGGCCACTACCGCCAAGCCGGAGCTGGTGGTTCAGGCCGCTGCTACTACCAAGCCGGAACTGGTTCAGGCCACTACCGCCAAGCCGGAGCTGGTGGTTCAGGCCGCTGCTACTACCAAGCCGGAACTGGTTCAGGCCACTGCCGCCAAGCCGGAGCTGGTTCAGGCCACTACCGCCAAGCAGGAACAGGTCCAGGCCACTACCGCCAAGCCGGAACTGGTTCAGGCCACTCCTGCCAAGCCGGAGCCGGTTCAGACCACTACCAACAAACGGGCAGCGGCGTTTCAGCCATCTGACAATAACGTAAAATCCCCTTCGGCAACGACTGAGCCGCTGATGGCCAAGCAGAATCAACCCTCAACAGCAAAGCCACTGGCAAACAAAACAGATACCGCCATACAGGAGAAGTCTGTAGGAGGCACCAAAGCAGAAATAGCATCACCTGCAGCTGGCAGAACCACGCAAGCTGCTCAGGTCACCCCACCTGTATCAGCACAACAATCGTTGGCTCCCGAGCAGATCAAGGAGATGCCAGCAGCCGTCCACAACGCCCTCACAGAGAAGAATGCAGAGCGGGTTCGCGCTGCGGAAAAAGGCATCAACAAAACTATACAGCAGCATAACGAGGCAAAACAGCGTGCCGCAGCAGAGCGGACATCACCATTCGCTGTCCCTAACCTTGCTGCACAAGTGAATGGCCCATCAACGGTTAGCCAGAACAATGTTACAACTACGGTCGTACCGCCTCTCTCCCAGGAAGCAGCTCAGGAAGATGCCGGGCAGCAGTCGAGTGGCAAGGGAAGTCAGGATGCGCACGGGTTTCAGGTTATTACAACAGATAGCAAATCTGCATCCGTTACGGGCAGCAATTTCAAGCAATACCTGAGTCACGCGCCCACGCCTACCATGACCATGTTTGACTCCATCCAGCACATTGCCCAATCCGCTAAAAACGGACAGACCCGCCTGGAAATTCAGCTGGATCCCGCAAACCTGGGGAAAATTCGCATCTCATTGCAAACCGATGCAAACAACCAGCTACAGGTACACATGATGGTGGATCAATCGAGCACGAGAGCAGCGATAGATCAGCAACTCCCTGCACTCAGGCATGCGCTGGCTCAGCAGGGACTGGATCTCTCCGGCTTCTCCATGGGGTCTCATGGTGAGCAGGCTGCATCCGGCTCCGGTGGTCGTCACTCCGCATCAGGAACACAGCAATCAGACAATGAAATGACCAGCAACACACTCACAGAAACCATCCGCCAGACTGCGTCCCGAAACGACAGTGGTCTGAGCATTCATATTTAGGAGGAGACGATGCTTACGCCTACAGCCACTGCCGCCGGCACAGCTTCCCAGCCGGCAGCTACCAAACAAAACGATCTGGGCCAGAAGGATATCTTCCTGAAACTGCTGGTCGCCCAGATGCAGTATCAGAACCCGCTCAAACCACAGGACCCGACCCAGATGTCCAGTCAGCTGGCACAGTTCAACATGGTCGAGCAACAGACCAGCAGCAACACACTGCTGCAACAACTGGTAGATGCCGGCGGTACGCAGGCGACATCATCCGCCGGTGGAGCCAGCTACCTTGGTAAAAACGTCACCGTCCAGCAGAACCAGATTAACTTTAATGGTTCGCCATCGAATTTTTCTATCGTTGCTGATTATCCCGCGGCACAGGCTCAGGTCACCGTGCTCGACAGCACAGGTGCTGCGGTGCGTACAATCAACCTGAGCAACCTGCCTGCCGGCAGCAGTAACATAAGCTGGAATGGCATCACAGACAGTGGTGCAACAGCAGCTCAGGGAAACTATACCCTTGATGTTCAGGCCACAGACACCCAGGGCAGTACCGTCACGTCGCATATCGAACAGTCCGGCATTGTCGACGCGGTTCGTTTCTCAGCAAGCGGTACAACAATGATCATTGGTGGCATTGCCAGCACGCAAGCCAACATCACTGAAATAAGACTATAAAACAGGAATAAAAGGAGACTATCATGGGTATTTATAATGCATTATTTGCAGGAGCCAGCGGTTTAACATCTTTCGGTGAAGCCGTGCGTGTCGTAGGTGACAACATTGCCAACGTCAACTCCATCGGCTTCAAAAGTCAAAGCGTCACATTCACGGATGTACTGGCACAGACCATTGGTGTCTCCAGCACTGGTTCTCAGCAGGTCGGTAATGGTGTAAAAATCGGCACCATCACCCGTAATCAGATACAGGGATCCATTCAAAACACATCCAGCGCAACAGACATGGCTATTAACGGCAATGGCTTGTTTGCATTGCGGGATCCTGCAACCAACCAGACCAGCTACAGCCGTGCCGGATCTTTTCAGCTGGACAAAAACTTCAATCTGATTGACGGCGGCGGCAATATTGTACAGGGCTATGCTATCGACTCTCTCTCAGGCAAAGCCATTGGCAGCGCCACCGACCTCTCGTTCGGCAATCTGGCTGCCCAGGCAAAATCTACAGCCAATGTTACCTCGGCTCTTACACTGGACTCCACTGCACCGGCTCTGCCTGTAGGCACGATCTTCAACCCGGCTGATCCGGCAACATTCCACTTCAAATCCGATGTCACCGTTTTCGATGCTCTCGGTGCAACCCATGTCGTAAGTCAGCAGTTTACCCGCATGGGACAGGATGCTGCCGGCAATAATGTATGGGACTACCATACCTCAGTGGATGGCGCCGACCTTGTGGGTGGCACCGCCGGCACACCTACAGAGGTAGGAACACCTACCGCATCCACGGTTGCGGGTGGCATCGTAACAGCCATCGGTACGCAGAGCCTGGTGTTCGGCCCGGCCGGTGAACTGGTGCAGGAGAATGCTCCCCCAGCCACATTTAACTGGACTGGTGCTGCCGCCAGTACCATCACCCTGAACTTCGGTAATGCATCCGGCCAGGGCGCCCTCTACCCTGTTGCAACGGCCGATGCCCAGGGTATTACCGGCACGGGTCTGGATGCAACCGTACAGATGGCCGGTGCCTTTGCCACCCGTCAGGTGACAAAAGACGGTTATGCAGCAGGCTTCCTGGACACCTTGAACACAGACTCCTCCGGAACCGTTTTCGGCTCCTTTACTAACGGTCAGCGCCGTGCCCTGTTCCAGGTCGCACTGGCCAAATTCCCTAATGATGCTGTGCTCAATCATGTCGGTGGTAACCTGATGCAGGAGACCATTCAGTCCGGCACACCTGTGCTGGAGAAACCGGGCAATGGTGGTATGGGTACAATCACACCGTACGGGCTCGAGCAGTCGAATGTGGATCTGGCGGCTGAATTCGTAAAGCTGATCGTTGTTCAGCGTGGTTATGAAGCAAACTCCAAAACCATTCTGACCACAGACCAGATGCTTTCATCGTTGATGCAGCTGAAGCGTTAATCGCTGAATCACTGATAATCTGACCGCGATGGCGGGAGCTTGCTCCCGCCATCGTTTTGTTTGCAGCCCCTTTCTGTATGGCCCGATTCCTGCTATAAATGTAAACTCACGTTGAACGCGTATTGCAGGAGAATCCCTATTCCGAGCGACCTCTTCTTGTCACCATGGTGAAACTTTTTCAACACCTCCTGCTTTTGACGCTGGTGCTTGCAACCACGACTGTTACAGCAGGCAACGGCGGCTTTTCGCCTGCGTTTCTTGCCCAGATCGAGCAGCAATACGGCAGCAGTGCCAAACAACGGGTGCTCGACTGGCAGCAACTGATTGAAACCGAAGAGACAAGCCATAGTAGCGAGGCGGAGCGCATCGAATCCGTCAATGCTTTCTTCAACCGCATGAACTTTGTCTCAGACCAGCAGCATTGGCACAGATCAGATTACTGGGCCACACCGGTTGAGTTTTTAGCCACCAATGGTGGTGATTGCGAGGATTTTTCTATCGCCAAGTATTTTACCCTGCGCGAGATGGGGGTACCCGATGAGCATTTGCGCATCACCTATGTCAAGGCACTCAACCTGAACCAGGCCCATATGGTGCTCGCCTGGTATGAAACCCCGGAAAGCGATCCCCTGATTCTGGATAATCTTATTCCCGCCATTGAACCGGCATACCGCCGAACCGACCTGCTACCTGTTTACAGCTTTAACGGTAATAACCTGTGGATGTCCAAAGAGCGCGGTCAGGGACGTAAAGTTGCCGGCGGCTCGCAACGCATCAACCTGTGGCGTGATTTAAACCTGCGTATGCAGCAGGAACGCCAGCGTGGACACAGTTTTACTGCCAAAAGCATGACACAATAGGAGACGAATATGACACTGTCCCGTCAACTGATCACCCTCATTTCCATCACCTTCCTGCTCATTTTCTCAGGCACATTCTGGATTTCCGTGGAGAACACCCGCTCTTACCTGATGCTGCAGCTGGCCACCCAGACGCAGAATACCGCGAACTCTCTCGGTCTGTCACTGGTGCCGCACCTGCAGCGTGGAGATGTAGCGGCTATGGATACGATGATCAATGCCGTATTCGACAGCGGCTATTACAAGTCGCTATCTCTAAGCAAAATGTCCGGCAAGGTGTTGATTGAGCGTGAGAACACATCACGTATCGAAGGTGTGCCGCAATGGTTTATTGAGCACCTGAATCTGCAAACGCCGCATGCAGAGTCGATCATTACCACCGGCTGGATCCAGGCTGGTCGACTCACCCTTGTCGCCCATCCCGGCTTTGCCTATAAAAAACTGTGGGAAACTACGCAACAAACACTGTTATGGTCATTGCTCGCATTTCTTGTATCCATGATTGCCGTGTTATCGATTCTCAGAGCCATACTGCGCCCGCTAAAGGCCGTGGAGGATCAGGCACTGGCTATCTGTGAAAGAGACTTTCCGATTGTGGGGCAAATTCCGCGGACTCGCGAATTGAAACGCATGGTGCTGGCGATGAACAGGATGTCGGCCAAGCTAAAGAGTATCATCAGCAAGCTTAGCGAGCGTGCTGAGCAGATGCGCAGGGATGCACTCGCCGATCCATTGACCGGCCTGGCCAATCGCCGGGCATTTAATGCCATGCTCGAACATGCGATTCATGATCGGGAACAGGGCGGAGCAGGCTCTCTTGCCATCATTCGTATCAGCGGTTTTGCCGATTATAACCGACAACATGGCATACAAGCCGGTGATGACCTGCTGATCGATATCGCAAACAAGCTGAGTGTGACCGCGGCCTCCTGGCACATGGCCACGGTTGCCCGTATCACCGGCACTGATTTTGCCGTCATTTTGCCACAGACAGATATCACGCTGGCGCATGAGGCAGGCCAGGCGATCAGTAGCGCGGTGATTGAGCTGGCCGATACAACAGGTGTTGTGGAGCTGGCCCATACCGGCATAGCCCTGTTTCATCATGACAGTCGCATCAGTGAGATCATGGTCGATGCCGATGCCGCCCTTGCAACAGCCAGCCATAGCGGCGGTAACAGCTACGCGGTCCAGAATAAGACAAGTGCGGCGCAGGGCAATATCGCCTGGAAACAGCTGATCGAGAAGGCCATACAGAGTAACAGCATCCGGCTATTGGCACAGCCGGTTCTAAACCGGCAACACCAGGTGGTATACAGTGAAATACTGATTCGCATTCGTGATCAGGCAGATAGTGATATTGCTCCCGGCATCTTTTCCGCCATGGCTGACAGGCTGGGCTTGAATGAGTCACTGGATCAACTCACCATCATGCAGGCAAGCGCTCTGATTGAAGCACATAAGGGCAAACACTCCCCACTGGCCGTCAACCTCTCTCCGCACTCCATCAGAAGCCCAACGTTCAACCACTGGCTGGAGCAGCACTACCTTCAACATGCCGGCCTGGGCGACCAGCTGTTGTTTGAGATCAGTGAGCACGGGCTGCTGCAAGATATCACGCAGGCGGCAGCATTCATCACGCTGGTTCATGCTCACCGGGGCAAAGTCGTCATGGAGCATTTTGGCACCCGACTCAGCTCATTCCAGGCCCTGCGCCAGCTGAAAGTGGACTATATCAAACTCAGCGGCAGCTATACCCGCGACATCACGGTCAACAGTGACAACCGCTTCTTCCTGCAAACAGTGACCGATATTGCCCACGGACTGGATATAGAAGTCATCGCAGAACAGATAGAAACAGCGGCTGATGCAGAAGCCATGCAGGCGCTGGGCATTAATGTTATGCAGGGCTACTACTTCGGTGAACCTGCGTCGCTGCAAGCGTAAAACTAAATCTTCCTTGCGGATCGGATCGTTGAACCTTACTATCCGCCGCCCCGTAAAAAGGGAACCGGAGAGATGTCTGAGCGGTCGAAGGAGCACGCCTGGAAAGCGTGTGTACGTGAAAGCGTACCGAGGGTTCGAATCCCTCTCTCTCCGCCAGTTTAAACGAACGGAGCGCTTTAGCGCCCCGTTCATTTAAACTCGAGATTAGAAGGCTTGAGAGAACCCTGAACTGGGTTCGATAAATCGGCACGATTGCCGATTTAGACAGTCGCCAGACTGCCCGAAGGGTGAGGATCATGGATGATCCGAATCAATCCCTCTCAGCATACCAATATCTTGAGTTTAATGAGATCACAGATCTCACCACCAGTTTCCACACAAGTGGAACCCAGGTGTCGTCCGGGTTGAGCCCCGCACGGTGAACCCCCGTGAACCCCGTCAGATCCGGAAGGAAGCAGCGGCAGCGGGTCGACACGCGTTGCGGTTTCGTTTGGCCCGGACGGCGCACTACTACTAGCAGAGCAACTCCCCTGCTAGCATCACCCCATGCCATTTGATTTAGCTGTTATTGATCTGGACAACACACTCTATGCCGCCGATTCAGGCGTCTTTGCACGTATGGACAAACGTATGACCGCCTTTGTCGCCAATGAGCTGGGTGTGGATCATAGCGAGGCAGACCGCCTCAGAGTCAAATACTGGCAGGAGTACGGCACCACACTTCGCGGCATGATGCTGCACCACGGTATGGAGGCTGAGCCATTTCTGCACGATGTGCATGATATAAATGCGCATGAAATTCTGCAGCCGGATCCTGCACTTGATGCAGCCCTCGGGCGCTTACCTGGCCGCAAGGTGATCCATACCAATGGCATCCATGAACATGCCGGGCGCATTCTGGATGCCCTTGGCATTGCGCATCACTTCCAGCGCATCTACGACATCCGGTTCAATCACTATATTCCGAAGCCCTCAGCGGAAACACTGAGCAGACTGATCTCAATGGAAGCCAGCGTGCCTGCACGCACGCTGGTCGTGGACGATATGGCCGACAATCTGGCAGCCGCACGCGAACTGGGTTGCAAAACCGTGCATATATGCCACGAGGCGAGTGGTGAATGGGATTATCATATCCCCCGCTTTCACAACCTGCCGGATGCGTTAAAGGTAAGTTAGAAAGGCGGTGTAATAAAGTCAGGAGCAAGGCGAGTGCCACACCTTACTCCTGCCCCACACAGCAAATATTACTGATTCATCCGGTCAAAGAATTCAGCATTGCTCTTTGTCGCGCCCAACTTGTCGATGAGGAATTCCATGGCATCAACCGTACCCATGGGTGAGAGTATCTTGCGCAGTATCCACACCTTTTGCAGATCCTCGCGCGGCGTCAGCAACTCTTCCTTGCGGGTGCCGGATGGTGCGATATCAATGGCCGGGAACACGCGTTTGTCGGTCAGTTTGCGGTCCAGCCTGATCTCCATATTGCCGGTACCCTTGAACTCTTCGAAAATCACCTCATCCATCTTGGAGCCGGTTTCAACGAGGGCAGTGGCAATGATAGTCAGGCTGCCGCCGCCTTCAATATTACGAGCCGCACCGAAAAAGCGTTTGGGGCGATGCAGTGCGTTGGCATCCACACCACCGGTCAGAATTTTGCCCGAAGATGGCACCACAGTGTTGTAGGCACGCGCCAGACGGGTAATGGAATCGAGTAGTATCACAACATCACGACCATGTTCGACCAGACGCTTGGCCTTCTCGATGACCATCTCGGAAACCTGCACATGACGCTGAGCCGGCTCGTCAAATGTGGAGGATACTACCTCACCCTTCACTGACCGCTTCATATCGGTCACCTCTTCCGGCCGCTCATCAATCAGCAAGACCATCAGTTCAACTTCCGGATGGTTGGCTGCAATGGAGTGGGCGATGGACTGCATCATCACCGTTTTACCGGTACGCGGCGGCGCCACCAGCAGTGCTCGCTGTCCCTTGCCGATCGGCGAAACGATATCGATGATGCGACCGGTGATATCCTTATGGGTCGGGTCATCAACCTCCATTCTCAAACGCTCATTCGGGTAGAGGGGCGTAAGGTTATCAAACAGTACCTTGGTACGCGCCACTTCAGGCGGCTCACCGTTGGCAGTATCCACAGTTTTCAGCGCAAAGTATTTTTCTCCGCGACGGGGGGAACGAATTTCACCGGCTACGGTATCGCCCTTACGCAAGTAAAACCGGCGAATCTGATGGGTGGAGACATATACATCGTCGGGACCGGAGAGATAGTTCGCATCCGGCGAGCGCAGGAAACCGAATCCGTCCGGCAAGATCTCCAGCACACCCTCACTGTAAATCGTGCCGCCGCGCAGACCATGTCCGCGCAGGATCGCCGATACCTGTTCCTGCTTGCGCATGCCTGCTGCATTCTCGATCTCATAGGAGTCTGCCAGCTCCAGTAGCTCTGTCGGCGTTTTGGCTGATATCTCTTTCAGATTCAGCGTCACGCCTTCCATCTCATCAGAAATCTTCTCTTCACCATCATCACGTTTGCGACGTGGTTTTTCAGGACGAGCAGGCTGCTCAGACTTGTTACGCCACTTGCCACGACGGCCCGCTTCGTTTGTATCTGACTGTGAGCGGCCCTTCTCGTCCTGCATTCTGGCAGGAGCCTTGGGTGTCGCTGCATCGGATCTGTTACCCGGATTCTGTTCGCCACTATCCGCATGGTTCTGGCGATCTCTTCGAGTCGACTTTTCGTTGTTGTTTACTACAGTCTGGCTATCGCCCTGAGTATCAGTATGCACAGCACGTTCGCGCTGAACAGGGCTCTTTGTCTCTGCCTGATTGCTTGGTGGCGTGGCCTGACTATTGGCTTTGACCGGGCGACTGCGACGGGCAGGCTTCTCAGCCGGAGCTGTCGTAACCGGCGCGTCCACTATGGCAGCAACGGGCGCATCCGTAGCGGCAACGACTGCTTTAACCACTTTTTTACGTACTCTTGGCTTGGCCGGTTTCACATCAGAAGGTTCTGAAGCAGGCTTGGGTGCCTCAACACTCTCTTCCGCCTGCTTGCGTGGCCTGCCTCGCTTGCGCGGCTTAGCCTCGGCCTCACCGGCCTCAACAGAAGGGTTTGCTTGTGTCACCGTCACGGGTGAATCGATTTCTTGAGACATTGAAAACTCCAAAAAAAGCCTGACCGGTTAAAACGCTGTCTGATCATTGTGTTGAAAAGGGTTGGTGGCTGAAATTCCTGATGGATAACCGGAACGCCGGAGGATGCTCCGGCAACAAATGCATTTCTAAACACCCGGGCAAACCATGTCAACCACAATCGCGCACAGCGTCCACAGCAACCAGCCTCCGGTCAACCACCGGCTGACGCCTGCAGTTGTTCATGCAGTCGTCGAACCTGCTTGCGCAGCGACATGAGGTCACCATTATTATCGATCAGGTAATCGGCCAGACGATGGCGTGTAGCATCATCGCACTGGCGGGCAATAATCTGCCGGAACTGTGCGGCATCATGCCTGCCCCGTTTGAGCACGCGCTGTAAGCGGATTGATTCATCAGTCAGCACCACCACCACCTGATCCATACGTGATGCCCCGCCTGATTCCAGCAGCACCGAGGCCTCGATAAGGGCATACTTGCAGTGCTGCCAGCCCAGCCATTCTGCTTCCCGCTGCCAGATCAGCGGATGCACGATACTGTTGAGCAGCGCGGTACGATCAGCATCAGCAAAACAGTGATCGGCCAGGGCCTTGCGATGCAATGAACCATCAGCATGGAGTATCCACGCACCAAAAACCTGCACCAGATGCTTTAGCCCTTCGGAACCGGGCTCCGTAACAGCATTGCCCAGCTGATCCAGATCCAGCACCGGCACGCCAAGCTCACTGAACATGGATGCCACTGTCGATTTGCCGCTGCCGATGCCTCCGGTCAGACCAATGCAGCGCACCTGCTTCATCCCTGCATGCCGGAAGTCGTCAGATACCACTGCAGAATGGCATCACCCCACAGCAACCAGATCATACCTGCACCCGCAAGATAAGGGCCGAAGGGAATTTCGGCACGCAAGCCGCGCCGGGAGAGCCATAAAAACAGCGTGCCGACCACCACACCGATCACGGAAGAGACCAGAATAATAAAGGGCAAGGCCTGCCAGCCCAGAAATGCACCGAGCATGGCCAGCAGTTTGAAATCACCGTAACCCATACCTTCACGACCGCTTAGCAGCAGAAACAGACGGTTAACCAGCCAGAACAACGCATAACCGGCAATGGCTCCGATCACGGCTGCCCGCCAGTCACCCAGCCACCACGAAAACAACAACCCCAGGGCAATGCCAGGCAAGGTCAGAACATCCGGCAGCAAACCGGTTTCCAGATCAATAAAGCTGAGTACCCACAGCAGAAAGAACAGAGCCAGCGCCATGACCAGCTCGGGAACGGGGCCATAATGCCATGCGAGGCCCGCCCAGCTGAGCCCCATCAGAATCTCCAGCAAAGGATATCGCCATGCGATTTGGCTCTGGCAGTGGCGGCAACGACCACGCAGCAGCAGCCAGGAGAGTACGGGGATATTATCCAGCGGGCCAATCGCATGATTGCATGCCGGGCAGTGGCTGCCCGGCATCGCAATAGATTCACGGCGCGGGATGCGATAAACACATACATTGGCAAAACTGCCAAACAGCAGGCCGAGTAAACCGCATAACAGCGTCAGACTGATCATGCCAAATCATCCCCTTGACCAGTTTTTTTCAGACGGTATCGCAGTGAGCGAAAGCTGATACCCAGCTCTTCCGCCGCACGCGTGATATTGCCGCCTGTTTTCAGCAATGCCTGCTCTATCAGCTGACGCTCGTTTGTCTCCAGCCATGTATCCAGATTCAGTTCCGCTTCCTGCAAGCTTTGTAACGATACCTGCGGGTGGCTCTGCAGGCCGGAATACATCTCATCAAGTAAGGCTATATCCAGCTCATGGTTATCCGACAAGGCCAGCATACGCTGCAGCAGGTTCTCCAGCTCACGCACATTACCCATAAACGGCAATGTCATCAGTCGATTCAGACAGGCTTCACTAAGACGTCCCCGGCCTTCGCTCCAGCGGCGCACGATGACCCTGGCCAGAGCCGGGATATCCTCACGCCGCTGCCTGAGCGCCGGCATATGTACCGGCACGACATTGAGTCTGAAAAACAGATCCTCGCGAAAATGTCCCTGCCGCACATCGGCTTCCAAATCCCGGTTGGTGGCGGCAATCACGCGAATATCCACATCACGCTCCCGCTCATCACCCACTCTGCGAATACGACGCTCCTGCAGCACCCTGAGCAACTTGACCTGTGCAGATAACGGCATATCACCTATCTCATCGAGAAACAGGGTGCCGCCGTTGGTTGACTCAATCAGCCCTGCCCGGTCAGTTTCGGCGCCGGTAAACGCACCCTTGCGATAGCCGAACAATTCCGATTCAAACAGCCCTTCCGGAATCGCACCACAATGCACAGGGGTGAACGCCTCCTTGCTGCGTGCTGAGCTGGCATGCACATATCGCGCTGCCAGCTCCTTGCCTGTACCTGACTCGCCGCTGATCAGTACCGTAAACTGGGATTTTCCAGCCCGTTGCAAGCGCTGACGCACACGCTGCATCGCCGCGGAGTTACCAATCAGGATACCATCTTCACTTGCGTCACCCGCTATCGGTGGCTCAGGCAGCACGACAGAACCGGTTTCGGCACGATCATCCACGGCATCAAACAGGGCTCGCTCAACAGCCGCAGCCAACTCCTCGCCGGAAACTGGCTTGGTAAGATAATCGAAGGCACCCTGCTTCATCGCCAATACAGCTGTATCAGCACTGGCATAAGCCGTCAGCAGCAACACGCGGGCATCGGGCTGCAGGGTCTGACTCATGCGAATCACGTCCAGCCCCGCATCACGCCCTTCCATACGCAGATCGGTCAGCACCACATCAAATGTGGCTGCTTTCATGCAGGCCTCGGCCTCCTCAGGCGAAGCGCATGTCTGCACTCTGTGCCCCTGTAACTCCAGCCCCAACGCCAGAATCCGGCGGGCATTGGCTTCATCCTCAACCAGCAGCAAGTCAGCCATGCGCCAGCCTCGCCAGCGCATTATCTGATGCACTCTCGATCAGGGCATCCACACAAAAACAGATCAATTCGCCCTCCTGCGTCACGTTCACACGCCATCCATTCATATCGCAAACCTGTTTGACTGTCGCCAGGCCCAGGCCGATGCCGGTAGAGCGACCACTGACAAAAGGCTCGAAGAGTTTATCGCGAACCTGTTCACTGATATGCCCCTGATTAGATACACACAAACACCAGCGATCATCCTGCCCATCCAGACTGATACCAACACTGCTGCCGGGTGTGCTGTTTGCCGCCGCATTGGCCAGCAGATTATCCAGCACCAGGCGAAAGTGGTCGCCATCAAGCCAGAGCTGCTCCAGTGTGCAGTGCATATCAATGGCGCACGTCCTGGAGAGTTCGAGCTGCTTCATGGCCGCCTCAATCACGGCCGGCATATAACTGAGAACAGGCGCAGGCTTCAGCGGCTGAGAGTAATCCAGCATTGTCGTTACCAGCCTGTTCAGGCGCAGCATTTCATCATGCAGGATGTCACGGATATTCACCCCTTTCACTTCACCACCGGGCAGCATCTCCAGCCCCTGTACCATGATCTGAACCGGATTGCGAATTTCATGCGCCAGCATTGCCGCCATCTGGCCCAGAGCCGCCATTTTTTCCTGCTGATGCATCTGCCACTCCATCCGGCGCAGATCGGAAATATCAACCAGCGTCAACAACCAGCGTGCATCATCATCATCGCTCAGGTGGGTAAGCGCAACCAGCAGCACCTGATCACCACGCCGGTACTCGCACTGGCAGGCGGGCCTGCCCGGCTGTCGCAGAGCGTGATGAATTTCGGGGATGCCGGTCAGCACGGAAACAGGCCGATCCGCCAGCAGGGCGGCAGCCGCCATATTCATGTCGCTGAGCTCGAGCCGGTCATCGAGTACAATCACGCCCTCACACATGGCCCCCATCAGTTTGTCGTGCAAATCCTTCAGCTTGCGATGCTGACGCAACGCCCGATCACTGGTGGCACGCAGGCCGGCATGGCGTCTGGCAATCGCCGCCATAATACCGCCAACCAGCATCAGAGCGGAAACCTGCAACAGGATATGCAAAGCCTGCTGTGTATCTGGCAGCGGCACACTGGTCAGCCACATCTCACTGTAAACAGCCGTCAAATAACCGGCACAGGCCAGCATCGTGATGGCCAGCGGCAGCATAAACCAGGCAAATGCCCCTGCAGAAATAATCAGTAAACCGAGCAGAATCGAGAACGGGCTGTCAATGCCGCCAGTGGCAAAGACCAGCCCTGAGGCAAGCAGCGTATCTGTTGCAAACTGGAATACCCACTGACTGCGCTCGTTGATCAGGGTAAATGTCAGTCCCGCCTGCAACAGCAGCAGCAACATGAACAGGCCACCGATGAATACCACAAGTTGTTGAAATGGCGCGGCCTGATAAATCCATGCGATCAACACCAGCGCAATGGCACTACCGGCAAACGTACGATATAGAATCAGTCGCATCAGCAGAGCGAACCGCATCGCATCACGACGCCCTGCCTGAGGATCGCGATCAGACCAGCGATGCCATCTGGAAGATGGGCAGGTACATCGAGATCACCAGACCGCCGATCACTACACCGAGGAATGCCATAATCAAAGGCTCCATCAGCTGCTGCATATTATTAACCGCAGTATCCACCTCTTCCTCATAAAAGTCGGCAATTTTTGCCAGCATCTCTTCCATACTGCCGGTCTGCTCGCCTATCGAAATCATCTGGGTAACCATGATCGGAAAAATTTTACTAGCCTCCAGCGGAGCCGTCAGCGTCTGCCCCTGAGAGATCGAAGCCTTGGATGAAAGAATCACCTCCTCAATCACCATATTGCCGGATGTTTCCGCCACCGTATCCAGCGCCTCCAGAATCGGCACGCCGGCTGCACTCAATGTCGAAAAGGTTCGGCAGAAGCGCGCCACAGATGCCTTGCGCAGCACATCACCCAGTACGGGTAGCGACAGCAGCAACTTATCCAGTTGATATCTCCCTTTCGGGGTATTGTAGAGTGCCCGGATCGCCATCACCAGTGCAATGGGAGTACCTACTACCATGTACCAGAATTCAACAAAGAAATCGGATACAGACATCGCAATCTGCGTCGGTGCAGGCAGCTCCGCCCCCATATCGCCGAACATCTCACCAAACACAGGAATTACGAAAATCATCAGAATCGAGGTCACAATAAATGACACGGCCAGAATGGCAATCGGATACACCATGGCTGATTTGATTTTCGCCTTCAGCGCCAGCGCTTTTTCCTTGTACTGGCACAAACGCAGCAGAATGGTATCAAGTATGCCGCCTTGCTCGCCGGCCTCGACCAGTGCACAGGTCAAGCGATCGAACTCCTTGGGAAACTTGCGCAGGGTTTCACCCAGCGGATTACCACCTTCGAGATTCTGCCGTATATCCTTGAGCAGCTTGAGCAGCGCTTTCTTTTCGCTGCCGCGCTCGGCCAGCTCAAAACACTGAACCAGCGGCAGGCCGGCATTAATCATGGTCGAGAGCTGACGGAAAAATATTGATATATCCTTCTCATCCACCTTCTCGGGAAACAGGTTGATTTCAATCGGCTTCTTTTTTACCTTGAGATCGAGCAGTCCACGACGACGCAGGATCGCCGTGGCAGTACCGGCATTAACAGCCTCCAACTCACCACTCTGAGCCACGCCCTGTTTATTTTTCGCCTGCCAGACAAAAATACTCATCAGTCAGCCACCGTCACGCGCAGACACTCCGCAAAAGATATCTCACCCATTTTCACCTTCTCCAGTGCCTCCATACGCAGTGTTTTAACGCCCATACGTACCGCCACTGCACTGATGACATCCGTATTGCCGCCAGCATAGACCGCTTCCCTGATTTCATCAAAAACCGGCATCACCTGATAAATGCCGGTACGCCCCTTATAGCCCGTACCATTACAGGTAGAGCAGCCTGCACCATGCATCGGATGATATGCCGCCAACTCACTCTCCGGCACCCCCGCCTCGAGCAGTGCCTCGGCAGGCACATGATCTGCTGTCCGGCATTTACTGCAAATACAGCGCGCCAGACGCTGTGCACTCACCAGATTAATGGCCGAGCCGACCAGAAACGGCTCAATCCCCATATTCACCAAACGGATCATCGTCGATGGTGCGTCATTGGTGTGCAGTGTCGCAAGCACCATATGTCCGGTCAATGCTGCCTTGATGGCGATAGCCGCCGTATCGTGATCACGAATTTCACCGACCAGAATAATATCCGGATCCTGACGCAGAAATGAGCGCAGCACGGCAGGAAAGTCCAGACCTATTTCCGGATGCACATTAACCTGATTGATTCCCATGAAATTGAACTCAACAGGATCCTCGGCCGTCGAAATATTCACTTCCGGCTGGTTCAATTCGGCCACGGCGGAATAGAGACTGACCGTTTTACCCGAACCTGTCGGGCCGGTCACCAGCACCATGCCGTAGGGACGGTGAATGGCCTCTTTCAACCAGCCAAGTGCCTGAGTGTTATAACCCAGTTTGGTCATATCCAGCTGCAGGCTGGATGGGTCCAGCAAACGCATCACCACCTTTTCACCAAACAATGTAGGTAGCACGGAGACACGAAAATCCACCGTTTTTGTGCGTGACAAGCGCAGCTTGATACGCCCGTCCTGTGGCAGCCTGCGCTCGGAAATATCCAGACGGGCCAAAATCTTCAGCCGCGACACCAGTGCTTCCCTCATACCCATGCTCGGCCGCATAATTTCATGCAGCACCCCATCCACCCGATAGCGCACACGCATCACCTTTTCATAAGGCTCAAGGTGAATATCGGAAGCGCCGCGTTTGATGGCCTCGAGTAAAATCAGATTTACCAGCCGGACAACTGGCGCCGCCTCTGTTTTTACAGAGAGCGACAGCTCATCCACCTGATCCTCGCTGGTATCGATAACCTCGACGTCCATCGCTCCGAGGTCGGCCATCACCTCCTGCAAATGGGTATCACTCTGGCTCAGCTGCTCAAGAGCTGCCACCAGATGACTTTCAGCCGCCACTGCGAGATCAAGCTGACAGCCGGTGATAAAGGAAACCTCATCAAGTCCGCTGATATCATAGGGATCAGCTACCGCCAGCTTCAGCGTATTGCCCTTGCGACCAATGGGGACCATCATGTTTTTGCGCAGCAGGTCTATCGGCAGTGTATTGGCCTCATCCCCGGCCACCGGCAGTGATACTTCAACAACGCGACAGCCATAAGTGCGGGCAATAAATGCCACCAGCTCATTTTCACTGAATACGCCCTGCTTAACCAGCTGCGAGGTCAACGTGTTGCCATGCAGACGCGTTTCCCTGAGCAGGCTATCAAGCTGAGCGCGATCTATACGGCCGTGTTTGAGCAGGATCTCGCCGAGTCGTGAACGACTCATAATCCGGACCAGCCGGGCAGACCCAGTGCAGGGCGCCCCAAACGGGACTCGATACGACGCAGCGTAGCACTGCAATCCGGCGACGGGCAGTCATGCCACCAGGCGAATGATGCTGCTCCCTGAGCAATCAGCATCGGCAGTCCGTCTACAGCAGCGCGGCCGGCCTTTGCTGCCGCCAGACAAAAAGCCGTCATCCCATCCGGTCTATAGACCGCATCAATGGCCGCACCAACACCGGCTGGCACAAACGGGAATGGCTGCCCATCCTGCAAACCGATAGTGGTTGTATTAATCAATAATAGCGATGAACGGCAGGCGGCATCCACCGCATCGGCAGCCCATGCCAGCGGCAAGCAGCTCATGTGCGGATATGTCGCTGTGGCATGTTCGATCAGCACTGCCAGACGCTGAGGGTTACGGTTGCATATAAACACCCTGCCGACCCCCAATGCGGCCAGCGCATGCAATACTGCACGCGAGGTACCACCGGCTCCGAACAGCAACACATTCTGCCCCGTCAGGTCCAGCTCCAACCCTTCAACGACAGCCTTGAAACCGCGCCAGTCGGTATTGGTCGCCTGCCAGCCACTGGCGCAACGACGTACGCTATTCACCGCGCCGATCTTGCGCGCATCGGCATCGGCATCAACCATCTGCAACACCTGTTCCTTGTGCGGTACGGTGACATTAAAACCCTCAACCCCGAGCGCCAGCAAACCGTCCAGCGCAACGCCCAGCTGCTCCGGCTCCACGGCAAAAGGCAGATATGCGGCATTGATACCCGTATCCTCGATAAAACAGCTCTGAAACAGCGGTGAAAGCGAGTGCGATACCGGCCAGCCGACGATGCCATAAAGCTTTGTCATTCCATTGATTTCCATGCTCCCGTGAGCTTAGAAAGGTAAGGCCACGGTGTCAAAGCCTGTCGCACATAAGCATCCTTTTGCAGCAGCTAAACTGGCACTATTGTCTCAGCCACTCTCCGCCTGAATAGCCGTCAGCGCGATGGTATATACAATATCTTCAACAGATGCACCGCGAGACAGGTCGTTTACCGGCTTGCGCAGGCCCTGCAGCATTGGTCCGATGCTAACCACATGGGCACTGCGCTGAACCGCCTTGTAGGTGGTATTACCGGTGTTCAGGTCTGGAAAGATAAACACATTAGCCTTGCCCGCCACCCGACTCTCTGGCGCCTTGCTCTTGCCGACAGAGATAATCGCTGCGGCATCATATTGCAGTGGCCCATCCACAAGCAGGTCCGGTCGGCGCTGACGCACGATCTGTGTTGCCTGACGCACCTTATCAACGTCCAGGCCGACGCCCGATTCACCGGTACTGTAACTGATCATCGCCACTCTCGGCTCCAGTCCGAAACGACGCGCGGAGTCCGCACTCTGAATGGCAATGTCGGCCAACTGTGCGGCATCCGGATCCGGGTTGATGGCGCAATCGCCATAAACCACCACCTGATCAGGCAGGCACATGAAGAAAATCGACGAGACCAGCTCTGCTGCATCACTGGTGCCGATCAGTTGAAAAGCAGGCCGCACCGTATTGGCCGTCGAATGCAGGGCACCGGCAACCAGACCATCCACTTCACCCAGCGCCAGCATCATCGTACCCAACACAATACGCGCCTGCAGTTGATCTTCGGCTATCTGACCGGTCATACCCTTGTGCTGGCGCAGTGCCACCATCGGTTCAATATAGCGCTGCCGGATACTGGCAGGATCAATAATCGTGATGCTTTCATCCAGTGTGATACCCTGCGAAGATGCAACCTGATGAACCCTGTCTGGTTTACCGAGCAGAATGCACTGGGCAATATGTCGCCTGTGGCACTGAAAAGCTGCCATAATCGTGCGCGGCTCTTCACCTTCGGGCAGCACAATGCGGCGGTTGGCCTGGCTGGCCTGCTGGATCAACTGATAACGGAATGCTGCCGGCGACAAACGCGGCTGACGCTCAATCGCACAACGCGCCCTTAACCACTCCATATCCAGATGATTGGCGACATGATCCATGGCCTGATTGATCAGGTCATAATCATCGACAGCCACTTCCCCCGGCATCTGTGCCAGCTTTGCCGCTGTCTGATAAGAGGAGCCATCGACCAGCAGCACAGGGAGGCCGGTATGGATCGCCTGAGCGCACAGCTCCATCACACGCGGATGCGGATGCAGGTCGCCGGTCAGCAGAATACCGGCAAGCGGCACACCATTCATGGCGGACATACATGCGGCAATAAACACATCATCACGGTCACCGGGAAAGATGAGCAGTGTATGCGGGTGATACACACTGAGCGTATTGGCGACTGTACGGGCACACACTTCCATGCGCTCTACCCGGCGCAGGGTCAACTCGCCGGCACACAGTACTTTTGCCCCCAGATAGCTGGCGACATCGCTCATGCGCGGAGCGATCAATGTAGCCTGCCATGGAATCGCACCGATAAAATGAAAGGGCTTATCCTCCATCTTCCGACACATGATATCCGAGACTTTCTGACTCTCGCTGCGGTCGGCCCCGACCTGCAGCTCATCCGCCTGCAATGCAGCCTGCCCGTCACCGGCAGGCCCCACCCTGTTGAGGATGGTACCGATCAATGCCGTACCATTGTCACTGGTAAAGGCACTGGCGGCTATATCGATATACTCTTCCAGATCAGCTTCCGGCTTACCGACCAGGATGACTTCCGCATCCAGAGCACGTGCAACTGCAGCATTCAGACGCGTGGCATAACCGGCATGGCCATCGGCCACCAGTCCTTCGACCACCACCACATCAGCATGGCTGGCACACTGGCGGTAGAGTGCAATCACCTCTTCCATCAACAACCCTTCCTGATCAGCACCCAGCAAGGCGGTTGCCCGCCGGAGACTGATCGGCTGAGGGGTGGTGATATTGCTCATATGTTCAATCAACTGTGTGGAGCGTTCCGGTCCGTGATCGCCATCGCGCAACTGGGCGATCGGCTTATAAAAACCGGCACGGACACCTAACCGATCCAGCGCCCGCACCAGTCCCAAGCTTACGGTTGTCAGGCCCGCGCCCGCGCCTGTGGACACAAGCAAAAATGCATGACTCATCGGTTCTTCTCCTCTCTGCTGGTAATATCAGACACATAACGTGCAATCATCTTTTCCTCGTTCGTTGCAATCACCAGAACCGGCAAGGCCCCGTCGCTGCTGCTGATATAGCCCTGCGAATCCCGTCCGTGGTTGTTATTGCGCGTGCTATCCAGATCCGCGCCCAGCATGGCCAGTTGCGCAACCGTTTTCGCCCGGATCACAGCCGCATGCTCACCGATTCCGCCGGTAAACACGATGGCATCAATATGGCCCAGTGCGACGGCAAGGCCGGCCAGTGATTTCGCCAAGCGATAGCAGAACATATCAACGGCCAGAGCAGCCCGTTCATCACCCTCATCGGCGGCAGCAAGCAGCTCCCGCATATCATTGCTGCGGCCGGAGAGCCCCAGCAGCCCCGATTGTCGATTCAGTACACTGGTAATCTCTGCCAGCGATTGACCGCTCTCTCTGGCAATAAAGTCATGCAGGCCCGGATCCACATCACCGCTGCGCGTGCCCATCACCAGCCCCTCCAGCGGCGTCATGCCCATGGAAGTATCCACACTTATGCCACCGGCAATGGCTGTCGCGCTGCAACCGTTGCCGAGATGCGCAGTCAGTAGCCGCAGATCAGTAAATGCGCGTCCCAGAACGGCCGCGGCTTCAAGACCAACATAGTGATGACTGGTTCCGTGGAAGCCATAGCGGCGCACGCCGTATTCGCTATACCAGTGGTAGGGCACGGCATACAGACTGGCGTGCAGTGGCATGGCATGATGAAAGGCGGTATCGAATACAGCAACATGCGGAATGCTCGGCAAGTCCCCTATTGCCGCGCGAATACCAAGCAGATTGGCCGGATTATGCAGTGGTGCTAGATGCGACAGTGCTTCAATACCTGCAATGACCGAATCATCCAGCAGGGTCGGTGCAATAAAGCGCTCACCACCGTGGACGACCCTGTGCCCGACTGCGACAATACGCTCTTTATCCATGCGACAAAAAAGAGCTGCCAGCATCTGCTCCATGGCCGTAAGATGCTCGGCAGCCTGCAGATCAACGTGGTGCGTTTCGCCTGCGACATGCCAGCCCAGTGCCGCTCCCGGCTCGCCCAGTCGCTCCGCCATCCCCTCGGCAAAGAGCTTCTCTGATGGCATATCAATCAAAGCCATCTTGATAGAAGAACTGCCGCTATTGATGATCAGAATCATTGAGTCAAACCTCGATCAAACCGTAATGACCTGTCTGAAGTCCATCGCGCGAAAGAACCCAGCGCTCTGACCAGCCATTTTGCCGTATTGTACCACTTCACATCCTCCAAACCACATCCGGAGCACATCATCCTGTCATATTCGCACAGGTAGCCACACGCACCAGCTTCTGCAAACGGCCTAATCATGCATGACTCCTGTCATCTGCATGCGCACCCTGACGACTCACCGGACGACTCCTCTGCATGAGTTCAGGCAGCCCGGACGAACCGCTGCTCCTGTACGCCCTAAAAAAGAGAGAAAACAGACTATAATGGACGAATCGGGCCGAAACACTTCGATGCAGGGGGTCAAACGCTATGAAGGTGATCGCAGCACAGCCAGCTATCTTGAGCCACAAGATCTGGTCTATTTGCACAAAGGCTGGCTCACGGCACCGAACAAAGGCCGCAGCAAGGTAGGTGATGTTGCTGATGCTGTGGAGACCTATATCCGACAGCAAGGCCATTAGCAAAAAAGCCATCGCCCACCTGCAGACTTTCGAGCACTGGTGGTATAGCGCCCCCCAGCGAGTTACATATCAGCTTCGACATGCCCGCCGATCCAAAACTACACCCGCTTGGCAGGAGTGAGATGCAATCACTGTATCATGAAGCTACACACCAGATCGAATGGGTTCACAATGTTAAGCTGCCCAACAGCAATCCGCGGTCAGAGCGCAATACCGATTATCTGGACAGGGTCACAGGAATACTCCGGCTATGGAAGCTCACAGAGCAGCAGGCAATGGGCGGCGTTCGCACAGCAGAAGAGACCTTGAATATTTACCGTAATCTGCAAGCCAACCTGCAATCGGCAGAAAAGACGTTTATTCCGGAAACGGGGCAACTGGAGAGCTGGGCCGGCATTCGCATTCGCTTTGAGGATATTCACAAGCTGTATCGTAGCGGCACTTGTGGCAAAGTGCTGAAAAAGGTCGCGGAATATTTCGACCATGGCATAGAGAAGCCGGCGGCGAGCATCAAAAATACACCTGCGCAGAACAAAAGCAGCCAGCAACATTCCCCCTCGCAGACAGCGGCATCAACACATATCGTCTATGCGATGGTTTACGATCAGGCTACCGGCACACCGGTGGCGGGTGCTGCATTTTCAGTTCTGCAGCCGGGAATCAGTACGGCGCAGTGGATAAGCGCCGGCTTCGACAAACGGTTCGTAGCCTCTCACGGCATCTCGGATGCATCCGGTATGGTGGCGCTTCATCCGAGCCTGCTAAACGGCAAGAGCTACAGCTTCGTTATCGCACGCGAGTCATACAAGGTCGTCCGCTACGAATCGCTCACCATCACCACCACCAGCCCGGAGCCGCTGAAGATTACGGTCAAACTGAAGCGGCAATAGCTACTCGACGCTCACCGATTTGGCCAGATTACGCGGCTATACACATCAGCACCGTTAAGCTCCGCAACATCATCGACCACCCGCGCACCATTCCGCAGCGCGAAGCCAACCGGCTACTTGGCCTGCAATCGACCGAGTAGCTGAACCACTTCACTGGATGGGGCATTGATCTTGTCCAGCGCCTCACTTGCGCCACGTTTATCACCCTTATTGAAACGATCCACCACTTCCCGTGCTAACCTGTGTACCTCGGCATGTGGTTTCTCCAGCGCGGCAAATGCCGACTCCTGACCATAGCTGCTTCCGCCTTCAGCATAGTACCATTTACCCAGTCTGCAATTGCGGTGATCGGTTACATCTGACGACGATATATGCTCATTTCCCAGCATCATATCCACCAGCCGTTTCTTCCACAGCATGTGGTCGGTTTTTGCGAGGCTAAGTACACCTTTGCCAACCCTGTTTTTCGCCAGGCTTTCGAGTTGACCCCGGATGCCGCCTTCGAGTTCACGCATCTGGTCTGAGGTATGACTAATTTCATCGTTCTCATGCGTGACCAGTTCTGAGACCTCATGCGTTCGTCTGGCTATCTCACGTGATGCTTCGCCCTGATCAGAGGCCGCCATTTTGATATGACTTACCTGCTCGGAAACGGTACTGAAGGCTGTAATCACATCCATCATGCTACGTCCCGCATCTTCAGCCGCCGCACCGCCGCGCTCCGCGCGCTCTACATTTTCACTGAATAGCGTCACTACGCTGTCGATTTCGCCCTGCAACTGCGCAATTTTCTGGCTGATTTCACTGGCGGCCTTGGCTGTCTGCTGGGAAAGCGCCTTCACTTCACCAGCCACCACGGCAAAGCCTTTGCCTGCATCACCCGCCCGGGCAGCCTCAATGGTTGCATTCAGGGCCAGCATATTGGTCTGGCCGGCAATACGCTGGATGGATGCAACAATGGCGCCAATATCACCTGAAAATTGTACCAACGTCTCCACATCACCCATCGCCGCGCGGGCCCGAGTGGCCATCTCACTGAGCACTCCCAGCGCACTTTCAACCGATGAAGAGCCCATATTTGCTGCCTCAACAGCCTGTGAGGCCAGTGCAACCGCCTCATCCGAACTACAGGCAATCTGCTCGTTGGTCGCCGCCAGCTCTTCGGTAGCCGCCGCCATCGAGAGCATACGATCATTCATATTGCCCACGCCATCGGACATGCGGCTCATCGTCGCAACCACCTCAAAGATATTCATGCAGTTTCTGGCCTGGCTCTCCATCAGGTCCTCAACCATCTTCTCCAGCGATGCACCCAATCGGTCGACTGTCACTGCCATAGCATCCTTACCGCCCACCCGTGCAGTAAAGTCTCCTGAGGCAAACTTCTCCAGCGTACTGCTGATCATCCCATCACTACTCATAACCCACTCCTCTGTATCAATTACGTGAGACCAGTCGCCAGACTGGCCTGTTTTCAAGACGAACCGTTTCCCATTTTGATTTTTTTCCTTCAACCATTTCGCCCGCACCGGTAAATAGATAACCACCTATATCTGTCAACTGGGCAATCTGGTCAATCACCTCTTTGCGCTGTTCAACATCAAAATAGATCAGCACATTGCGGCAAAAAACAATATCAAATGGCGAATAGTGCCGCAGGGTTCCAATCAGTGTTGGCGCAATCAGGTTTGCCTCCTGAAAATGAATCATTGATCTTAACGCATCATTGACCTGCCATGCATGTTCATCAACCTGCTTAAAGTATTTAACCAGATCCTGAATCGGCAACCCACGCTGCACTTCCATCTGCTTATACGTTGCGGCCTTGGCATATCGAATTGCCTCAGGAGAAAGGTCTGTGCCAATAATTTTAACCCGGTTCGCAGCGTTCGGAATCTGGTTCATGGCGCTAATCGCAATTGAGGTAGCTTCCTGCCCGGTAGACGACGCAGCAGACCAGATCTTTATTTTCGCGAACGACTGTTTTTGCTGCAGCAGCTTTGGAAACAGGTGTTTTTTCAGTACCTCAAACGGATATGCATCACGAAAGAACAGGGTTTCATTGGTCGTCATTTTATCAATAACCAACCGCGCCAGCTCTCCCCGTTCGTTTCTCTTGATTGCATCAATCAAGGTATTCAGGCTTTCAAAGCCGTGGTCTTTTACCAACGGCAGCAATCGTGTACGAATCAGATAGAGTTTGCTTTCATTCAATGAAATGCCGCTCTCTTTCCTCAAAAAATCCGAAAGGTAGATGAAATGGGCGCTAGTGACAGGCATCAGGCCATACCTCTGCCAATGCAGGCAATGGCAGGACCAATCTCTGCAAGTGGCAACACCTCATCTGCCGCCCCCAGCTTCACGGTCTGGCCGGGCATTCCCCAAACCACACTGCTCTGTTGATCCTGCGCAATGACTCGTGCATGAACATCAGAGAGCATCTTGGCGCCGGCAGCACCATCGGCTCCCATACCGGTTAGTATCACAACCAGCGTACGTATTGTCGGCGCCAGGCGGTGCAGGGATCGAAGTGCCACATCAACTGCAGGTTTACAGTGGTGCTCTGGCGCTCCATCATTAAAGCGAACAGTTAGCCCGCCGCCAGCTGCCCTGACCACATCCATATGAATCTCACCGGGGTTAAAATAGACATGTCCGGCTTCCAGCTTCATCTGCTCCTGTGCAACAAGGCAACGAACAGGACAATCCCGATCCAGCCTGCTGGCAAGTGATTCAATAAACAGCTTGGGCATATGCTGGACCACAATGACCGGTACTGGGAAATTGGCAGGAAGTGCCGCAATCACCTCGCGTAGTGCGGCGGGCCCACCGGTACTCGAGCCGATAGCTACAATATCCGGGGTAAACACTCCCCTCACCCTGCCGGGCGTTGCAACCGTTGCCGGTCGCGGCGGCACTGTTCTTTGCTGTTTCAGGCCACTCTTTCGTTCCGCTGCGGCTTTCAGTTTCGGGTATAAGCCTTCCCGCAAAGTCTGCATCGGCGTCGCATCAGTTGCTTTCGGCTTAAGCACCATATCAAAGGCCCCTGCCTCTAACACCAGCACAACTCGCTCGGCATCGTTTCTTGTTTCAGCGGCTACAACGATCACCTGTATATCCGGATACTTCACTGCCAGCACAGCCAGCGTCTCCATACCGTTCATACGCGGCATATTCATGTCCAGCGTGATTACGTCGGGCTTAAGCTTGGGAATCAACTCCACAGCCTCCTGCCCGTCTACAGCGGCCCCGACAACTTCGATATCCTGGTACTCTTTCAAAGCCTTGCTCAGAAGCATGCGATAGACACCGGAATCATCGACGACCAGCACTCTGATCATGTATTGTATCCAATCCCTACGATATCAAGCTTGCTTTTGATAATACTCTCATCAAATGGTTTCATGACATATTCACTGGCACCCAGTGCCAGCGCCTTGAGGATGGATTTCATTTCAGTTTCTGTCGAAACAATAATCACAGGCGGCAACTCTCTGTCGGCAAAGCGGGATTTAATTTGCTCAAGAAAGGTCATGCCATCCATTACTGGCATATTGATATCCAGAAAAACTACCCGCACCTCCGGATGCAAGGCCAACAGCTGCAAACCAAGCTCACCATTTTCTGCCTCGAGCAGAGCGTAACCACACCTGCGCATGATTCGCCCCAGAGAGGTACGCACGACCTTTGCATCATCAATAACAAGTACTTCGCCCAACATACACGCCTCCATAGCCGCATTCAAACCAGTCACGGCATACTCATCGCTATAACTTTCTCAACATCCAGCATAA
Organism: Zetaproteobacteria bacterium CG_4_9_14_3_um_filter_54_145; assembly: GCA_002791575.1. GTDB lineage: Bacteria > Pseudomonadota > Zetaproteobacteria > Mariprofundales > Mariprofundaceae > Mariprofundus. The sequence goes on along the minus strand of PFXI01000079.1, from coordinate 10,226 downwards.
CCAGTATACGTTTGTCCTGCTTAAGAACACCGTGACACACGCTTTTCCACCTTGCATCCAGCGTATCCGGAGTTGGCTCATAAGCACCGGCCTGTATATCTATCACCTCGCCTACACTATCCACTGTCAGCCCGAAGTTTTCACCCTCATCACTCTCAACAATGATGGTACGATACCGGCTTTCATCTTCCCTGGCTGGCAGATCCAGAATCCTTAGCATATCCAGTTCAGTAAGGATCTTGCCACGCAGATTAATCAGGCCGTTTACCGAAGCTGTCGATAGCGGAACCTTGGTACGCACCTGTGGCACCACTACTTCCGACAGCTGATCCACAGGCAGTGCAAGCCACTGCCCGGCCACTATACATGTCAGCAAACGTGATTGCGTTATCGGTTCACCATTCATATTACGCCCCCTAATCTACCAGTTGACCATCTATCACACTGGCACTGGTCAAGCTATTTTGCTTCTCTGGCCTCTTCCTACCCAGGAGCTGTGTAAGGTGCTCGATCAGTATCTCCCGGTCGAACTTCTTCACACAGGCATTAAACAGATGCGCCTGACCAGCGAATTCGGACGGGTCCAGCGATGACAGAGAAATGATCGGTGTTTTCTCCAGGTTCGGCTGTTCACGGATCCATGTTGCAAGTGCAAATCCATCCAGACGCGGCATTTCTATATCGGTTAAAATCAGATCCGGTTGCTGATGCTTAAGAATCTCCTGCGCTTCTATACCATCTCTGGCCATAAGGATTTCACAACCAAGCCCTTCAAGCACAGGCAGCACCAGATTTCTGAAAAAGAGAGCATCTTCTACATAAACGATCCTCTGTACGCGCGAACGACGATCGCCACCCTTCTTGGCAAACCAGTTCGGAGCAGACTTTTTAATCACCTCGAAAATATCAATCACTTCAGTTGAGCGATCTTCTATCACTGCCGTCCCCAGGAAATATGGCTCACTGCTCTCCAGATGGATCTCCAGTTTCTGCTTGACGATATCGATGATTCTGTCGACCTGTATGCAAAGCCTTCGCCCCTGATCAGCAATGATCAGACAGGGTTCACTATCACCCTTCTCGGCCGCCACGATCTCCAGCACCTCGGAGAGACGCACCACCTGAACAACGTCACCCCGATACTGAACAACCTCTCTGCGACCCGATTTTTCAATCGCCTGCGTATCAATCTCCTCAATACGCTCAACCAGAGCCATGGGAATAGCGTACCACTGCTCACCCACTGCAAACACAAGGATATACTGGCTCTCCTCTGCAATAGAAAGCCGATCTGCTTCATGCTCAGCAACAACCGATGCAACTTCCTGTCCCTGGCGAAGATCCTTGGTAATCCCCATGCAATCCAGGATAGGCACAACCATGCCATCGCCAAGGATGCTACAGCCGCCATACACATCGAGGTTATTAAAATGGCACCCCAATGGCTTAACTACGATCTCTTCCGCGCCCAGAATATGATCCACACCGATACCGAACTGACGATCAGCTATATTAATGACAACAAAAGAACTCATCTCTTTCTGGCTTGCTTCCTGCTTCAGCACCTCACTGAGACCAATAATCGGCAACAGTCGACCGCGCAGGCGGTAAAATGGTTTGCCGGCAATATCTTCCCAGTCGCCATTATTACGACTGATAGAGATCAGCTCCTGCACGACCATCTGCGGAATAGCAAAATGCTGGCCTGAGCTGGCAACAATCATGGCCGGGATAATGGCAAGTGTAAGTGGTATGCGAATGTGTAACGTGGTTCCCGCACCTAGTTCACTGTCGATTTCTACAGTGCCGCCAACACCCTCAATCTCGGAGCGAACCACATCCATTCCGACACCACGGCCGGAGAGGTTGCTGATCTTCTCCACTGTAGAGAGACCGGCGTGAAAGATCAGCTGCAGTGCAGCCTTGTCACTCATCGTAGTCGCCTGCTCAGCTGTGATCACGCCCATCTTCAGTGCTTTGTCGCGAATTTTTTTCGGGTCTATGCCGCCACCATTATCATTAATATCGATGACAATAAAGCCACTCTCCTGGCGCGCCTCGAGGGATATTTTCCCCTCTTCCGGCTTACCTTTGGCCCGACGAACCTCTGGTGACTCAATACCATGATCACAAGAGTTGCGGATAATATGTGTCATCGGATCTTTCAGGGCAGCCAGAATAGTTCTATCCAGCTCGGTCTCCTGCCCCTCCATTTCAACCCGGATTTTTTTACCCAGATTCTTGGTAATGTCCCGCAACAAACGAGGGACAGTACTCCACAATGTTGAAATAGGCTGCATGCGGGTATGCAGTAGCTTCTCCTGCAAACGACTTGTAATCTGACTGACACCACGGCTGGTACGTACCAATTCGGTATCAGTGCTCTGCTCAACCAGACGCAGTAGCCTGTTACGGGAGAGTACCAGCTCACCAACCTGATTCATCAGTTCATCAAGCAGAGCGACATCAACCCTGATACTACCTTCAGCCTTGGGCTTGCGCGTGGGCTGAACCTGGGTATTCACCGCTGCAACCACGGGCAATGACTCTTTCTGCTCTGGCTCTTTCTGCTCTTCAACTGCATCCGCAACCACTACCGCCTGCGTCTGAACCTCGGCGGGCAGCGGCTGTTCTATCGGTACTGCTTTAGTTGATGCCATTGAGCTTGCCTTGGCAATCCCCAGCACCTTCAGCGCCACTGCCGGCTTAATCCCCTCAATAGCCCGCAGTTTTTCAAACCCGGCCGCCAGCACCAAAGCCTGTGTACAAAGGCCTGCCTGCTGCAGAATCTCTATATCTTGCTCTTCAATGCCTTCAAGCCAGTCCATAGACACCACGTCAGTGATCTCACTGGCCACTGAAGCACCGCCACCTTCAATCAAACGCTCAGCTGCAGCCAACCTGATGCATAGATCAGCCGAATCAATGACAGGCTCGCTTCCACTCTCTTCAATCCCGGCAATGAGCTCCTTGATCATATCGGTGCTCTCCAGCAGCAGTGATATAATATCACCGTCAGCCTTGAACTTTGTTGAGCGAACTTTACCAAGCAGGTTTTCACCTGCATGCGCCACCTTCTCCAACCCTTTGAGACCAAGAAAGCCGCAGCTGCCTTTGACCGTATGGATCACACGGAATATGGAATCCACGGTGTCGGCATTACCGGGGTCTGCTTCAAGATCCAATAGCTGCTCTTCAATCGAGGCAAGGTTCTCGTTACTCTCGGTTAGAAATTCGGCAAGTAGTTCTTCATCCATAATCACACCCCAATCCGGATATCTTTCATCAAAACAACATACTGCCGACAACTTCAATCAGATGATCCGGCTGAAATGGCTTCACAAGCCAGGCCGACACTCCTGACTCATGACCTATGGATTTCTTATCGTCGCCTGACTCTGTTGTCAGCATCACAATCGGTATCTCCGCATAAGCAGGTAGCTGACGAATATTTTGAATCATCGTCAAGCCATCCATATTGGGCATATTCAGATCCGTCAAAATCAGGTCATAGACTGACTCCTGAGCTTTGGCCAGCCCTTCAGCGCCATCTTTAGCCTCAACCACTTCGAAATCCACGCTGAGCAGCGTTCGCTTTACGGTCATGCGAACCATCATTGAATCGTCAACAATGAGAATTTTAGGTGCACCACTCATAGCTCATCCCTCAATACAAGTCTCTCTTCTTCCATAACATAGCGGCCAGACACACTCTCTTTCCACATTGCTTCGCTCGTATCCTGTTCTTTCACTGCTTGCGACCACTCATCCAGACAGCTTTTCACATTATTCATACGTTGCATCACGCGATCGATATTCTGCAACTCGGTCAGAGCCAGCATGATATCCTCTTCAACTTCGGTACCGGCATTCTTCTCCAGCACCTCGGAAAGCTTCATCAATCCGTTTTCCGTTGATTCGTTTAACAGCTGCAGTGAACCTTCGAGCTGACGCATCAGCACGCGCAACAACTTGGGATCTGCACTTTTCGGCCATATTTCTGCCATCACTTCTCCTTCCAGGGCTATCGTTGCCAGCCCGCTGTTCTGTTCTTCCTGCATTTCTGTTTCCTGAGCCTCTACGGGCTCAGTTACTGCTACTTCAGACTGTGCGACCTCAACCTCTGCTACTGCCTCAGTCACTGCTGCTTCAGCCTCTGCAACCTCAGCTTCTGCAACCTCAGCCACTGCAACCTCAGTCTCTGCAACCTCAGTCTCTGCAACCTCAGTCTCTGCAACCTCAGTCTCTGCAACCTCAGTCTCTGCAACCTCAGTCTCTGCAACCTCAGCCTCTGCAACCTCAGCCTCTGCAACCTCAGTCTCTGCTACTTCAGTCTCTGCTACTTCAGTCGCTGCTGGCTGAACCGCTGCTTCTGCTACATGAACCTCTGCGACTTCAGCCGCTGCTGGCTCAGTCGTAACGACCTTCTCTTCTTTCAGGATAATGCCCCTGCGACAAAACAGCGTTACTGAGGAGGATGAGGGCATCTCAAACTCATCAATCAGCGTTCCAGCAAGCAGGTGTAGTTGCTCGCCGGCAACACTCCATTGGATAGGAAAGAGGTGGTCAATCACCCGGTACAGGTTCAAATGCGTCGCTTTGGATGACTCCAGACCATAGGCCACAGGAACCCAACCACGACGTAAACCTTCCCGGTAAACCTCTTCCCATGTCGCATCTTTTTGCTCAAGCAGGCTATTGGTGTTTTCACCTTCAACCAGCACAGCATCACCAAGCATCATATCCATGAACTCGAAGGTTTTTGACTCCTGCTCAAAGCCTTTGCTATCCCTGCTACGATTGGCAAAGGAGAGTATCTTTCTGGCCATATAGACATCGTGAAATGAATCTGGGGAGCCGATATCAATCTTCAACAACGGATAGGATTCCGTAGATTTTACAAAGGATTCACTATTCACCCTGTTGCGGGGAAGAATCATGATTTTCGGTGGTGTCCACCACTTCACTTCCTGTTTACGGGCAGAAAGAAGCCGGGCCAGCGAGTGATACCACATCTCAAGCAGTGAATCCTCACTGTCGTCCTCACGCTCAACCGGATAGAGCATGATCACCTTGCAGTTTCGCAGCAGCGGTGTGACCTCTGAGATATCAAGGCCATCCCACGGATGTATCTGTACCTTCAGATCGCAATTTAGTGCTTTGACCTTTTCGCCCACTGCATCCAGACGCATCTGATGATATCGGACCATTTTTTCCGATGATGGATTTAGCACATTCAAGGTCAGCTTATGATGTTTCTCCGCCATCTCCTCGATCATTGATGGCAGGCCATCATGCCAGCCCATAAACAGCAGATTCAAGTCCCACGTTTCAGGCCACTCGAACATCCTGATCACCTTGTTGCGTATAGGAGGGATACCCTTGTCGACTGCCTGCTCCATCATACCTGGCCACAGACTCGCTTCTCTGCCCATGGCTATCACATCTTCGATCTCAAAGGGCCTGCTGATCTTCACCATATCGCTGAGCAAGCGGTAATCCCCCTCCTTGCTCCTGAAGGCCAATGCATTCACACCGGATGCAAACAGGTTGGTAGCCCAATCAACGAGTGGCGCTTCGGTATTTCCCGCAACCAGTTTTGAACCGCTGTTACCGGGAACAATGCGCGCCTGCCAGGAAACCGTAAACAGACCCGTGTCACCTTCAACCGCATCAAGCATCTGACTACCCAATTCCGGCATAAAGGGACAGTGATGCATCTGGTAGAGCATACGTGCCGTAATGGCTGCCGAGTTAAACACTTCAGCATCAAGAGTCTGATGATAAACACTTTCCAGATTCCGGCTTACTCCGGATTCAGAAAGCAGAGATACACCGATATCCATCTTCTTCAGCCGGGCTTCCTGAACGAGTGCATGATGATCCACTATCGATTCCGGATCTGCGTATCCTTTATGGAAGAAAAATATCTCCTTGATGCCATTCAGGTTAAAATGGGAAAGTACCTGCCTACTCCCCTCATCCGTCTGTCTGATATTAAGCCAGCTGCCAAAACCGGAGATAACTCGCTCTTTATGATCAAAAAATATCCAGGCAGAAAAATAGGCCCGGCGCATACGCGAGCACATTTCGCCAAACACCTTGAGTATACCCTCGGCTTTCTCATTATCCCCCGAAAACACCAACTGCACACGTGAAGAGAGCGGGCTATTGGTAAGCTCGCGTAGCAGCGCGCCCATAACGTTGGCACCAAGACCAACCAGCAAGGCAAAGAAGAATACGCCGGTCAGGGCAATGCCAATAGTCAGCAGACTAAGACCGGGTGAAAATGCCTGCTCCGGTGTTGTGCCTGGGTCAACCAACCAGATAAATGCAAACATTGCCACCTGTAACGGGTTATAGTCATCACTATTAATCAGGCCATCGCCAGACAGATCCATATGCGGATATATAAAGTAGACCATTAATGCCGAGAAAAACATCAGGATAACCAGCATCGACACCAGCATCCCGGACTCTTTTCTAACTTCCGGCATCATCGCAACCTGCCTGGCGGCCAGAACCAGACTGCCCAGCGGATTAAGCATCACCAGAACGCGAACCGCTCGCAGCAAAGCGACAGCCATTGGCACGCCTTCAATCATATTGAATAATGCCAGCGTGGTAACAAGGTCAAAGGCAATAAAGCAGTACTCTGCTTTTCTTCTTTTCCCACCCGGCAGCACCTTGCCTATCGCCACCAGACGGGCAGCTAGCTCTACAAGCAGTGCAATCGCCATATACGGTGCAATCGACTCCATACCAAGCGCAACCGCACAGAGCCCGAGGGCCATCACCGCCATGGGCAATGAATAGATAAAGCTCTCATAGGTAACGAAATGAAAGACCCTCATCATTCTGAGCATGTACATGCCGCGCAACAGACGAGCCATGCGCAGATAGATCGAGTTACCAACCAGGCCGACCGGCGCAAACAGGATCAGATAAAGACCTATCGTTGCCAGCGCATCAAATACAATGAAGATCATCTCATTGCGGTCACGCCATCCCTGCTCCTTTTGCAACCAGAGACGCAGCACCAGCTCAACAGAGAAAAAGAGAGTCAGCGGGGCAATCACAAACCAGAGGCGTTCAAACGAAGACAATGCCAGTGCAGCGACAATAAGCAGCGAGTATCGCGGGTGTGAAAACACCCGTTCGGCCAGATACATCCACTCCCTGCGGGAATGATGACTTGAAGCTGCTTCCTTCACGACACTGCTCCTCTTTACCGCTGCCTTCTGGACCGGTTTCTCATGACCACCCACGGTGATCTCAGCCTGTCTATCAATTCGACAAGGCAACGGGGCTGTTCATACAACCGATTCTTTCACATCCTCATTGCTAGCCAGATCACTCAGGAAAGAGTGCACCACTGATGAGAGTTCACCAGACAACCGTTTCAGGTTCTCGGATGTTTCACTGAGCCCATTGGCAGACTTGCCTGTCTCCTCTACCGCCACAGCCACATCGGACATATTGCTGGAAACATCCAGCACACTCTGATTGGCATGCTGAATACTCGAGGAGATCTCCTGCGCAGCCTGGGCCTGCTGGTCTGCCGATATGCTGATATGGCTGTTAATCTCATTGATGCGACGGATAATAGTGCTTATCGCTTCAATCGTGGTGGCCGCATTGGCACTTTCGGCCTGAATCTCCTTGACCTGACGTGCAATACGGTCCGTTGCACGTGCTGTTTCAGAAGCAAGCTCTTTCACCTCATCCGCAACCACGGCAAAACCGCGTCCAGCTTCCCCTGCACGGGCTGCCTCAATACTGGCGTTGAGCGCCAACAGGTTGGTCTGCTCGGCAATATCGCTGATCACCTGGATAACGGAACCGATCTCCTGAGACTCCTTGCCCAGTTTCGCCACCGTTTCGGTTGTCTCATTGGCCTGAGTCACGGCCTGCTCTGTTACCCGGGCAGCCTCCATCACCTGACGTGTCACTTCAGAGATTGACGCCGTCAACTCCTCCGTAGCCGCTGCCACTGTACTTACATTATCGGAAGCCTGCTGGGCACCAGTCACCACATTACCTGCCTGAGCTGCCGCCTCCGTAGCCATCGCAGCCAATGAATCAGCCGTGTCATCAGCCGTACTGGAGAGGCTGTTAAGGCTTTCAGATATCCTGCTGATCATCGTTTCAAAGACAGCAGTACGCTGCTGGTCCCGGATTGCCTTGCGTTTAAACGTAGCCATCTGGTCCAGACTCTCATTGATGACATCACCAACACGTGTCATATCGGAGTAAAGACCGCGTGTATCAATGCGCCGGTTCATATTACCACCAGCAATCCCTTCCACAGAGGCCTGCACTTCACGCAGGAAGGTTTCAACACGATCACCTGTGTTATTCACCTCCCAGCTGATCTTGCCTATATCACCCCCACCCTGAATATCGGTAATACGCGCCGACAAATCCCCGCCAGACCAGGTTTCCAGCGCATCATGGATCTTAAGCAGCCTCCGCCCCAACACCTTTACCGCCACGGAATAAAACAGCATCGCAACTACTGCTATAACGATAGCGGCTGCCCAATATGCCCATGTAGCTAAAACCGTAAGCGTGAATGCAGCCATAGCGAATGCACATAACGTGACCAGCAAAAAACCGGTTGCCATAACCTTTTCTACCGACATTTTGCGCGTCAAGGACTCGACCATACCCATTTTCTTCTTCTCTTTTCTGGCCATCTCTTATCTCCGTCCGCCGCGCTTGGCATTCATCTGCTTATACAATGCTGTTGCATCATTAATTTGCTGGCTGGTTGCTCTGCGCCGAGCTGACATATAACCGGTAATACGCCCTGTTCCAGCATCCACATCCGGGGTGACAGTTGCATCTACCCAGTAGTAATCACCATTTGCACAACGGTTTTTTACAAGGCCGTGCCACTCCTTTCCTTCGCGCACGGTATCCCATAAATCCTGAAATGCTTCCGGTGGCATATCAGGATGCCTGACCATATTGTGGTTTTTCCCGAGCAACTCATGCTCTTCAAAACCGGCAATACGCATAAATACTTCATTGCAATAAGTGATAATACCTTTGGTATCAGTTTTGGAGATTAACAAATCATCATCACTGAAAGTTACCTCATTGTTGGTAACCGGCTCATTGACTCGCATTTCGCCCTCCTAAATTATGGGTCTACACACCTTGTCTTCCACAAAAAAATCATTCATAGGCGTATTAGTAAATATCTATACCAAGTAAGAGGCCAACTACATATCATTGGTACATACAGAATATATGGATATAAACAATCGAGGTTATGCAAGCATCTTTGGAAATGTACCTAACAGGGTATTATCCTTTTAAATACATGCAATTATACAATTACAGGCCATTTCAGCCAGAAATCGACACTAAGAAAAAACCTTATGTTTATAAACAGGTTATATAGATATGACTACATATCACAGGCTATTCATTTGCCTGAAAACATCTGACCCCACCCATAAGCTCGCAGGGCCAGCATCCTTTGAGGATATCGGCGGTTTTTTGACGAGTGTCAAAAAAACAAGCTTCAAAGCGGCGTAAATCGACAAAATACCAACGCCTGCCAAGACCATGCGGCCGAGTGAATGTCGTATTTCAAACAAGATCGTCAATATTTTATCCGTTGGGAAAGCAACAATTTCAATCAAACCGCCAACCACCATGGCATTCCTTTAGTGATGCGAGGTCTACATAGACTTATTATAGCAAGTTTTGATTGTGTTTTTGTGTGACAATTTGTCGCATACTTATAATGAACTGCGAACGCCCGTTCATGGCAGACTACTGCCGATCACCAGAGGCGACAGTCAGTCAGAACCGGATATTCAGTTTTCTGCTTGCACTGGCTCGCTCATGTGTTCAATCCTCGCTTTCATAAAACACCTCTTGGGTGAACACCGTAAAGAGGACGTTTCTACTTTGCTAAAAGCGGACACTTTCATTTTGCCCCTGCACGAACGATGACAAGTGTGCTTCTGGCATAGTCAGATATACAGAATGGCAGCCAGGGAAAGGCCTACTTTTTGAGCCGGTCCTACTTATGCATGGACAGTGTGACTGAAAAGATGGAAACTTCTAATTGCTATAAAATATGTAACTATCCTAACCTTTCCGGGGAATTCTGCGTATTCCGGTCGAACGTGACACCTGATTCCGCTGGAACGCGGCACCCCATTCCGATTGAAGTCGGCACCTGATTCCGGTGAAGTCGACACCCC
>PFXI01000058.1 GCA_002791575.1 Zetaproteobacteria bacterium CG_4_9_14_3_um_filter_54_145 | reverse complement strand
GACGTCCGCGAAATCCTGCCGGTCTACGCCCGGCGCCCCTTTATTGGAGCGACACTTGGCATAGGCATGCGCCAGAATATCTTCGCGGTAAATCTTGTCGTACAGAGCATAGAAGCGGAAGTCAGGTGCTGCCTTCGCTTTCGCGTGTAACGCCATCTGTAGTCTCTGAACATGTTTTGGAGTTAGTAGGTTGCCCAATCTCCCATCCTTTTCTACGTATTGCGTCTGTCTTGAACCAAGGCTCCTTCCCTCCACCGGCATTACCCGGCTTCTCCGGTACTACGAGCCTCTCCGCCACCCCAAAGCGCCCGGAACATCCCTCACGGGTTTCCGGTTGGTCATCCCTGACCACGATAAGGGGCTTCCCGTGTTGCCTGCGATTCCCTTGTGTACATGCTGTCGCCACTACCCCGGCACAGCGTCTGGCTGCTTACTTTGCTCGCTTCACCAGACGTATCAGCCTTCCCCGCATTGGCGGGCGGGTCGGCCTGTGCATCGTCCTTTTCGAGGATTGCTCAGCGTTCACTCACGTTACGGCCTGCACACTCGCCAAGTCACCTATGTGACCTTCTACACCAGAGGCTTCAGCCATTTCGTTACCTCCATGACTGCTCCGATTGCTTCCGGCTGGAGCAAAAGTTGCCGGGTGGGATTTTCACCCACTGGGATATCGCCGCCTTTCCACGGCGCACGCCACAAGCGGCCATTCGCTCGAGTGCTGTATGGAGCAGGCTTATCAAATTCATCGAGGAATATACCCGAAACAAATACAGCCTTCGAGCCTTTATAGTTAGTGCTTTCTACTCGGATGGAGTCAGGGTAGCAAACGTGTGAATAAAGGGGAAAGACATGCAGCATGACGTAACACAACCAGCCAAAAAACAACAAGAGCCAGCGAAAATCAAGTGGCAAGTACCCCAAATAGTCCAGTTGCACGCAAGGTCCACTAGCGCGAAGTCTAACAGCCCCAACGAGTACACCGCGTCAGGCGGATATCCGGTGGGTCCTTCTTAGGCTCTCACGCCCAGCCTCACCCGGTTATCGGGCATCTTTTGCACGCGGTTCAGCCATCCCCAACAGCCGGCGGCCGTTAAGAGGGGATGGTCATTCTATATCGGAAGAGCTTTGCGAAATTCCAAGGATACAACACCTATCTCTGAGTGGCTGCTTTTGGCCTATTCTGTTGAAAAACTCGGTTTTTGTTAGTGCCTGTTTTCCACATGACCTTGGGTTTTCATATTGATTCTAATCCGCATGGTTATTTTCTAAATTCATGCATTGGTTTTTTTTGCCTTATTGGCCTTTATGCATGTCGCATTACTGTTTTCGTTGTTATTAGGGCACACCATTGAGCCATTCTTCGGAGATTCTGGGCTGTAGCAGCCAACAAAAACTCATCTTGTGCACCACTTAACCCCCGCAGACGCAGGCGATCCAGCTTCAGAATGCGTTTGAGGTGTGCAAACAGCATCTCCACCTTTTTCCGATCCTTTCTGGATTGTTTATATGCATCTGTTTTGGCAATTGCCCTTGCAATATCACGGAATGGCTCGTGAATACTGCGTGGTATTTTTCGGCAAGGTGTGTTTGGACAGCACCTAGCCTTCAACGGACATACACGGCACTCCAGATTTTTCGAGCGATAAAGAATGTTACTATCCATAGTGGTCCGGCCTGTCGTATGCAGGTGTTTTCCCTCTGGGCATGTATAACGGTTTTTCTCTGCATCAAAAGCAAAAGCTGAACGACTGAGTATACCATTGTTGCGTTCCGCCATGTCCCACACCGGCACATGTGGCTCTATCTTCTTCTCATCAACCATCCATGAAAGCATAGGGGCCGCTCCGTAAGCCGTATCACCAACCAGACGATGTGGCTTCATATCAAATCGCTCTTCAACCCGGTCAATCATCACCTTAGTTGAATTGACCTCATCACTGCGGTTTGCAGGCGTAGCTTCCACATCAACGATAATCCCAGCCTCAAGGTCGATCAGATAATTGGTGGAGTAGGCAAAGAATGCGGGGCCGCCTGGGGCGGCGGTCCAGCGTGTTGCCGGATCAGTCAGGGAGACTCTCTTTGGCTGTTTGGCAACCGGATTCTCTTCTTCAAGTGCAGTCAGGTACTCTTTCACAGCTCTTGTTGCTCTCACCTCATCCTTCCAGTTGATCGGTTCATCACCAGGAAGGCTGCGATCCCTGCTCGCATCAGATTTGATGATACTTGCATCAACAGCGAAACCTTCGCCACTGACCAACCCTTCGCCCATACATTGCTTTAACACGATTTCGAACAGGTGACGGAAAGCTTCGCTTTCCCGAAACCGGCCATGCCGGTTTTTGGAAAAGGTAGAGTGATCAGGAACCTGGTCCTCTAGACCAAGGCGGCAGAACCAGCGGTACGCCAAGTTCAGGTGAACTTCTTCGCATAAGCGGCGCTCAGAGCGAATACCTAAGCTGTAGCCAATAATCAGCATGCGAATCATCAGTTCAGGATCAATCGACGGTCTTCCCGTATGGCTATAAAAATCAGCGAGATGTTGGCGCAATTCGCTTAAATCAAGATAGCTGTCGATGCCACGAAGCAGGTGATTCTGAGGAATGTGATCTTCAAGATTGAAAGAGTAAAACAGCTTTTCCTGGCTACTTGATTGTCGACCCATCATCGCAATCACCTCCACCTTTTAGTGGCTTTAGTTTACCATGAAAAATAACAGATTTCGACCGAGTTTTTCAACAGAATAGGCCGCAAACGGTCATCACATTGAAGCCTTCGCTTTTGACAGCACAATGCCGTCTTCATCGGCATAGAGATATTCGCCCGGATTAAAGACCACGCCGGCAAAGGAGAGCGGGATATCTCGCACACCCTGATTGCGCTTGATGGTCTTGCGCGGGATCGTCGCCAGCGCCTTCACGCCGATATCCACCTTCGCCACATCGGCCGAATCACGGATACAGCCGTTGATCACCACCCCTTCCCAACCATTGAATGCGCCGAGGGCGGCCATCACATCGCCCATCATCGCACAGCGCAGTGAGCCGGCACTATCGACTACCAGCACCTTGCCACGCCCGTCTGTCTCGAATGCGCTTTTGAGGAAGCTGTTATCCTCGAATGCCTTGAGGGTCACGATCTGACCGCAAAAGCGCTGCCTTCCGCCAAAGTCACGAAACAGCGGTTCCGCCACCTGCAGATCTTCCAGGTATTCATCGTACAGATCGGTTGTTTTGAACATAGTGTCTCGTCCTTCTGTCACAGTGCAGCGACAACAATCTGTGCAACACGTTTATTGTAATCATTGATCTTCCAGTGCGTCGGCATCCAGCCCACCAGAAAACGATAGAAGTCCGCCTGTGCCACGGGAAACAGGGCCCGCCACTCAGTCGCCAGCGCATCGAAATCCACCGCTTTTCCATGCCGCAGCAGTGCGCTTTTCAGATGGCTGAAGTAATCATCCAGCAGTGCCGCCTCATACTGCTGATGATCGCGATCACTCAGGCAAGAGCCGAGGAAGTAGGCTATATCCTTCATGCCGCAGCCACCGCCGACATACTGGAAGTCGACTGCTGCCACGCTCTGCCCGTCTGCCGAGAAACAGAAGTTGGCCAGCTTGGCATCACCATGTACCAGTGTCTGGAAGCGGGCACTGCTTAACATCGAATCGATAACCGGTGCCGCATCGCGCAAGGCATCGTCCTCCATCACGGCCAGCTCATCCGGCCTGGTTGCCAGATGCCAGTATGTACCGGTTGCCCATAGCCCTGCCGGCTGCTCTCCGATAAAAGAGGCATGAAAACTGGCCAGCCAGCGTAAACAGGCCTGCACGCCCTGCAGATCCAGCGTAGTACTGCGGCGTGGAAAACCTGCCGCATCCAGATCCTCCAGCACCATCAGGTGTTCATCGCCGATGGTTTCCGTGGTATAGCAATGCGGCACCCTGCACTGATCATCACAGCGCCCGGCCCACGCCTGATACCAGTGCATCTCTACTTCATACGATTTCACCTTGCGCCGGTGTGAGAGGTCATTGTGCCAGCCACGCGGATGATTCACTGTCGATGGAAACAGTACATGCTTGAGCACGGCACTGGAGGCGCGCGCGCCGGTCAGAGCATAGCGTACAATCTCGCCATAACCGCTCCACAACGACTGAATTACCTCGCCGCGCTCTGCTCTCTGCGCACCGGTTGCGCTCATCATGATCTGTATTAATTGTCTGTTCACTTGCGCATCTCTCTTCATAGCCGGAACTACTCGTTTACCACATATCGGCACGGTATCAGAACGAAGAGCCATCTCAACTGCGGCCATTGTATCTGACGGCAAATCGTGGTATAAATAACCCATCTGAAGGAGAGCTCTCTTCAGAAGAAAGGAGACTAACCATGCTGGGAAGACATCAACATACTTCGCCCAAGGAAACGACGCTTATCTCCATGCAATGGAAGAAATTGCACCCATGGCACACTGCTGAGAAGAGGCGACTGAAGAGAGCGATGAACAAACGCCTGCGGAGATGCATGAAGCAGGACGCACTGCAAAATGCAGATGCCTGACCTGTTCACATGATCTGCAGTAATTAATCTATAAAGCCCTCCATCCGGAGGGCTTTTGCATGAGCATGCATCTTGGCTCCTGCCGCCACACCGATAACCAGCCCACACCTTGCCCTGATATGCATGATATACCGGGCTTAAACAAAGAAAGGACCCTTGCGGGTCCTTTCTTTCTGTTACCGTACCTTCACACGGCATAGCAGATGCCTTATGGAGCCGGCTGTGTCACCGCATTACCATCCAGGGTAACTGCAGTCTGTGATAACAGTCTGCCATTAACAGTTGCACCTGTATTTACAGTAATCGCTTTTGCTGCAAGTACCACACCTTCAAAGTGGGCCGTCGTGCCGATAGCTACACCCGTTGGGCCTTCAACCTGCCAGAAAATATTCTTGGGCAATGCACCACCCGCTAATACGACTCTGGTAGCACTTGCCTGGGTAATATCGCCAGCAATCTGGAATATCCAGACATCATTCGGACCACCCGCAAGGGTAACATCAGTATTGATTGAAACGCCCGTAGGCCATTTGTAAAGGCCTGGCACCAGAGTCAGGCCGCTGATATTGCCACCGTTCAGGGCAGTAAAATCAGGTATTGTCCGGCCTTTGGCATCAAGGTATGCCGTCATCATGTCGCCAACAGCCGTGGTAAGATTAGCAGGTGTAGGACATCCATTCGTGTTGTAGTCGGCTGCAAAGACCTTACCGGTCACCAGTGATGCCGGTGTTGGTGCCGAAAAACAACCCGTTGGATCCAGTGTCAATGAAAAGCCCTGAATGAACGTTGCAGCAGCCGGGCTGATAGCTATATGCCCGGTGATTGCTGTGCCGGCTGTGGCTGTTCTTGATAACAGCGTTTCCGCCAGGATCGCATAATTGCCGGACGTTCCCAGATTTACTGCAGCAAGCCCAACGGCAGTGCCGGTGGTAAAGTTCCATTGATAGGAAGCCGCCATCGGGTTTGTAGCAAGATCGGTAACGCCTGTTGTCAGCCTCGCTGTATAGAGCCTGCCAGCAACAAGGATAGCGGCAGGATTAAAGGTTGCCACCTTGTTGGAGTAGCTTACGGTGCCGGCAACTGCCCCGCCTGCGATACTGCTCAACGTAAAGGTTGTTGTATTTACAGTGGCAGCATCAAGGTCTTCACTAAAGCTGGCGCTGACAGATCTATCTAGTGCAAATCCGGTTGATCCGCTGGCAGGGTTGGTAGGAGCTACTACTGTGGGAGCGGTAACGTCTGCTATCGCGCTGGCGGTAAAACTCCAGGCATAGTTATTTGTCATGGCGATACCCGCCAGATTTGTCACCCCGGTAGTAAGGGTGGCCGTGACAGCGCCCACAGCAAGTACGCCAACCGGAGTAAATGTTGCTGTTTTGGATGCAGCATCATAACTCACAGCACCGGCTACCGGCCCGCCCGTATCGTTTACCGTAAAGTTGGCGGGAATTATCGTTGCGCCGTTCATTGCCTCACTGAAAGTAGCGGCCACTTTGCTATTATTACCCACACCGACGGCACCAGTTGCCGGAGCGGTACCAACTACTGTGGGTGGTACCGTGACAGTGCCAATGTCAGCGGGGGTGCCCACTGCACCGCATCCTGACAGGGCGGTCAGCAGGAATGCTGCGGCGAGCCAGATACTTCGGCCAGTGTATTTGTTGCTTGTATGCATGGTGTTGCTCCTATGGAACGTTTGTCATGAAAATGGACGAGATATTTGGCCGGCAGTTAGATGCATTCGTTGTACACAACTGCTCGCCCCCCCCCAATCAACTCAATGACTGGTGGTCACCTGAATTCAAAGAACTCAAACAAGGCCGTAATTTCATCAGCAAGAAAAACTTGGCCAACTGTTATGACATCAAGTCACTGCTGTCCGGTTAAAGATTTCGCAGTAATAAAGTAGGCCTGAATTCCCAACGTTTATGGTATATTTGTAGTTATCTAGACAGCAAATTTACC
>PFXI01000071.1 GCA_002791575.1 Zetaproteobacteria bacterium CG_4_9_14_3_um_filter_54_145 | reverse complement strand
TGCGATCTACTTTCACTTGGGTGCTTTGGACCTGTATCCGGCACCCAATCAGGCAGGTTCGACTTGTGCTGCCCACACAACTTCGTGAAGCGCCAAGAAAGTTCACGGAGCTACCCTCTCTCTTTTACCATTTTCAGTGATGATACAGATCACCTGAAGAGCCGACAACAGCCTGCTCAGGCTTCATGCTGTCAGCACTTATCCTGCGGGAACGATTTCGCCATTGCGAATGGTGAAGATATCCAGCTGCTTCTGACCAATACCCGCATCATCAAAGCGCACGTGACCGGTCACAGCAGGAAAGCCTTCCGGATCATGCAGTCCGCGAATCATCGCCTCATCGCTCAGCCCCAGCCGGCTGGCCAGCATCGTGGCAATGCGCATGCTGTCGTAGGCCAGCAGCAGTAAATCGGATGCTGCATCGCTGCCCCACGACTCCCGCAGCATGAAATGAATACGGTTCAGCAGCGGGTCATCATTTTCACCACTGCTCTTTTCACCGGATGCAACAAAGCGGGTGGCGGAGAGGTAGCGGCCGCGATCATCAAGCAGATGACCATCCTGCCAGCGACTGCTGCCATAAAGGGCAACGTCGGTAATATCGGCATAAGCCAGCTGTCCGGCCAGCAGTGAAACCTGACGTCCCGGCAAAGCCAGATAGATGCCGTCAAAATTGACCGGCATATGGATCTCAACATCCATGGCAGGCAAAAACAGAGCCAGATCCTCATCCAGACTGGCCAGCAGCGATTCATCATCGCTATCAAAACGCAATTGCTGCAACTGATCGCGGTAGTCCATCCCCTCCTTGTCCAGTTTCAGGATCTGTACGAGCTCCCCGCCAAGCGCCTGAAAGGATGCGACAAAGGTATCTGCTTCCGCATGATTTTCACCGGCATCGGTAATCACGACCATACGTTTTGCTTCATGCTGCCAGGCATAGTCAGCCATGGCCGAAACCTGAGCCAGCGGCGACAGGGTATGCACAAACAGTGACGGTTTACGATGCC
Organism: Zetaproteobacteria bacterium CG_4_9_14_3_um_filter_54_145; assembly: GCA_002791575.1. Lineage (GTDB taxonomy): Bacteria > Pseudomonadota > Zetaproteobacteria > Mariprofundales > Mariprofundaceae > Mariprofundus. The sequence goes on along the minus strand of PFXI01000071.1, from coordinate 24,139 downwards.
CAAGCGCTGTATGACCGGTCAGGCTGATCACCGGCAGATCCGGTTTCATATAAGGTATAATCGCCTCGGTGGTCTCCGCCAGCAGCGGCCCGATAATCATATTCACCGATTCATTGCTCAACTGTCGGTAGGCTTCAATCGCATGCAGAGGATCGGAAGCCGTATCCTCAACACGCAGCGTGATATAGGCGCCGGACTCAAGGCTCGCCAGTGCGATGCGTATACCCTGCAAGGCTTCCCGACCATAGCGGGCATACTTTCCGGTTAGCGGCAACATCACGCCGATCGTCGCCGCACGCATCTCGCCCTTCGCCCATGCCTGTAACTGTATGAGTTGCGGTGCTGTCGGCTGTGAAACCGCCAGCAGTGCTGCAATACGCCCCACTGCTGCAATATCGCCGGTCATCAGGCGCGATTGGCCGCTATACAGAGCAAATGATGGTAACAGCTCCCGATCAACCGTGTGATCGGCAAAGATCTTCTCAACCGTCGCCAGAGAGCTGCGGCGTGCGGCCATCCGCAACCAGGTATCGCGACTGGCTACATCCACTTGTGCTGCGGCAAGAAACCAGTAGACAGCCTCCGCTTCCGATGCCGCGCGCGCGGATGCAGGGCCAAGGACGAAAATACGGTCCGCCAGCTCACGCGTAAGGCGTGGATGCAGCAGTGCCGCGCGCATATCTGCCAGTGCCCGATCAGGTGCATCCTGCTTCAGCCACCACTGGCCGCGCCATACATCGGCATACGGCACCAGTGCATGCTGCGGATAGCGCGCAATAGCTGCGCCAACTGCCTGCTCGGCACCGGGCAGGTCCCTCTCCAGCATCAACTCGGCCTTGCGAAACAGCGCCTCTTCCCGCATGGGACCGCTTGTGCCTGCAATCATGGTATCAAATCGAGAGAGAATCTGTCCCATGTCGCCGCCGGCCGCAGCCTGATCCATCAGCGAGCGAATCTCGGCCGCGGTTTGTGGCGCCGGGGCCATGCGATGGGAGACAGGTTTATACCCTGCAACCGCAGTTGGAGGCACCTTCGCCTGACATCCGGCAAGGATCAACAGAGCTGCCATGGCAGCGATGAATATACTCGGCATTGCGGATAACCGATGAGATAGATAATGTTTCCAGAGCATGGAATCGCAACCTAATCATCCACAGGCCATTGGCCAACTATTCGTCGTCGCCACACCGATCGGCAACCTCGGGGATATCAGCTACCGGGCCGTCGAAACATTGAAAAATGTCGATGTCATTGCCGCCGAAGATACGCGCACCAGCCTGACACTGCTACGTCACTACGGCATCGACACCCCGATGCTGGCCCTGCACGAGCATAACGAAGCAGCAATGCTCGAAAAGCTGCAAGCCCGATTGGAGAGCGGTGACTCTATCGCCCTGATCTCTGATGCCGGTACGCCGCTGATCTCTGATCCGGGTTACCGGCTGGTGCGTCACCTGCGGCAGCAGGGCATCAGAGTCGTGCCTATCCCCGGTGCCAGCAGCATCATGACCGCACTGTGTGCAGCCGGTCTGACGACCGATCACTTCCGCTTTGCCGGTTTTTTACCGCGCAGCGGCAAATCCCGTGAGCAGGCCATCAAACGCACGGCAAGCAGTGATGAAACCTCGATCATCCTGGAGTCACCGCGCCGGTTACTGGCTACCCTGCAGGATCTGCAGACACATCTGGATCCGGCACGTGAGTTGGTTGTTGCCCGCGAGTTGACCAAGCTGCATGAAGAGTTTGTATCCGGCACGGCTGTTGATCTGATCGAACATTTCAATACACATGCTCCGCGCGGAGAAATTGTATTGATGGTGGCCGCCGCCGGCGATGAGGCAGTCGAGCTCAGCGATCAACAGGTGATTGCCTGCCTGGCCAGTGCCGCCATGCAGGCGCTGCCGCCATCTGCCCGCGCCAAAGCGGTCGCCAACACACTGGATATCCCGCGTGCAAGGGTCTATGCACTGATCAACAGCGGCTAAACCCACACCGATGAGTACGCATGTCGGCAATATCGGTGAAACACAAGCCTGCCATTACCTGCAGCATAGGGGCTATCGGATTCTCGAGCGCAATGCACGTCTGGGCCGGGGCGAGCTGGATATCGTCGCACTGAGAAGAGACATACTGGTATTTATCGAGGTCAAGGCCCACCACAATCGCGAATCAGCGCTGCTGGCTGTAAATGAAGATAAGTGTGCCCGTTTAAAATCGGCCGCCGAGATCTGGCGTAGCCTGCATAGCGATTATGCCGCGCTGCAGTGCCGCTTTGATTTAATCATCATCACCCCTAGACTCGGCTTGACTGCATGGCTGGGGCCGTGCGTTGAACATATGGAGGATATTATCCGGTGAGTTTGGAATCCACGAGCGACACGCACAATATCGGGCGCACCATCATCAACCGGGCCATGCTCGATGGCATTGAGCTGCGCAAGCAATGCATCGATACGCTGGCAGAGCCGCTACTGCAGGCCAGCCAGCTTATGGTCACCTGTCTGCAAAATGGCGGCAAGATTCTGGCCTGTGGCAATGGCGGCTCAGCTGCCGATGCCCAGCATTTTGCTGCCGAACTGGTCAATCGTTTCGAGATGAACCGACGCGGACTGGCAGCTATCGCCATGACCCATGATGCCTCCGTGATCACCAGTATTGCCAATGACTTCTCCTTCGACCGGATCTTTTCCCGTCAGGTTGAGGCGCTCGGACGTCCGGGCGATATACTGCTGGCCATCTCTACCAGCGGTAATTCCGAGAATGTCGTGGCTGCCGCCAGAGCTGCGGCAGAAATTGGCATGCAGACGATTGCTATTACCGGTAAAGATGGCGGCAGGCTGGGCAGCGTGACATCGCTTCAGGTTCTGCTCAACATCAATCACCCGTCCACGCCGCGCATTCAGGAGATGCATATTACCTGTCTGCATATCCTCTGCTCACTGGTCGACGAAACCATGTTTGGAGGTACATCATGATGATCAAGCCCCTCTCCCTGGCCAAACTCAAAACAGTTCCCCTCGCCAGACGCAAGGTCGACACTGACAACAAGGATTTCGGCGCGCCCTATCAAGCGGGCAGCGGCTTCGACAACTTCCTCTGCAGCCTGCCTAATCTCGGCTGTGCAGGGGATCTGTTTCGCCTGCGTGATGCCATCGTCACGGCTCACCGACACAAGCATACGATTATGCTTGCCTGCGGCGGGCATGTACTGGATTCGGGACTCGGGCCACTGATTTGTCGTCTGATCGAGCAGCGGCTGATCACCGGCTTGGCGCTCACCGGTGAAGCCCTTGAGCAGGATGTCGAAATTGCCATAGCCGGCAACACAGTCACCTCAAACGAGCGCGAACTGGGCGGTGGACGCTACTGCTTTACCGATGAAACCGGCACCCTGATCAATGATGCCATCAATTTCGGCGCCGTGGAAAATCAGGGGATAGGCCTGAGTGTCGGCAAGCATCTGCTGGAGTCGGAACTGGAGCATCTGGATCACTCGGTAGTGGCCACGGCCTGCCGTTATGGCGTAGCGGTTTCCGTGCACCCTGCGATGGGCGCCGATGCCTTCTGCATTCATCCTGCATCACATGGTGAAGCGCTCGGTGCCGCCAGCATGCGTGACTTCCGGCTACTGGCCGGCATGATGGCCGCCTGCAGTGAAGGCGTGGTGATTAATATTGCATCCAGTGTCGTCATGCCACGCGTACTGCTGCAAGCAGTCGATGCCGCCCGTAATGTCGGCAAAGAGATTGAATGCCTGACCACGGCAGTCATTGATTCAGCCGCCAGCACATCGGCGATTGCCAATGTCGTCAATCGCCTGCCTCAGCCCGGTGGCCAGGGCTTCTGGCTACCCGGACCCGATGAAATACTGGTCCCCCTGCTCTTTGCTTCTGTTCTCGAAGCACTGGGCGATGAAATTCTGTAAACAAATCCGTGCACAAATACTAATGGAGATACCATGTTCACATTTCGTTTAATCACAGCACTGATCATCAGCTTTGGCCTGTCCGGCTGTCTGGCGACTGCCGTGGTGGGTACCGCCACGGGTGCAGCCAGAATCGCTCATGATGAGCGCTCGCTGGGCACACAGTTCGATGATGTTACCATCGCGTCCAAAATTGATGCCCGTCTGATCGCCGAGCGGGATATGCCATCGCGCTGGATCAGCATTGAAGTCATTAACGGTAATGCCACACTGACCGGCTCGCTGCCCACCCAGGGCCATATCGACAGGGCCATATATATTACTAAATCTATTCACGGCGTACGCTCGGTTGATTCAAAATTAAGCGTAGGCGCACCAAAAATACGTACCCTGCTATCGGACTCATGGATCACGACCCGCATCAAATCAAGGCTATTGAATGACAAAGTTGTTTCCGGCTTCAAGATTCATGTCGAAACGGTTAATGGCAAAGTCTACCTGCAGGGCGTGGTCAATTTGAGTACGGAGCGGGTCAGGGCCAGAGAGATCGCCCATTCGGTTGATGGCGTCACCGCAGTGGTGGATTTGATGCAGGCCGGCGATGTGTAATTGCGCATGAACAATCAGATCAGCCTGCATGATGCCCTGCTGCAACGGGATCGCTGGCGCAATGAAGGCATGCGCATCGTTTTTACCAATGGCTGCTTTGACCTGCTGCATCCCGGCCATATCGATTATTTGCAACGCGCCCGCGCGCTCGGCGACGTGCTGGTGGTCGGCTTGAATGACGATCATTCTATTCGTCGTCTGAAAGGAGCAACGCGGCCGATTAATTCGCTTGCCGATCGCACTGTCATGCTGGCGGCTTTGCGCAGCGTGGATCTGGTCGTGCCTTTTTGCGAAGATACACCGTTCAATCTGATCAACGCGTTAAAGCCCGATGTACTGGTCAAGGGCGGTGATTACCGTGCGGATGAGATTGTCGGCGCAGACGTCGTGCGCGCATCCGGCGGCGAGGTGGTGGTCATGCCATTCCTTGATGGCCACTCATCAACCGGCCTGATCAACCGCATCAAGACATGAGCCAGCCGCTGCATATCGTTGCCGACGCCCATATCTGGGGCGCGGAAGCAGCTCTAGCCCATCTGCCGGGATTTGATGTTCGGCTGCAACTGCTGGAAAATCAACAGATCACCCGTCAAGCCCTGATCAATACCGATATTCTGCTCACCCGTTCAGCAACCAGAGTCAACGAACAGTTGCTGGCAGGCACCTCCGTTCGCTTTGCTGCCACAGCAACCATTGGCGATGACCATTACGACAAGCAGTGGCTTGAGACAAACGGCATAACATGGGCCAATGCTGCCGGCTCCTCCACCGGATCGGTCATCGAATATATGCTGGCACTGCTGCTGGATCTGCATGCACACGGCATGATTATCATACCACAGACCACCATCGGTATTGTCGGTGTCGGACGTATCGGCAGCGCGCTGGCCGGCATATGTAAAAAGCTGGGCATGCAGGTGTTGCTGAACGATCCTCCCAGAGCCAAAGCCGAGGGGGCAGAGGGATTCTCTTCTCTGTCACAGCTGCTGGCACAGGCCGACCTGATTACGCTGCACACGCCGCTGATTGGCGAGGGTGAGTATGCCACACGGCACCTGCTGGATCAGCAGCAACTGGCAGCATTCAGCGGCAAGGGCATCATCAATGCCGCTCGCGGCAGTTGTGTGGATAATGAGGCACTACTGGCATGGCTGAACGGGGATAATAGCCGCTTTGCCGCACTGGACTGCTGGGAGCATGAACCCAGGCCCTTGCCTGAACTCTTTCATCATCCACAGATGGCGATTGCCACCCCGCATATTGCCGGCCATTCACTCGACGGCAAGGCGGCCAACACGCTGTTCGCCTACAATGCTCTGTGCCATTTCCTGCAGATCGATCCGGCCTGGCAGATGCAGATGCCGCCAGCGCCACTGCTGGCAAATATCGTCAGCACAAACGATACATGGCGCAACCTGCATCACGCGGTAAGCACGCTCTACCCGTTGGCTGATGATAGTGAATCCATGAAATCCTGGTTCGGCCTGAGCGATTGTGAATTACCCCATGCATTCACCTGCTATCGCCGTCACTACCCGATGCGGCGTGCCTGGCAGCACTGCCCGCTTCACTTTACCACGGCCTATGCAGAAACCGAACGTCTGGCAGATGTCATCGGTTTGAATCTGGTATAGGCTACCCCGATGATTGCCAACCCTAATAATCTCGTATGGATGGATCTGGAAATGACCGGGCTTGAACCCGATCATGATATCATTATCGAGATCGCTACCATCATTACCGATGGTGAATTAAATATTCTTGCTGAAGGCCCGAATATCGTCATCCATCAACCGGATGAAGCACTGCAAGCAATGGATGAGTGGAATACCACACATCATGGCGAATCGGGGCTGACAGCCAAAGTCAGAGCCTCTCAGGTTTCCATGGCCGAAGCCGAACAGGTGACACTGGATTTTATTCGTCGTTATGTACCGGAAGGCAGCTCTCCGCTGTGTGGCAACTCCATTCATCAGGATCGCCGTTTCCTGGTTCGCTACATGCAGAAACTGGAAGCCTATGTGCATTATCGCAATATCGATGTCAGCACGATCAAGGAGCTGGCCCGGCGCTGGTATCCTGAAGACAAGGCACCGATCAAGCAGGCAGAGCATCAGGCTCTCTCCGACGTGCGTGAATCGATCAATGAGCTTATCTGGTATCGCACCCATCTATTCCGCTAAACCTGACTCACCAGCAGCCAGCTTAACGCTTCAACAGCTGTTTGCTCCTAGACAGTTCACTCCACGGCGAGCTATAATGGATACGCCAGATTGTTTGTGAACGAGACAGAGGAGGTTTATATGTACCTAAGAAATGCTGAAACAGGTGATCTTGCCCATGTGGTTAAGCTATCCGATTTGACCGACCCTAACATCGCAACGGTCACGGTACGTTACCATGCGGGTGAAGAGGCAGGTGAACCGATGGCAGAGCAAAAGACAAACATGGCATTTCCATCGGGCGAGGCGCTACCCGAATGCTGGCTGGATGCCCATTATCGGGTGAGCTTCTAAACAGCTCTTCTGAACACAACTGAAGCGGCGAACGCTGCAGATAAAAGCTGGGAATTCATTCTCAGCTTTTATGTTTTAGCGGACTGGCATGCAATCCGCATTCAGCGATACCGTCCTCCTGCTCCCACCACCAGCGGCCGGCACGCGGATCTTCGCCAACGGCGATGGCACGTGTGCACGGAGCACAGCCGATGGACGGGTAGTGCTGATCATGCAGCGCATTATACGGCACATCATGTTCACGAATATAGGCCCAGACATCCGCTTCGCTCCATTCAATCAATGGATTGAACTTCTTGATACCGAATCCGGTATCATCCTCGATCGGCGCCATCTGCTGGCGCGAATCGGCCTGTTCACGGCGCACACCGGTCACCCATGCTTTTCTGCCGGCCAGGGCGCGGCGCAACGGGTGTATTTTACGAAGCTCACAACAGCGCTTGCGCTTGGCGACCGAGTCCCGAAACAGATTCATGCCATGCTCTCGCACCATCGCCTCCACTTCGGCGGCATCAGGGCAGTAGACCTCAATCGGCAGGCCGTAGCGGCTACGACAGGCATCCATCACATCATAGGTCTGCTGCGGCAAACGGCCTGTATCCAGTGTTACAATAGTAATAGCGCGGGCGCAGCGACTGATCAGATCCAGCATCACCACATCTTCCGCACCAAAGCTGCAGGCAAAAACGATTTGGGGCGCAAATTCTGCCTCAGCCTGCTGTAACAGGGCCATGCTGGTATCAATTTTAGACTGCATCATATCTTCTTCCATGTGGTGCCGGCTGCACCATCTTCCAGCACAATACCCTGTGCGCTCAGTTCATTGCGAATGGCATCGGCACGCGCAAAGTCACGCGCTTTTCTGGCTTGCAGCCGCGCCTCGATCTGCGCCTCGATTGCAGCCTCATCAACATCGCCCTGCTGAAACCAGACGCTTGCATCCTGCTGCACAATACCCAGCAGTGCGACCATGCCGGCAAACTGCGTTGCCAGAGCCGAGACATCCGCACCCTCATTCAAACCTTTGTTCAACATGCGACTGGTATCGAACAGCTCAGCCAACGCAACTGGCGTATTAAAATCATCATCCATGGCTGCTGTAAAACGGACAGGTAGCTGCTCTGATTGCTGAGCAGGTACGCCTGTCTCCTGACAGCGCTTTGCCGTTTCATACAACCGGTCCAGTGCTGCTTTCGACTCATCGAGCGCTGCATCGGAGAAATCCAGCGGTGAGCGGTAGTGCGTGGCAAGCATAAACATGCGCAGCACCTCCGGATGATAACGCTCTGTCACCTCGCGAATGGTAAAAAAGTTACCCAGTGACTTGGACATCTTTTCGGCATTGATATTAACAAAACCGTTATGCAGCCAGTAACGGGCAAAACCGCCACCATTGGCGGCACGGGCCTGCGCTATCTCATTCTCATGGTGCGGGAATTTCAGATCCATGCCGCCGCCATGAATATCAAACGTATCACCCAGGTGGCCGCAACTCATCGCCGAACATTCGATATGCCAGCCGGGGCGACCCTCGCCCCAGGGTGAAGCCCAGGCAGGCTCGCCCGCCTTGGCCATTTTCCACAGGACAAAGTCCAGCGGATCACGTTTACTGCCATCCACATCGACACGGGAGCCTGACTCCAGTTCATCTATCTTCTTGCCCGAAAGTTTCCCGTACTCGGCAAACTCGCGTACAGCATAGAGCACATCACCCGAATCCGAGACATAGGCCTTGCCTTTCTCGACCAGCGCCTGAATCATGTTAATCATCGCATCCATATGCTCAGTGGCGCGCGGTTCATGGCTCGGGCGCAGGCAGCCCAGTGCATCGGCATCGGCGTGGAATGCTGCAATCATCTCATTGGTCAGCACATCAATCGCGATACCGCGTTCGAGCGCACGCTTGATAATCTTGTCATCCACATCGGTGAAATTGCGCACATAATCAACATCGAAACCAGAGTGCATCAACCAGCGGTAGATCACATCGAACATCACCATCACACGCGCGTGACCGACATGGCAGTAGTCATATACCGTTACGCCGCACACATACATACCGATATGCCCAGGCCGGATCGGTACAAAGGCTTCTTTTTCCCGCCTGATTGTATTGTATAACATCAAACTCATAGGTTCAGACCCCGTCAGACCCTTGCAAGCAGGCTTGCTGCAGACGTTCCATCACGCCATCCGGGCCGAGAAATTCAATAATACCGGACATATCAGGGCCGTGCAGCGCTCCACTCAACGCCACCCTGAGCGGCATAAACAATCCCTGCCCCTTACATCCGCTTTCTGCCTTCACTACATTGAGCCACGCTTTCCAGTCACCGCCATCATGCTTCTGCCAAGCCTGTGCAGCTATGTTAAAAAACGCTGATCCGGCCGCCTTCAATATGGCAGCAGCCTCGCCATCCGGCACCGCTTGTGCGTCCAGCAGGCGTGCAAAAGCCGCAGCATCATCTGTCCGTTCAATATTGCCACCGATCAAGACCGCCAATGCCTGCAGGCGATCCGCATCCGTATCCGGCAGATAGGGCTCAATCAATGCTGCCAGCTGCTCTGCCGGCAGAGCGTGCAGCAGCCGGGTATGCCAGCGCCACATCTCATCATCCGACCAGCGTACAGCCGTCGTGGAGATATGATCCGCGGCAAAGTGAGCCAGCAGACTCTCTTTATCCTGTGCATCTTCGGCTATATTCGGGTGACCCAGACGGGCCATGGCCTGAATCAGTGCTGCTGGCAGCAGGCCATCCGCCCTGAGCTCCGCCACACTGTGGGAGCCGCTGCGCTTGGAGAGCTTGGCGCCATCTTCGCCCAGCAACAGGCCATGATGCAGATATATCGGCGGCGTATAAGCCAGACTCTCCAGCAGCCAGACCTGATAAGCGGAGTTGGTCAGATGATCGTCGCCGCGCAGCGCATGGGTGACACCATCCAGCGCATCATCAACAGCATTGGGTAACAGAAAGGTAAAGCTGCCGTCCGTGCGCACGACCACCGGATCATCCAGATCACGTCGGGCAAACACCACATCGCCGCGCAGCGCATCGTGCACCCGCACTTCGCCCTGATCGCCATGCACAGCCATACGCCATATAAATGCTTCATTTTCAGCTCTGGCAGCGGATTCGGGCGCAGAGATGTTGCGACAGCGACCGACATAACGGGGAGGAAGACCGCGCGAGGTTGCCAGCTTGCGATCCAGCGCCAGTTGATGCTCGGAACAGAAGCAGCGGTAGGCACTGTTCTGCTCGGCCAGTGTCTGCAGCGCTTCACTGTGACGGGATGCATGCGCGGACTGAAACAGTGCTTCACCATCCCAATCCAGCCCCAGCCAGCTCAAATCGCTCTGGATCGCCTCGATATAGGCCACCTCCGAACGATCCTGATCCGTGTCCTCGAAGCGCAACAGAAAACGTCCGCCATGTTTTCTGGCATAGAGCCAGTTGAGCAGTGCCGTTCGCACATTACCCAGATGCAGCAAGCCGGTTGGTGAGGGAGCAAAGCGGGTAACAACCGGAGAGGTATCAGCAGTCATGCTGCACCTCCTGGCTGCTCATGCCATCTGTTATCCTGACCGATAAGGTATGCATCCCAAGCCTGCGACATCAAATCAAACACTACTTACGCTCCGTATCCTGCGTGTCCTCTGTGGAAAGCATCGCCTTTTTCTCGGGCATAATCAGCATATACTCATCAGGGTAAACAAAACCCAATTCGCGATGTACCAGCTCGACCATCGCATCAGGATCATTACGCAGACGCAGTATATCTTTGGCCAGCTGCTCCCGCTGCTGCTTCAAGGCAATGACTTCAACTTTTAACAGCTGTAACTGCTGCGCCTCTTCCCGATACACCAGATAGCCATGATCGGAGAAGATCAGATTCCAGCTCATATAGGCAAGCGCGGCTGTTCCGGAGATCCAGAACAGCCAGCGGCCAATATGCCTACCCATGTTTATACGTTAAAGCGATCGAACAGCTCGCTTATTAGCGGGCAAATGCTGCGCGTCCGGCATAACGAGCCTGACTACCCAGCTCTTCTTCAATACGCAGTAACTGATTGTACTTGGCCATACGATCGGAGCGGGAAGCCGAACCGGACTTGATCTGGCCAGTTGCCATGGCCACTGCCAGATCGGCAATGGTGGCATCTTCGGTTTCGCCGGAACGATGTGACATCATGCAGCGATAGCCGGCATCATGCGCCATGTTCACCGCGGCAATTGTTTCGGACAATGTGCCGATCTGGTTGACCTTGACCAGCAGTGCGTTGGCCACGCCCTTGTTAATGCCCTCTTTGAGGATTGCAGGGTTGGTTACAAACAGGTCGTCGCCAACTATCTGTACACGCGCGCCTACCTGATCCGTCAACAGCTTCCAGCCATCCCAGTCGCCTTCATCCAGACCATCTTCAACGGAGATGATCGGGTACTGGCGGCACAATGAATCAATCAGATCAACCATGCCGGCCGAATCAAGCTTGCGATTACCTTCACCGGCCAGTACATACATACCGTCACGGTAAAACTCGGAAGCAGCCATATCAGAAGCCAGCGCAACATCGACACCGGCTTTCAGGCCGGCCATTTCAATCGCTTTCAGAATGACAGTAATGCCCTCTTCATTGGAGCCGAGATTCGGCGCAAAACCACCCTCATCGCCTACAGCAGTCACATGACCACCGGCCTTCAGTACAGACTTCAGTGCATGAAATACTTCCGCACCCATCTCCAGCGCCTGAGCAAAAGAGGATGCGCCGACCGGTGCAATCATGTACTCCTGAAAATCGATATTGTTATCTGCGTGCGAACCGCCGTTGATCACGTTCATACATGGCACAGGTAGCAGGTTGGCACTATCGCCGCCCAGATAACGGAACAGAGACTGCCCCTGCTCAACGGCTTGAGCTTTAGCTACGGCCATGGATACACCCAGAATGGCATTTGCACCCAGTCGACCCTTGTTGGCGGTGCCATCTAGCGCAATCAGCTTGTCATCCAGCCCCTGCTGATCCGCAGCATTCAATCCGAGCACGGCTTTGGTAATTTCGCCATTCACATGACCAACTGCCTTTCTTACACCCTTGCCACCGAGGCGACTATCGCCATCACGTAATTCAACCGCTTCGCGCGTACCTGTGGAAGCGCCACTGGGAACCGCTGCCCGGGCAAATGCGCCCGATGCCAGCTTTACATCGACTTCAACAGTCGGATTACCGCGCGAATCAAAAATCTCACGCCCATGAACGGATACAATTTCACTCATTTATTACTCCTTATCGGCCCCATGGCCAACGTGTTTGGTATTATTTATTTTGCCGAAAGGTACGCAGGGGGACATTACTCGTCTATTAAATATGGGAATAGCGTCACGCGCCTGGGTGCGATCCACAACGGCAGTTTTTCGTTATGCTTTTACAACCTCGTCAAGTCGTTTCAGTGTGGTAAGCAGCGCTTCCAGATCAGCCAGTGCCAGTGAATTAGGCCCGTCCGACATCGCCTTGTCCGGCTCAGGATGCACCTCCATGAACAGCGCAGCCACACCCGTGGCTACGGCAGCGCGCGACAAACCCGGTACAAATTCACGATTGCCACCGGTAGCACCGCCCAACCCACCCGGCTGTTGCACCGAATGGGTAGCATCATAAACCAGTGGCGCACCGAATTCGCGCATCACCAGCAGTGATCGCATATCGGAAACCAGGTTATTATAACCGAAGCTCGCACCGCGCTCGCACAGCATGATATTGTCATTGCCGGTCGCTTCTGCTTTGGCCAGCACATGCTTCATATCCCAGGGCGCCAGAAACTGCCCCTTCTTGATGTTTACCGGCTTACCGCTTTTGGCCACTGTTTCAATAAAGTCGGTCTGACGACACAGAAATGCCGGTGTCTGCAGAATATCTGCCACTTCGGCCACTGCCGCTACCTGATGTGCCTCATGCACATCGGTAATCACCGGCAGACCCAACTCATCCTTGACCCGCTGCAAAATGCGCAGTCCCTCTTCCATGCCCGGCCCACGAAAACCGTCTTTACTGGTGCGATTGGCCTTGTCAAAACTGGACTTGAATACCAGAGGCACGCCACAGCGACCGGCAATCTCGGCGATTGCTGCGGCCGTATCGAGCGTGAATACTTCACCCTCAATCACACAGGGGCCGGCAAACAGCACCAGCGGTCTGTCATTGGCAATCAGGATATCGCCAACCGCAACACACTTTTGTGTCATAGCTCAGCCTGTGCCTTGCTGGCAGCTACAAAAGCGGCAAACAGCGGATGCGGCGCATACGGCCTGGAGAGAAATTCCGGATGAAACTGACAAGCGACAAACCATGGATGATCAGCCACTTCCACCATCTCCACCAGAGAATTATCCGGCAGCGTACCGGAGACAATGAGCCCGGCACTCTCCAGCTTGTCACGATAGGTATTGTTGAATTCATAGCGATGACGATGACGTTCGCGAATCTCTGTTGAACCGTAAGCCGCATAGGCGTGCGTACCTTCAATCACCCGGCATGGGTAACCGCCGAGCCGCATTGTGCCACCCAGATCGCTGTCGGAATCACGCAGGACTCGCGACCCCTCCTGATCCCACTCTGTCATCAGGGCAATGACCGGATGCTCAGGGCGCTCATCAAACTCACTGCTTGTGGCATTTTCAATGCCAGCAACATGACGCGCAAATTCAACCACGGCCAGCTGCATACCCAGACAAATACCCAGGAACGGCACTTTGTTTTCACGTGCATAACGAATTGCTGCCATCTTGCCTTCGGTACCGCGTTCGCCAAAACCGCCGGGCACCAGAATACCATGCATGCCTTCAAGGCAGGCAACACCCTGCTTCTCCAGCGATTCAGCATCGATATAGTCAATTTTCACACGCACATCATTCGCCATACCGCCATGAATCAGTGATTCGTTCACGGACTTGTAAGCATCAGCCAGCTCAATGTACTTGCCAACCATGGCAATGTGAATCTCGCCCTTGGGCTCGCGTATCCTGCGGCAGATATCTTCCCAGACCGACAGATCCGGCTCCGGGTCTTCCATGCCAAAATGCTTCAACATGACCGAGCCCAATCCGCCCTCGCGCAACTTCAGCGGCACGCCGTAAATGGTATCCACATCCGGTGCATCAATAACTGCTTCTCTATCCACATTACAGAACAGTGCAATCTTGTCTTTCTGACCCTTGGGGATCGGATGCTCCGAGCGGCAGAGCAGCACATCCGGCTGGATGCCGATTTCACGCAACTGCTTGACCGAGTGCTGGGTCGGCTTGGATTTCATTTCACCGGCCGATGCGATGTACGGCACCAGCGTCAGATGGATATAAGCGGTATTTTTTCGACCCAGATCGAAGCGCAGCTGACGGATAGCCTCCAGAAAGGGCTGGGATTCGATATCACCGACAGTACCGCCAATCTCGATCAAGGCGATATCCACATCTTCGGACCTGAGCGAGAGGATGGCATTCTTGATCGCATCGGTAATATGCGGGATTACCTGTACGGTCGCGCCCAGATAATCACCACGCCGCTCGCGACGAATTACCGACTCGTAGATACGGCCGGTGGTGAAGTTGGATCGCTTCGACATGCTCGCATGCGTAAAACGCTCATAATGACCCAGATCCAGGTCGGTTTCGGCACCGTCATCGGTGACGTATACCTCACCATGCTGGAACGGACTCATCGTGCCCGGATCGACATTTATATAGGGATCAAGCTTCTGCATGGTTACGCGCAGTCCGCGCGCCTCAAACAGAGCGGCCAGGCTTGCCGCAGCAATGCCTTTTCCGAGCGAGGAGACTACCCCGCCGGTAACAAAAATAAATCGAGTATTAGTATTCATGACGGGGCGGCAAGTTATCAGAAGCACGTGCATCTCGCCACTGCCAGTAGCAGGGCAGCAACCCGAGCAAGCGTAATCAGCCCAATAAAAATTGCATAATTTATTTCACCAGTATCAAAGATAGACATTGCTTGCCTATAATTTATTACCGTACAAGCTATTTCACCGCTACAGAACAGATGCGGGCGTGGCATCTGACGGGACATCATTGCCACCTGCCATTGGCGGCTGTGGACGACGTAAATCGAGAAGCAGATTCATGGAGGGTGTCAGATAGCCTTAAACTCATATTGAGCTGCTGCTGGTTGTCTTATGCCTGGAACTGGTCTGGCTGAGAGATGCCGCAGCCACAGATTCGCCTGAAAAACATTGCGTTCAAAACCACGTGTAAGAGGGCCGATTCAATGCTCCTGCACACGCGTGATAAGCCCCCCCTCCCCGCAATGCGATTTTGCACTTGCGGGGAAGGGTGCTGATCAGCCTACAAAGGTACGTGCATTGCGAAACATGCGCATCCACGGTCCATCTTCGCCCCATTCGGCCGGATGCCAGGAGTGTTGCACGGTACGGAACAGTCGTTCCGGATGCGGCATCATGATGGTGAAACGGCCATCGGCAGTGGTAAAGCCGGTCAAGCCGTCGGCAGAGCCGTTGGGGTTATGCGGATAAGTCGAAGCCGGCTTACCATCAGCGCCAAGAAAACGCATCGCAGCAATTACTGCCGCCTGCTGCTCTGCCGTATCGAAACAGGCTTGCCCTTCACCGTGCGCCACAACCAGCGGCATTTTGGAGCCGCCCATACCGGAGAGGAAGATGGATGGCGATTCAAGCACCTCCACCTGCAGCAGGCGCGCTTCAAACTGTTCGGAGCGGTTGCGCTCAAATCTCGGCCACGCTTCTGTGCCGGGAATAATGGATTTCAGGCCGCTCATCATCTGGCAGCCATTGCATACGCCCAGGGCGAAGCTGTCATCACGATGAAAGAAGGCATTGAACTCATCACGGGCACGCGCGTTAAACAACACCGAGTTGGCCCAGCCACGACCGGCGCCCAGTACATCGCCGAAGGAGAAGCCGCCACAGGCCACCAGCCCCTTGAAGTCAGCCAGCGACGCACGCCCCTCAATCACATCGGACATATGCACGTCTGTACAGTCAAAACCGGCGCGATCAAATGCCGCGGCCATCTCCACCTGTCCGTTAACGCCCTGCTCACGCAGTACCGCCATACGCGGACGGGCAGTGTGAATAAACGGCGCACAGATATCCTCTGCCGGGTCGAATGTCAGCTCGGCGACAAGACCGGCATCGTTGCGATCGGCCAGTGCATCAAAACCCTCGCTGGCGCACTGCGGATGATCACGCAGCGCCTGCATGCGATAGCTTGTTTCAGCCCATGCCTGATGCAGCTGCTGTACAGGCTGATCAATCACAGCCTTCTCACGGCAGGCCATATAGACAATACCATCCTTGCGCGGGTGACCAATAATATGGGCAATATGGGCGAGACCTGCTTCAGCCAGCAGTGAGAGCACCGCTTCGCGCTGCTCACGGCGAATCTGGATCACTGCCCCCAGCTCCTCGGAGAAGAGCAGACGCAGCTCATCGCCACTGCGATCGCCACTGAGTGTTTCCAGATGAATCGTCATGCCGGCACGGGCGGCGAAGGCCATCTCGCACAGGGTAACAAACAGACCGCCATCGGAGCGATCATGGTAGGCAAGAATCAGGTCGGCGCGCTTCAGCGCCTGCACGGCATCGAAAAACGCTTTCAGCAGTGCGGCATCATCAACATCGGGCACCGACTCTCCGGTCACACCATAAACCTGCGCCAGCGCAGATCCGCCCAGACGATGCTGGCCGCAGCCCAGATCCAGCAACAACAGATCGGTATCACCCTGATCCATCTGCAACTCGGGCGTCAGTGTCTTGCGGATATCGCTGACCGGGGCAAAAGCGGAGATAATCAGCGATAGCGGCGAGGTCATCTCACGCCTGCTCTGCTGCTGCTGCCAGACCGACTTCATCGACAAGGAATCCTTGCCAACCGGAATAGAGATGCCGAGTGCAGGGCACAGCTCCATGCCTACTGCCTTTACCGTATCATACAGGCGGGCATCTTCCCCCTGGTGACCGCAGGCCGCCATCCAGTTGGCAGAGAGCTTGATATCGCCGATCGCGGCTATGGAGGCTGCAGCAATATTGGTCAGCGCCTCACCGATCGCCATGCGCCCGGAAGCCGGTGCATTGAGTACGGCAAGCGGCGTGCGCTCACCCATGCACATCGCTTCACCAGTATACTGTGTGTAATCGGATGCGGTGACTGCCACATCGGCTACCGGCACCTGCCACGGCCCGACCATCTGATCGCGTGCCACCATACCGGTAATCGAGCGATCGCCAATGGTGATCAGAAACTCTTTACTGGCCACTGCCGGCAAACGCAGCACGCGCGCCACCGCCTCCTGCAAATCAATCGCAGCCAGATCCAGCGGCACGGCTGCTTGCGGCTGGTGCGTGACATCGCGCGTCAGCTTCGGCGCCTTGCCCAGCAACAGATCCAGCGACAGGTTGACCGGCTGGTTATCGAACTCCGGATCATTAACCACCAGATCGCGTTTTTCCGTGGCCTCGCCCAGCACAGCAAACAGGCAGCGCTCACGCTCACAGATTTCCGTAAACAGCGCGCGCGAGTCCGGCGCAATGGCCAGCATATAACGCTCCTGCGCCTCATTACACCAGATCTGCATCGGGCTCATGCCCGGTTCCATATTATGCACCGCGCGCAGATCCACCCAACCGCCGCGGCAAGCATCATTAATCAACTCGGGCACGGCATTGGAGAGGCCTCCGGCACCGATATCATGGATAAACAGAATCGGATTGGCATCACCCATCTGCCAGCAACGATCAAGCACCTCCTGACAACGGCGCTCCATCTCCGGATTGCCGCGCTGTACCGAATCGAAGTCCAGTGATTCGGCATTGGAGCCGGTATCCATACTGGAAGCGGCACCGCCACCGAGGCCGATCAGCATCGCCGGGCCACCCAGCTGGATCACCAGACTGCCTGCCGGCACCTCTTTTTTGTGCACATGGCGGGCATCAATATTGCCCACGCCGCCGGCAATCATAATCGGCTTGTGATAGCCGCGCAGATCACTCTGATCCTGAGCCACCGACACATCCTGCTCATAGGTGCGGAAGTAACCGGCCAGATTCGGGCGACCGAATTCGTTGTTAAAGGCAGCAGCTCCGATCGGGCCATCGATCATGATATCAAGGGCAGAGACAATACGGTCGGGCTTGCCGTAATCGATCTCCCACGGCTGTTCAAAACCGGGAATACGCAAATTGGATACGGAGAAGCCGCACAGGCCGGCCTTCGGCTTGGAGCCGATACCGGTAGCGCCCTCATCACGAATTTCGCCACCGGAACCGGTGGCCGCACCGGCAAACGGAGAGATCGCTGTCGGGTGGTTATGTGTCTCCACCTTCATCAGTATATGGGTTTCATCTGCATGCGTGCGGTAGCACTTGTCCGCATCCGGGTAAAAGCGCTTGGTGTGGCCGCCCTCAATCACCGATGAGTTATCGCTATAGGCGACCAGCGTACCGGCCGGGTTCAGCTGATGGGTATTGCGGATCATGGCAAATAGCGAACGCCCCTGCGCCTCCCCGTCGATCACCCAATCGGCATTGAAAATCTTGTGACGGCAGTGCTCGGAGTTGGCCTGGGCAAACATCATCAGCTCGGCATTGGACGGGTTACGCTGCAGGCGCATGAAATTTTCCAGCAGATAATCGATCTCGTCATCCGCCAGCGCCAATCCCATGTCGCGGTTGGCCGCAACCAGCGCAGCGCGCCCACCGGCAAGCAGATCCACGGCTACCAGTGGGGCCGGTGCATGATGGACAAACAGCTGTGCCAGATCGACCACATCGGCCAGTACCGTTTCGGTCATTCGATCATGCAGCAGTGCTGCTGCAGCCCTATGCTGCTCATGAGCGAGGCCGTCAATCACATAGACAACACCGCGTTCCAGACGCGACAAGCCGCCCAGACCGCATAACCCGGCAATATCGGTCGCCTTGGATGACCACGGGCTGATCGTGCCGATGCGTGGCACAACAACAAACAGCTGATCGGCGGCATGTCCTTCAAAGTGTTCCGGTACATGCCCGAGCAGGCGGGCAAGCTGATCGGTTTCAGCCTCGCACCACGCCTCACTCACCTCGGCAATATGAATATAGTTGGCGCGGATATCCGTCACGTCCATCTGCTGACTGCGCATGGCATTCAGCAGCTTGGCACGACGAAAATCGGACAGGGCATCCTGTCCTTTCAGGGTAAGAATTCGGTAGGGGGAGGAGGGCAGACTCATGCTCGCATCCTAGCCTGCATCATCAACAAATAAAGTGCGCCCTCACCTGTCACACCACTCAGGCAGCAGGCAGTGGAATCTCCTTGTACCAGCTCAGCGGAAAAGCACAGATCGGACAACGCTGCGATGGCAACGCTGTCAGTGTAGAGCCGCAGTTCTGACAGACAAAGTAACGCGTCGTGGTTGAGCGAAAACGCTCAAGCAACATCCCGAAAAATATACCGGTACCGGACTGAATATCCTTGATCAGCTGACGATGCTGCTGCTCGGCCTTCCATGCATAGGTAATATGTTTGACAGCACTGGTATGTTGCTCGGATTTGATCCGCCGCAGATATTGCGGATAGCGCGTATCTATCTCTGCCAGCTCCACATTCGTTGCATAGCGGAGGTTTTCTTTGGTCGTGCCAGCCGACAGATCAAGCTGTGCCGCAATCGCATCAGGCGGCTCCACCTCGATACCCATCCTGACCAGCAGTTCACTGAAGTGCCTGGCATGCACAGCTTCCGATGCAGCAATGGCAGCAAACATATGGGCAATATTCACATGTCCGTCTTTGAGTGCCCGGGCTTCAAATGCATTGTAACGCAATCCGGACTCGACTTCCCCGCTATAGAGCAGCTTCAGCACGGCAATCGTTTCACTGTATGACACTTGAGGGTCGGTCACCGCCCACAACGGACGGGGGATGGCCAATGCCGCCAACCCGATGCCTACCCAGCCTAAAAAACGCCTGCGCGATACAGCAGCCGCTTTCGCGGCCGGGGAATCGGAATGTTCTGCAGCGTCACTCATCACCGTTCGTCCGTATGCATAGCCCCATGAGCCTTGATTGGTTTGCAGTAGCCATCATAGCACAGGCAGAAAAAAAAAGGGAGGCCGAAGCCTCCCTGATGAATCAATGCTTTTAAAAGAAAACCTAGAAGCGACGCTCGCGGATACGTGCAGCCTTACCGCGCAGCTCGCGCAGGTAGTAGAGCTTGGCGCGACGTACGCGGCCATGACGCATCACAGTAATGCTCTCGATCATAGGGGAGTGCAGCGGAAATACACGCTCCACACCGAAATTACCGGACATCTTGCGAACGGTGAAGGAGCTGGAAATACCCTTGTTATGACGTGCAATAACTATGCCTTCATAAGCCTGAATACGCTCACGCCTCTCCACACCCTTCTTGGTGTCTTTAAAATCTACCACGCGTACATTCACACGGACGGTATCGCCCTCACGAAATGCCGGGATATCATCACGCAACTGATCCTTGGTTACATCATCCAGTGCACGCATACTCTAAGCCTCCAAAACTAACGCTGTCAGTCATTTAATTGCAAACGATCCAGATAGATCGCCAATGCACCCCTGACAGAAAGGTGGCGCACTTTACCTACACCTTCTATCGGTGACAACCATCCATTTGCCGGCGGCATGTTTTTTACATCCAATCCGGACCCCGTACCAAAGACAATAAGGTGTTTTCCATCCATTTTTGCCAATGATTCCGGTGATGTACAAGCCATACCGGGTGGTGTGGCCGATGTATACCACAAATGGTAATCGCCATCCGCCATCACATCTTCCAGCGCATTCACCATGCGCACAGCGCTCAATACCTCGCGCCGTGCCGGATTACGCTTGCCGCCTGTACCATGCATATAGTAATCGAGCATATCCTGAACCAGCGCATGCATGCCCGCTGCCGGGTGCACCAGATAAACAGGACCAACACCGTAAAAAGCACAACTGCGGGCAAAATCATGCACATCAATCGGCGTAATAGCGGTCGCACTCGTCTCACCACTGCGGCTAAGTATCGGGTAGTGCACCAGTGCTACGGCAATCTCAGCCACGTGGGCCTCCTGACGGACGCTGCGGGCGTGCCGGCGATGAGCGCCTTGGCGCTGGCCTATCACCCCAGTACTGCGGATTATTACCAGCCCGGGTCACTTTGTCCTGATGCAGGGCATTAAAAAAAGCCAGCCCGATCAGCGTACCGTACAACTGCATCATCCACGGGATACCTGCTGCGGCCTTTGCTCCGTGAGACATCTCCAGCACAGCCAAACCATCCAGACCCAGCCTGGCAGCATACAGCAGCGCCAGCAGACAACCCAGCCAGTAACCAAGCGAGAAGCGCTTGCTTTCAAGTATCAGAAACCAGCAGGCAATCATCGCCGCCATGGCAGCAATGCCAAATGCACCACGGTAAAACTGCGTATGCGGCGAGGTAATGAGCAGCAACCCGGTCATCATCGGCATCGCCACAATAAAGCAGACAGCCTCCTGCCAGAAACGGGTAAAGCGTACGCTCAACAATCCGAACAGCACCAGGATACCTGTATTGATCAGCAGATCCTGAAATCTGAAGTGCACCAGATGCGCCGACCATAAACGCCACCACTCCCCTGCTACAATGGCATTGTGATCATAGGCCAACTGGCCCACATGTTGCGGCGACATATACCAGAACACCCAGCAGGCGATGGCAAACAGCAGAGCCATCATCAGCTCATCCGCCCCGCTTGCTACTGCGCTGCTGCGCCTGCTCCAGGCGCCAGCGCTCAATATCGGTATGATTACCGGAAAGCAGCACCGGCGGCACGGCCTTCCCCTCAAACAACTCGGGACGGGTATAGTGTGGCCAGTCGAGAATACCGGCCTCTGTAAACGAATCGAGCACGGCCGATTCCGGGCTACCCAGCACTTCAGGCAGCAGACGGATCACACTATCAAGCACACATAACGCCGCCGGCTCGCCACCGGAGAGCACATAATCACCCAGTGAAAGCTGCTCATCGACATAATCACAGATACGCTCATCGAAACCTTCATAGCGACCGCACAACAGGGTAATAGATGTTTTTTCAGCATACTCGAGCGCCTTGGCCTGAGTAAAGCGCGTCCCGGAAGGTGTCAGCATTACCACATGCGTACCCGGCTGCTTTTCGCGGGCAGCACGAATAGATGCAACCACGGGCTCCGGCTTCATCAGCATGCCGGGGCCGCCGCCATAGGGCGAGTCGTCTACCTTGTGATGTTTATCTGTAGCGAAATCGCGAATCTGGATGCAATCCACTGCCACGAGACCCGCGGCAATCGCACGTTTGGGAATCGAACAGGAGAGCGGCGAATCAAAAAACTCCGGGAACAGCGTCAGGATCTGGGCGTGAAACATACGTCCATTCCCTCAGGCAGATCCACAATGAGCACACCGTCGTCCAGATTTACATCTGTCACCACATCCTCGATAAACGGAATCAGCCACTCGCCAGGCTCTGCCGCACCATCCGGCGTCTGCACGAGCAGGTTATCCTGCGCACCATACTCTTCGAGTGCCGTCACCGTCCCGAGCAGAGCGTTGCTGCCCGCACGGAGTACCTGACAACCGATCAGCTCTTCCCACAGGTATTCATCATCATCTGTCTCAACGACATCGAGAGGAACCCATACTTTCAGCTTTTTGAATGGTGCAGCCTGATCGCAGTCGGTAACGCCTTCGATCTCAGCCAGCATACGCTTGCCATGCTGCCAGCAGCGCCTGACCGGATAGGCTTTGGCCGATGCGGCCGTTTTACCGATCCACCAACAAGAATACCCGGCGATTGCTTGCGCAGGCCGGGTATGCGAGAAAACTATCAACGTACCCTTGAGGCCGTGTGCCCCAAGAATATCGCCAATATGTAACAATGTTTCAGCAGTCATCAAAAAAGCCCGACTCAGGCTTCATTGAGCAGCAAGCTGACTACGCGGATGCCTTGGCGATCAGGCTGGCCACGCGATCAGATACCTGGGCACCCTGATCGGTCCATGCTTTCACACGCTCAAGATCCAGCTGAATCACTTCAGGATTCGTGCATGGGTCAAAGTAACCCAGCTTCTCAATAAATGCGCCATCACGACGCTTGCGGCCGTCCATAACGACTACAGAATAAAAAGGACGCTTCTTGCGTCCACCACGGCTCAGGCGAATCACAGTTGCCATATTAAATACCTCCGAAAAATCAGGCGGCGCACTATAGTAGTAAGCGCACCCACTAGCAAGGTGTTCTACTGGTCCCAAGCTCCAGATCAATAACAAACACACGAACAGCACTCACTCCGACTGCCTTCGCCACTTCATCGCCTGCAATTCTTTGCAGAAGATCCTCTAACTCGCTTGGCGAACAGGGAAGTCTTCCTCTGTTGAGCCGCTTCAATTTAGTTTTGTATGAACCAAAATATTCCTGCCCATACCATCCAACAATATAGATTCCATATGATGTCTCGGCATCAACCAGGTATTTCTCGATCAACTGGGTTCGTATCGAGCTAATCACATCTGAAGCATCACAGCCTTTCGTTTTCTCATAAAACTGCTGACGCTTCATCTCCAGAAACACTCTTGCCCGTTTCTCGCCGGGCAGAATACAGGTCGTAAATATATCCGGTCTGTTTCCAGCCACCTCCAGCTCTCGCCCTGATACGATTTTATGCTTATTTGCCTCTATTGACTGACGCAAATCACGCGCGATCATCTTCTGGAACTCGGTTTCGACCTTTGGATTATCGCCATCCCAAAGAATGGATCGAATATCTTCCTCTCCGCCTTCAATGTCGCTGCGAATATGTTCTATCAATTCGCAGACGAGCTTAAACAACTCCTCCGGTGATCTTACTGGCTGCAACCCTTCACGCAGTACCCGCTTCACATCCTCAGGCTTTAGCGCCACCCATGCACTTTTAGCCCGTCTGCCCTTCCAGATTGCGTATTCCGGTCGAACGTGACACCTGATTCCGCTGGAACGCGGCACCCCATTCCGATTGAAGTCGGCACCTGATTCCGGTGAAGTCGACA
>PFXI01000112.1 GCA_002791575.1 Zetaproteobacteria bacterium CG_4_9_14_3_um_filter_54_145 | reverse complement strand
GATCTACTTTCACTTGGGTGCTTTGGACCTGTATCCGGCACCCAATCAGGCAGGTTCGACTTGTGCTGCCCACACAACTTCGTGAAGCGCCGAAAATACTTTGCGCCTCCTGCTTGCTCATGTCTGAAAGCCGTGATCCGTCCATCGGGTCAACGTGACCGGCATGCTGCGCGTATGCCTTGCTCATTGAGTGGCCGAGCCAGCCGCCAATGCCTGCACCTATCGGTCCGCCGATGACGGCACCAATACCCGCACCGATTCCTGCTCCAAGCCATGACATAAGATTCTCCTGTTTACAGTTTGCGATTCAGAACAATGAAGTTACCGAGAATTCACAAGCTGCAAATAGACCGGCGAATAGCAAGTATGCATGTTACCCGTATGTGGATATGGGCGGCGAGTGTGGGTGGCATGCACAGGATTCGGTTAGCAGGGTTATGGTGGCATGCATGCTCCTGTTTTTCTCTAATCCGGTATGAAGCGACTGAAAACAAAGGGGTTGTAGCAGGTATCCACAGAGACTGTGGATAAAGCGGTGGATGAAAAGCCGAACAGGCAATACATTGTTACATTGCCATGACATGTGTGTGACATGCCCAAAACATAGGCTTTTTATTTAGTTATTTTATATTGATGACTTAGTGTGAACTAGTGAATGTATAACATTGGAAATTCGTCTAAATGATAAAAGAAACATGAAAGCCCCTGTTAACAGTGGATAAATACGCTCAGTGATCCGCTTTAAGCTGTCGGAGTGCTTCAAACAGGGTAATGCCGCATACTGTTGCAAGGTTTAATGAGCGTACCGGTGCATCGGCACGCATCGGTACGGTAAGCGGCTGTATATCTGCCAGAATGGCCGCACTAAGGCCGCGTGTTTCCGGACCGAATACCAGTACATCGCCGTGCGCATAGGTGACGTCCCAGAAACTGGTGGTGGCCTTTGAGCTCATGCCATACCAGTTTCTATCTGAGCCGAGGGCCTCGCGCAGTTGCTGCCAATTGTCATGGTGAGTGACATCCAGATATTGCCAGTAATCGAGCCCCGCCCGTTTTAATGAGCGGTCATCCACAGAAAATCCGAGCGGATGCACCAGATGCAGGGCAGCCCCGGTGCAGCCGCACAGTCTGGCGATATTGCCGGTGTTCGGAGGTATTTCGGGCTCTACCAGTACGATGTGAAGCGGGGCTTTCATTGGCATGTTCATAGGCAATACCCTCGGGCAGAGTGCAGGGCAGCGCAACAGATGGATACATGAGCCGCTATAAGTTCGGGTGAAATCGTTGTATTGTTGCGCTGCTGTCAATGACAGGGGGTGGCATGAGCAATACAGGGGCGCTGAAGGCGCTGACCAGTCTGGATCGATTTTACCAGGAGCTGCGCAGGATTCCAAAGCTTGATCGGGCTGAAGAAGAAGAGCTGGCACGCAAATGGCAGCGGGACCATGATCTGGCTTCGGTTCAACAGCTGATTAACGCCAACCTGCATGTCGTGGCAGCGATTGCCCGTGAGTACCGTCATTTCGGCTTGCCTGAGGAGGATCTGATTCAGGAGGGAACGCTGGGCCTGATGCAGGCGGTGAAACGATTTGATCCGGATCGCGGATTCAGATTGAAAACCTATGCAGCCTACTGGATCCGTGCCTCAATTCATGATTTTATTCTGCGCTCATGGAGTATTGTTAAAATGGGCACCAGCAAGCTGCAGCGTCGCATTTTTGCCGGTTTGCAGAAGGCCGAATGTGCAATTGCCGCGCTCGAGGGCAGGGGGCTGGAAGAGGTGGCCAAACAGTATGGTGTTTCCGGCGAATCCTATCAGACCATAGCCGCATCGTTTCTCCGTCGTGACTACTCCATTGATTCAGATGCTACAGAAGATGGCAATATCATTGAGTTACCAGCTCCCGATGCTGGCCCGGAGCAGCAGTTGGAAGCGAAAGATTGGCAGTCATTT
Organism: Zetaproteobacteria bacterium CG_4_9_14_3_um_filter_54_145; assembly: GCA_002791575.1. Taxonomy (GTDB): domain Bacteria; phylum Pseudomonadota; class Zetaproteobacteria; order Mariprofundales; family Mariprofundaceae; genus Mariprofundus. The sequence continues at coordinate 23,227 of PFXI01000112.1, read as the reverse complement.
ACCGCCATGCAGCTGCAGCAAGCTATGGATACGTTATCGGAACGGGATCGATATATCATTCGTCATCGCTATCTGATTGAGCCGTCGCAAACATTGAAGGATCTATCCGAAGAGCTCGGAATTTCCATTGAGCGGGTGCGTCAGCTGGAGGCGCGAGCGCTGAAAAAAATCGGCGCATTATGCTCTGATTTTGCCACCCAATCGGATGCTGTTGCTACGCCGTATGCGCATTAGCACCGAATAGCGGGTTATTTGGAGCGACCCGGGCACACTCTCTGTCGAATATAAGAAGAAGGGGCTGTGAAGTGCAGCCCCTTCTGCTAAAGCGATCTCATGCTTATCGGGTTATGCGGACTCTTCAATCCGGTTGAGCAGGTTTTTGGTCATTAGCTCCAGTGTCCCCAGAGAAACTGCCATGCCTTCTTCCTGCTCAGGATACTTGACCATAATATTGCCGGCGCCTCTGTCTGCCACAACCATTCTCTCCCTGTAGCTCTCGCCATGTACAGTGGTGATGGCATCAAGGTATTCATTGATTGTTTTTTCTACAAAATCCATTTCTACCCCCTATGGTGCTGTAGTTGAATTGTATAGCACATGCTTCACTGTGTGTCAAAGCAGAGTCCAAGCTATAAGCAGCTATTTTTGTTGTACCTTTTTCAGTAGGTACAACCATCAGGCATGCCGATCAATCTGTCTGTCGCAAGTCATGTAAGTGTGTAACTGGCTTTCTCGGGTGTGATGGTGGATTGGACGCACTGCACCCACTGCACCCACTGTTATCAGTTCTGGCAACAGTCACCTCTTCAGCTTTGATGAAATGCTTGATTGTCCACAGCGCCGCCATCTTTGTCAGCTAAGTGTATTAATCTTGCAGATAATTATGGCTCTTTTCTCTGTTCGGATGCCTGCAACTGTTGCAGCCGTTTATGCTTCATCTCTGCCGTTTCGTGAAAGCTATTAAGCTTAAACTCTCGTCCGAACTTGTTCAGGCTCTGCATGCTTTGAAAATGACAGGTACGGCAGTCGGCATTGATCTGCCGCGAAAATGCGGGCGTAGCCTGCGCAGAGAGGGGGATGCAGCAGACCAGCGCAAAGGCTGAGGCCTGATATGCTGTACGAATCTGTTTGTTCATGGTGCCTCCTCTGGTCATCTCAATACCATGACCGGATCATTTTTAGTGCTGTATCGTGCTCCTGTGGCAGAAGTGGTATCAATAGCTGTTGCAGGTTGCGGGCCTGATACAGCGAAAATCTGCCGCCGACAGCAATGGGCAGTGCCACTGCATGTTTGATTGCGCTGAATAGCGGTTGCCAATCACCCGCCACCTCGTTCTCCTCCCACAGGATTACACCGGTTGCGTTGTGATGCAGCAGCAGTTCCGCCAGGGCGAGAGGTCCGGGGGCGTGGCCAAGCCAGCGAGCATCGAGGCCGGATTCGCGCGCCATAATCTCAAAGAGGCGTGCCTGCAGAGCGGGGCTGTCAGACAACAGGCTGGTGATGAAAATCGGGCCGGGTCTGCTATTGGCTATCTGTGCCTGATGGCTGCGCTGGTCCATATAGATGTTCACGGTCTGTGTTAGCAGTTGGTGATAGGCCCAGCGTTTTGTATCTGCCGATTGTTCAATCAGATGCAGGGCGGGTTCTATCAGCTCGGCAGCCAGTGAGGGCAGGGGATACAGTTTGCCGGCCCGGCGCACTATTTCAATCGCCTTATCGCTGTGCAGGCCGTACACAGCCAGCAGCAGCTGCTCGCGCAACTGGGGCCAGTCAGAGCTGGTCGACTTGATGGCATCCGGGTTGTTGATTAACTGACGGGTCTTGCCTACGGGCACACCCTGACTGATCAGTCCGAGAATTTGCCGGATCAGTGTAATATCCGATTGTGCATAGAGGCGATGGCCCTTTTCGGTGCGGGCCGGTTTGATCAGTCCGTAACGGCGCTCCCATGCCCGCAAGGTAACAGGCAGGATACCTGTAGCTTGTGAGATAAAGCGAATAGGCAGGTTTTTCTCATCATCACTGTTCTTCATAGGCATAGCTTGACAATATTGTACATGAGCGTCAATAATAGCTGTACATATACTGTACAGAAAGAGGATGTCTGATGCGAATAACGATTGCTATGTTCATATTTATGCTTTTCCCGATATTGGCCTGCGCGGAGGAGGGTTCGTGCCCTGAACTGCTTTCATCCACGCAGACAACGCTGGTAGAGCACAAGCAGGTGCTGCTCTGTGATGTGTATAGGAACAAGGTGTTGCTGATCGTAAATACCGCCAGCAAGTGCGCGTTTACACCTCAGTACGAAGCTCTGGAGCGCCTCTACGATCGGTATAAAGAGCAGGGATTGGTGGTGCTGGGTTTTCCATCGAATGATTTCGGAGAGCAGGAGCCGGGTAGTGAAGCGCAGATTCACAGCTTTTGCCGTATGACATTTGATGTGCAGTTTCCGATGTTCAGTAAAACCATCGTTCGTGGTAGCTCAGCCTCGCCCTTGTACAAGGCACTGGCAGAAGCTTCCGGCACTTACCCACAGTGGAACTTCCATAAATATCTGATCAACCGCAAAGGAAAACTGATCGATAGCTATAAAAGCGCAGTTGAGCCGGAAAACCGCATGCTGGTGGCAGCTATTGAAGCTGCACTGCATGAGCAGAGTGAATGAGCATGGCAGGAATAAAGCGGGTTCGACCGGCATCTGCAGGATCAATCAAGCACCATGCCGCAGCGGTCGGATATAAGGGGCCAAGCTATATCGCCGCACGCAATGCAGACCTGCCGCATATAGATACCGATGCGGCGTTCTGCCGTGAGAAGCAAAAGAGGTGGTAATGCATGCGCATGCGCTGGTAGTGCTGCGGCGGGACCTGCGCATGGAAGATAATCTGGCGCTGTTTGCAGCCTGCAACCAGAGCCGGCGGGTCAGTATCTGTTTTATTCTGGATCCGGTACAGCTGCAGCCGCATGCATGGCGTAGCGGGCCGGCGCTGGCGTTTATGATCGATTCACTGGGGGCACTGCATGGCAGGCTTAAGGGTATCGGTTCTGGTTTGATCGTGCGGCAGGGTGATCCGCTTGTGGTGCTTGCCGAGCTGATGCCGCTACTTGCCGTGGATGCCCTCTATGCCAATCGTGACTATACCCCGTTTGCGCGCAGCAGGGATCGCAAGATATCCGCCCTCTGTCTATCCGCTGCAGTGGCATCGTACTGGTTTGATGACGCACTACTCAATCCACCGGGCAGCCTGCTTAATGGTAGCGGGCGACCATACCAGGTGTTCACACCGTTTTTCAGGGCGGCCTCCAGGCTGCCTGTGGCACAACCTGTGACCCCTGATTACGCACGCCTGGCTGCGATGGATGAGGCCTGCTGGCAGCAGAGTCTGACCTGCCTGCAGGCGGTTGATTGCCGACCCTCTGCTATAGACAGTGGCAGAGATGCCGGTGTAGCGCTGCTACAGCAGCTGTCTAGACAGCATGCTTACAGTGCCCAGCGCGATCTGCCGGCGCTGGATTCAACCAGCCACCTATCCGTGCACCTGAAGTTTGGTACGCTTTCGGTGAGGGAGGTATACAGCCAGATTTTTCACCTGCTCGGTTGTGACCACCCGCTGATTCGGCAACTCTACTGGCGTGATTTTTTTACCCATACGGCATTTCATTTTCCGCATGTATTCGGCCATAGTTACCATGCCCGCTTTGAGCAACTGCGCTATAGCGTTGATGCGCATGCATTCAGGGCGTGGTGTGAAGGCTCCACCGGTTTTCCGATTGTCGATGCAGGTATGCGTGAGTTGGCCGAGAGCGGTTTTATGCACAATCGGGTACGCATGATAACTGCCTCATTTCTGGTCAAGGACCTGCATATCGACTGGCGCAAGGGCGAGGCATGGTTTGCCCGCCATCTGATTGATTATGATCCTGCCGTAAATAACGGCAACTGGCAGTGGGCTGCCTCAACCGGTTGCGATGCCCAGCCGTGGTTCCGTATTTTCAATCCCTGGCTACAGCAGAAGCGCTTTGATCCTGAGTGTCTGTATATCAAGCGCTGGTTGCCTGCGCTGGCCGCTGTTTCTGCAGGTGAGATTCACCGCTGGCAAAAGGCAGGGGATACCTCGCTGCATCCGCTGCCGATGCTGGACCACAAAAGGGAGGCGGCCGTCGCCAAAGTCATGTACCAACACTGCATAAAAACGGAGTATGAATATGCCAGAGATATGTAAACCCATCATTGTTGTCAGCCGCTGCCTCGGTTTCGAAGCCTGCCGTTATGACGGACAGATGCTTCACGAGAGTCTAGTCCAGCGATTAAAACCGTTTGTGCAGATCATGACGGTATGTCCAGAGGCAGATATCGGCTTGGGGACACCACGCCATCCTGTGCGGTTGGTTCGCCATCAGGGTGAGGTGCATATGATACAGCCATCAACTGGTGCCGATCTCACCGCCGACATGCGCGACTACCTTGTTGGCCAGGTCTCATCATGGTCGGAGATCGACGGTTTTTTACTGAAGGGCCGCTCGCCATCTTGCGGGCCGGGTGGAGTCAAGATCTACCATGGTATCGACAAGGTTACCGGTACGGAGAAGGGAGCAGACATGTTTGCCGCTGCCGTCAGTCAGGCATTCCCGCATGCGGCTATCGAGGATGAAGGGCGTTTACGCAACTTTCATATCCGCGAGACATTTCTGATGCGCATCTTTGCACTGGCACGGTTGCGTCAGTTGATGCAGCAGCCATCGGTGGCTGCTATTTCGCAGTTTCACGCCAGCCATAAGCTGCTGTTGATGTGTTTTCATCAGGATATGATGCGCCAATGCGGCCGTATTGCCGGTAATAGTGACGGTCTGGATCTGGCACAGCTGATGCGCCAATATGCAGCCCGCTTTCGCGAAACGTTGCAGCGGCAACCGTCGCAGCGAAACATCATCAATGCCCTCTACCATGGCTACGGCTGGGCTTCGGACGGGTTGACGTCTGCAGAGAAGAAGATGTTTGTCGATGCGGTGGAAGAGTATCGCGATGAGCGGGTGACACTGGCGACTCTGCAGCTGCTGCTAAAATCGTATGTGTTGCGTTTTGAGCACGCTTATCTCGGCTCACAATACTTTCTTGAGCCCTATCCGAAAGCACTGTTTGATCTGACCAGTTCAGGCCACTGACTGCAGCTCAGTTAACCGGCTTCACCCGCAATAGCGGGTGAAGCATCATGACGGGGCTTCTATTGACCTGCGACCGTTAGCCCTTCAATGGCAATCGATGGTATGGCGGTTGAGCCGAACCATGTCAGATCCGATCCGACATGGCTGATCCGGGCGAACATCTGTTTCAGGTTGCCGGCAATGGTAATGCCCTGAACCGGGCGCACGATTTCACCATTTTCGATGAGAAAACCGCCTGCGCCGCGTGAATAGTCACCGGTGACGCCGTTGACGCCGAAACCGATCAGTTCAGTGACCAGCAGCCCGTTGCCTATCTGCTTGAGTATCTGCTCTTGTGACAGCGATCCGCCATGCCAGATCAGGTTGGATGAGCCGATGCCGATATCACCGGTCAGGCCGCGCGAGGCACTGCCAGTTTCAGGCTGACCCAGCCGTTTGGCCGTATAGCGGTCGCTGAGAAAATGCTGCAGCACACCGTTGTCGATGAGCCGGTTGCGCCGACAGCGGGTACCTTCACCGTCAAACAGGCGGTTGCCGAGCCCGAGCGGGTGGTCGGGATCGTCGTCAATGCAGACAGTGTCCGGAAAGATCCCGTGTTGCAGTGCATCGGTCAGAAATGAGCGCTGTTGCAGGATGGCGCGCCCGTTGATGGCCGAGATCAGATGGCCAAGCAGTGATGTGGCTGTGCGTGGCTCAAAGATAACGGTGGTCTCGCCGCTATCCATGCTGCCCGGATTCAGGCGCTGCACAGCGCGTCTGGCTGCCTCTGTGGCAATCGTGGCCGGTGAGCGCAGTTTGGATGCGTGCAGTGCCCGGTGCCAGGCATAATCGCGCTGCATGCCATCACCGGAGCCTGCAATGACCGATGCGCTGAGCGATGCCGAGCACCTGTTGTATGCGGCGGAGAAGCCGTCACTGGAAGCGTAGAGCACGCGGTTGCTGCCGAAGCTGGCATCAGCACCTTCGCTGTTACTGATCTGGTCGGAGTAGGCGAGGGCGATCTGCTCGCACTCCAGAGCCGCGGCTGTCGCTTGTTCCAGGCTCCAGCCGGAGTCGTCATGGTTGTGGCGCTGTTGCCAGGCATCCAGCTCTGCCTCTGTGGGATGGTTGGCGCCAACTGGCGGGACAGCATCAGGATCGGGCTCGGAGATACGCGCCATGGCGATGACCTGTTCGGCCAGTTTGTGCAGCCCGGCAGTGGAGAGATCCGATGTAGAGGCCGTGGCAAAAGCCATGCCGCAAGATGTTTCGACAAAGGCACGCAGGCCCATGCCGCGGGCATCTTCCCGCTCGACCGATTCGACAACACCATTGCGTACGCTGACGGAGTCGCCTGTCTCGGAGATACTCAGTGCATCGGCGTGGGCAGCACCGGCCTTGATAGCGGCTTCCACCAGCTGTTCGGCAAAATGTCTGTCGGGGAGGGTGCTAATCTGTGTGCTCATGCTTCGGTTCCTCCGACAATCAGCTGATCAATGCGAATGGTTGGCAGACCGACGCCGACAGGTACCGACTGGCCACCTTTGCCGCAGGTGCCGACGCCGGGATCCAGCGCCAGATCGTTACCGATCATCGATACCTTCTGCAGCACCTCATGGCCGGAGCCGATCAGCGTGGCCCCCTTGACCGGATACTGAATGACGCCGTTTTCCACATAGTAGGCTTCAGAGGTGGTGAAGACGAATTTACCGGAGGTAATATCCACCTGGCCACCGCCAAAATTGACCGCATAAATACCGCGATCGAGCGAGGCAAGGATATCGTCGGGCGAATCATTTCCGGCCAGCATAAAGGTGTTAGTCATGCGTGGCAGCACAGGGTGGGCATAGGATTCACGGCGTCCGTTACCGGTCGGCTGCATGCCCATCAGACGCGCATTCTGCCGATCCAGCAGATAACCGGTGAGAATGCCATCCTCAATAAGTACCGTGCGGTTGCTTTGGGTGCCTTCATCATCAACTGTGAGAGAGCCGCGGCGTTCTGCGATGGTACCGTCATCAACAACGGTAATACCGCGAGCGGCAACCTGTTTGCCCATTTTATCGGCGAATACGGAGCTACCCTTGCGGTTGAAGTCGCCTTCCAGACCGTGGCCGATGGCTTCATGCAACAGGATGCCCGGCCAGCCGGGTCCGAGTACAACCGGCATGCTGCCGGCCGGCGCCTGATGTGCGCTTAAATTCAGCGTGGCCAGACGTACGGCTTCATGCACCATATGTGCCGGTTCGTCGCCGCTGAGCAGTCGCTCGATGGAAAAGCGACCGCCGCCGCCGGCGCTGCCTGTTTCACGTTTGCCATTCTCTTCAACCACGACCGATATATTCAGTCGCACCAGCGGACGTGCATCGTGAATATGCGCCCCGTCCATACGCACGATATGAATATCGGAGAATGAGGATGATATATTGGCGAAGACCTGTCTGACGCGCGGATCCAGGTCACGGGCCAGCTTGTCCAGCTTTTCCAGCATCGCCTTGCGTTCACTGAAGTCGATATTGGCAGCAGGATTTACCGCCTGATACAGGCGAGGAGCGGTACTGGCGGCATGGATATGGACGGGGCTGCTAGCGCCGCCGTGACCGGCAATGCTGCGCGCCGATCTGGCCGCCTGCATCAAGGCATCGGCTTCCAGGCTGTCGGTATAAGCATGACCGGATGCCTCGCCCTTGATCACGCGGGCGCCGATCCCCTGATGGGTGGAGGCGGAGACGTGCTTGACGCGTCCTTCCTCCAGCGCCAGTGACTCTGAACTGGAATACTCCAGATAGAGATCACCATCGTCGGCATTGGCCGGCAGCATGTGATTCAGTGTGTTTTGCAGAGCATCTTTGGCAACAGGAAGCTCGTGATTATGGTGGGACATATTTTCAGACATAGTGCTATCGTCGTGCCAACCCGGCTGCTGTCAAGCAATGTGCTAGTGACGCAGGCTTATGCGCAGCTTATGCTTACCGCCATGATTGAATTGATTCGTATTGCCGACCCCGTGTCATTGCAGATTGCCTGTGATGCTCTGGAAGATAATAACATTGCCTTTACCGTGGAGAACGCCGGTATGAATGCACTGATGCCCCTGCCAGAGCTGATGGATGCTCGCCTGCTTGTTGCAGCAGATGATGAGGCGGCTGCCAGGCAGATTATTGTAGATCTGGAGCTGTAATGATCGGTGGAGCCGCAGCATTCATAGCCGGCGTGCGCCTGCTTTTTGCCACCGCGGAGTTGCGCAGCGTGTTATGGCGTATGTTGGGACTGCTGGCACTGCTGATGCTGGCTACCAGCGTTGGCGCATTCTGGTTGCTCGATTATATGGCTGGGCTGTGGCTGCCGCAGGGTGATGCATGGTACTGGCAGCTGCTTTCGGCCCTTGTCTGGGTGCTGGCGCTGCTTCTATCCCTGATCAGCGGCGCGGTTGCTTATGTGGCATTGGGCTCGGCTGCCGTTGCACCGTGGCTCGATACGCTGGCGCTGCGCAGCGAGCGGATGCACGGTATCAACAGAGGCGAGAGCTCAGGCAACTGGCTTGCCCAGACGGCTACCAGCCTGGCGAACTCTGTGCGGCCGCTGTTCGGGCTGCTTGCCTGGGGTGTTTTGGCACTGGTACTGATCTGGATACCGCCGCTTGCCACCGCAATCTGGACCTGGGGTGGTATCCGCTTTCTCGCTTATGAGCTGATGGATACAAGCGCATCGCGTCAGGGCTGGGATTTCTCTCGCCGGCAGCTAGAGCAGAAGCAACGCCGCTGGTTTTACCTCGGCTTTGCCGGTGTGGCGATGCTGCTGTTACTGGTGCCGGTCGTGAATCTGTTCGTGATCCCCGCCGCTGTTGTGGCTCTCTCTACTGAAGGCGAACGCACGCAAGCCATGTGATCGCGGATGCAGAAACCTGCGCGGGCGTGGTTAGAAAGTTCCATCGCGCTATAGAGATTCACTCCAATTCGCCGTTACCGTTTGTCATAACCGCTGCAGGGCATCGGGAAGATCGGCGATCGAGGGGAGAACCAGATCGGCTTTGATGCCGCTCTGATGTACAAATGCCTCGCGGTATTTTCCGGTTTTCACCAGTGCCGTGCGCAGGCCTGCCTGCTGTGCGCCGCCGATATCCGACTCGATATCGTCTCCTATCATCAACGCCTGCTGCGGGCTGACCTGCAGTGCACTACAGATACCGTGAAAAAAAGAGGCTGATGGTTTGCCAAGCACTGTTGCCGTTTTGCCTGTGGCATACTCGATTGCGGCTACAAACGGGCCGAGATCGAGATACAGACCATCCGGTGTCTGCCAGAAGCGGTTTTTATGCAGGGCCAGCAGGATGCCTCCATCCATCACCTGAGTGAAGATACGATGCAGTACCGCCGGTGTATAACCGTTGCTGCCCAGATCACCCATGACGATATATTCTGGGCGATCATCTGATATGCAGATACCGCTAAAATCCTCCATCAGCGAGTCGCGCACATAGAGTGCTGCGCGTGATTTGCCGATTGCCTGCAGGGCGAGTGCTGCAGGGGTGTATATATCATGAATGCCGATGGGAATGCCGAAGCCGGCCAGTTTTTCTGCAACAGCACGGCGGGAACTGGTTGTGGTGTTGGTTACACCGGCAACAGGCAGGGGTGTATTTCTGATGCGGGTCACGCTCTCGCATGCACCGGGCAGCAGATCGTCGCCGATATAGAGAACGCCGTCCAGATCGAACAGCACAGCTTTAATGGTGGTTTTACCCGCTTGTCTCATGCGGCCATTGTAGCAGATATCAATGGCTCAACTCTAGCGCATCAAGAACGGCTCTTTCCGGCTGCATAAAAAAAGTCCTTCGCATGTTGGCGGGATATTGTTACCCATGCATGCCTGAGTGTATGCCTTGAAAGCTCGATCCCCCACATAGGCTTGGCTTGGCGAAAATCCGCGATGAACAAAAAAGGGCCGCATAAAGCGGCCCTTTTTCAGGTGATAGCCAGTTTATTAACGGGGTAGGGTGGTGCTACCCATCAGGAACTGATCCACAGCGCGGGCGCACTGACGACCTTCACGGATAGCCCAGACAACCAGCGACTGACCACGACGCATATCGCCGGCAGTGAAGATCTTGTCGATGCTGGTGGCATAATTCTGATCGTCTGCCGCCACATTGCCGCGAGCGTCCCTGGCAACGCCAAGCTCTTCCAGCATGCCTTCATGCACCGGATGCGCAAAACCCATAGCCAGCGTGATCAATTGCGCAGGCAGTTCGAATTCGGAGCCTTCGATCTCGTTCAGTTTCCACTGGCCGTTATCCTGCTTCCATTCAACGCGGATACATTCAATCGCCTGCACATTGCCGTCGGCGTCACCGATAAAGCGTTTGGTCGATACTTCCCAGTCGCGATTGCAGCCCTCGTCCTGCGATGTGGAGGTGCGCAACCGCATCGGCCAGTTAGGCCAGGTAATCAGTTTGTTTGGCACAGCTTCCGGCTTAGGTAAAATTTCCAGCTGGGTGACGGAGAGTGCGCCGTGGCGGTTGGATGTGCCGATGCAGTCAGAGCCGGTATCACCGCCACCAATAACAACAACATGTTTGCCGGCAGCCGAAACAAACTCGTCATCCGGGATATGATCACCCAGTACACGCTTGGTATTTTTGGTCAAAAATTCCATGGCAAAATGAACACCGTTCAGCTCACGCCCGGGTACGGGCAGATCACGCGGTTTCTCGGAACCGCCGCTTAACACGACGGCATCAAAACGGTTGAGCAGGTCGGTCGCGGATACATTACCACCGACAGTGGAGTTGACGCGGAATTCGACACCTTCCGCGCGCATCTGGGACATGCGGCGGTCAATGACCGATTTGTCGAACTTGAAGTTCGGAATGCCGTAACGCATCAGTCCGCCTATACGGTTATTCTTCTCAAACACCACCACATCATGGCCGACACGGGCCAGCTGCTGGGCGGCAGACATGCCTGCCGGTCCACTGCCTACGATAGCCACGCGTTTGCCCGTTTTCTTGTTGGCAATTTGCGGTTCGATCCAGCCTTCCTGCCAGCCCTTCTCAATAATAGAGAGTTCGATGTTTTTGATGGAAACAGCATCGCCGATCAGGTTGACGGTGCATGCCTCTTCACATGGGGCAGGGCAGATACGGCCGGTGAATTCCGGAAAGTTGTTGGTGGAGTGCAGAATATCCAACGCCTCACGCCAGTGGCCATGATAAACCGCATCATTCCAGTCGGGAATAATGTTGTTGATCGGGCAGCCGTTATGGCAGAAGGGGATGCCGCAATCCATACAGCGTGCGCCCTGCGTGGCCATATCTTCCGGCAGTTTGGAGAACTCCTTGAAGTGCATGACACGGTCTGCGACCGGCGCATAGCTCAGGTTCTCGCGGTCATACTCTTTAAATCCGGTTGGCTTACCCATGTGCTGTCTCCTTTGCAGCTGCATCTTGTTCAGCTTCTCTGTCTGCCAGTGCACGGCGATAATCAACAGGCATCACCTTGACGAACTGGCCGACATATTGATCCCAGTTTGCCATAATGCGCTTGCCGATGGCTGAGTTCGTGTAATGCACGTGGCGTGCAATCAGTGAACGCAGAATCTGCTGATCATCCTGGGACAGGGTATGTTTGATATCGACGCGACCGTGTGTTTCCAGATCCGGGCCCTGATGGTCCAGCTCTTCGAGTGCATCGGATTCCGAGGCAATGGCTTCAAGCGCAACCTGAGCCATATTGCAGCGGCTTTCAAATGTGCCTGTAGTATCCAGTACATAAGCAATGCCACCGGACATGCCTGCGGCAAAGTTGCGCCCTGTTTCGCCGAGCACAACAACAGTACCACCGGTCATGTATTCACAACCGTGATCGCCTACGCCTTCAACAACGGCTACAGCACCGGAGTTACGTACGGCAAAACGCTCGCCGGCAATACCGCGGAAATAACATTCACCTGCAATAGCACCGAAGAGTACCGTATTGCCGACAATAATATTTTCCTCAGCTATCAGTGTGGATGCAGCAGGCGGATATATGGCGATGCGGCCACCGGACATACCCTTGCCGACATAATCGTTACCTTCACCTGCCAGATCGATGGATATGCCGCGAGCCAGCCATGCGCCGAGTGATTGACCAGCCGTACCTTTGGCTTTGATGGCAATGGTATCTTCAGGCAGGCCGGCATGGCCGTAGCGTTTGGCTACTTCGCCGGAGAGCATGGTGCAGAAGCTGCGATCGACATTGTGGACATCTGTTTCGATGATGACCGGCGTTTTATTTTCCAGTGCCGGCTGTGCTTCTGCGATCAGTTTATTATCAATTAGCTTGTCCAGTCCGTGATCCTGTGATTCACAGTGGTAAACCGGAGTACCGTTGGCTTCTACCTGATGGAAGATCGTGGAGAGATCCAGCCCCTGTGATTTCCAGTGTTTGACCGCTTCATTGGTATCCAGGATATCGGAGCGACCGATCATTTCATTGAATGTTCTGAAGCCAAGTTCCGCCATGATTTCGCGTACTTCGGCAGCAATGAACATGAAAAGGTTTACTACGTCTTCCGGCTTGCCGACGAATTTTTTGCGCAACTCAGCATCCTGTGTTGCTACGCCAACAGGGCAGGTGTTGAGATGGCATTTGCGCATCATGATGCAGCCTTCAGCAATCAGGGCGATGGTGCCGAATGCAACTTCATCGGCACCCAGCAGGGCAGCAATGACAACGTCGCGACCGGTACGAATCTGACCATCAGTTTGCAGTGTCATGCGGCTGCGCAGACGATTGAGCACCAGCGTTTGCTGTGTCTCGGCCAGTCCCAGCTCCCATGAGGAGCCTGCATGCTTGATTGAGGTCAGCGGGCTTGCACCTGTGCCACCATCGTGGCCGGCAATCACTACATGATCCGCATGAGCTTTAACCACACCTGCTGCAATGGTGCCGACACCGATTTCCGATACGAGTTTGACAGAGATATCGGCACGCGGATTGGTGTTCTTCAGATCGAAGATCAGCTGTGCCAGATCTTCAATCGAATAAATATCATGATGTGGTGGTGGTGAAATAAGCGCCACACCCGGGGTTGAGTGACGTACGCGGCCGATGCGTGCATCAACCTTGTGACCCGGCAGCTGTCCGCCTTCACCGGGCTTGGCACCCTGTGCCATCTTGATCTGAATCTGATCGGCATTGGCCAGGTATTCGGTAGTGACACCGAAGCGACCCGATGCAACCTGCTTGATGGAGGAGCGCATGGAATCGCCGTTCTCCATCGGCTGGAAGCGTTCAGGCTCTTCTCCGCCTTCACCGGTATTGGACTTGCCGCCAAGGCGGTTCATGGCAATGGCCAGTGTACTGTGTGCCTCATGGGAAATAGAGCCGAAGGACATGGCGCCGGTGACAAAGCGTTTAACAATCTCGCTGGCAGGCTCCACCTCTTCCAGAGGCACCGACTTGCCGGGCTTGAGCTGGAACAGGCCGCGCAGTGTTTTCAGTTTACCAGCCTGGTTATCAATGGCGCTGGAATACTCTTTATACAGTGTATAGCTGGATGTGCGAACCGCATGCTGAACCTTGGCAATGACTTCCGGTGTCAGTGTGTGTTCATCACCGCGGGCACGCCAGGCGTATTCGCCGCCGACATCCAGTGCGTTCTTGTAGATCATCACACCACGGAAAGCGTCGGTATGGCGATGGGCGGCTTCTGTGGCGACCTCGGCAAGACCTGCGCCTTCAATCTGGGTTGGTGTGCCGGTGAAGTATTTCGCTATAAAGGCACTGGTCAGACCGACTGCTTCAAAAATCTGTGCGCCGCAGTAGGACTGGTAAGTGGAGATGCCCATCTTGGACATCACCTTGAGCAGGCCTTTGCCTACTGCCTTGATATAGCGGGATTCAATCTCCGCAATGGAGAGATCAGCCGGTAGCTGACCCTGACGCTTCATGTCGAACAGTGTTTCAAAGGCCAGATAGGGGTTGATTGCTTCGGCGCCAAAACCTGCGAGACAGGCGAAGTGATGCACTTCGCGGGCTGAGCCGGTTTCCAGGACCAGGCCGGTATCATTTCTCAGACCGGCACGGATCAGATGCTGATGCACGGCCGATGTAGCCAGCAGGGCAGGGATGGCGATGCTCTGTGCATTCATGCCGCGATCAGAGATGATGATAATATTAAAACGATCGCGTACAGCCTGCTCAGCCTGTTGTGACAGCTGCTCAATGGCCGCTTCCATGCCTGCAGCACCCTGATAGGCCGGATAGCAGGAGGAGATGGTGATAGTGCGGAAACGATTGTCGGTGTACTGATCGATATGGCGAATCTTTTCGAGATCGACATTGGACAGGATCGGTTGATGCACTTCCAGACGCAGTTGTGGTTCAACCTCATCCAGACCCAGCAGATTAGGGTTGGGGCCGATGATGGAGGTCAGGCTCATTACCATCTCTTCCCTGATCGGATCGATCGGCGGATTGGTTACCTGCGCGAAGAGCTGGCGGAAATAGTTATACAGCGGTTTGGCCCGGTTGGAGAGCACGGCCAGCGGGCTGTCATTGCCCATTGAGCCTGTAGCTTCCTGACCGGAAACGGCCATCGGCGTCATCAGGAATTTGATGTCTTCCTGTGTATAACCGAAGGACTGCTGGCGATGCAGCATGGTTTCGTGGTCCGGTGTCTGGGGGGCCACTTCCTGCGGCAGGTCTTCCAGCTGTATCTGGGTTTTGGACAGCCACTCTCTGTACGGTTTGGCGCTGGCCAGTTGCTGCTTGATCTCGGCATCATCAATGATGCGACCCTCTTCCAGGTCGATCAGCAGCATCTTACCCGGCTGCAGGCGCCACTTCTTTATGATCTTCTCTTCAGGAATATCGAGCACACCCATTTCGGAAGCACCCAGCACCAGATCATCACTGGTGACCAGATAACGGGTTGGCCGCAGTCCGTTGCGATCCAGCGTGGCGCCAATCTGCCGACCATCGGTAAAGGCGACAGCAGCAGGGCCGTCCCATGGCTCCATCAGCGCGGCATTATGTTCATAAAATGCACGCCGTTCGTCATCCATCTGCTTGTTGCCGGCCCATGCTTCCGGAATCATCAGCATGGCGGCATGTGCCAGCGAATAACCGCCGGCGACCAGCAGTTCAAGTGCATTGTCGAAGCAGGCCGTATCGGACTGTCCCTCGGTACTGATCGGCCAGAGTTTCTGCAGATCATCACCCAGTATTTTGGAGTGCATGGAGTGGCGACGAGCGTTCATCCAGTTGAGGTTGCCGCGCACGGTATTGATCTCACCATTATGCGCCACCATGCGGAACGGGTGTGCCAGCTCCCATGACGGGAAGGTATTGGTGGAGAATCGCTGATGAACCAGTGCCAGTGCAGATGTCATGCGTGCATCGCGCAGATCCTCATAATATGCGGCAACCTGATGTGAGAGAAACATGCCCTTGTAGACAATGGTGCGGCTTGAAAGTGATGCGATATAGAAGCGGGCCGCATCATCAAAGGCGCGGGCGGCAACAGCATTGCTGATGACTTTACGGGTCACGTACAGTTTGCGCTCAAAGGCATCCTGATCGGCACAGGAGTCACCACAGGCGATAAATACCTGTTTGATGACAGGCTCACACGAGCTCACACTCTCCGGCAGGTTGGCCCGGATCCCATCCACAGGTACATCACGCCAGCCCAGAAAGACCTGGCCCTCGCTACCGATTGCCTGCTCAATAATATCCATGCAGGTCAAGCGTTGTGCTTCGCCCTGCGGCAGGAAGACCATGCCCACACCATACTGTCCGGATTCAGGCAGCGCGAAGCTGAGTTCTGAGCTGATGGCAGCAAAAAATGCATGCGGAATCTGGATCAGAATGCCAGCGCCATCACCTTCACGCGGATCGGCACCGGTAGCGCCACGATGGGTAAGGCGGGCCAGAATTTCCAGCCCTTTCTCGACGATGTCATGGCTCTTCTTGTTCTTGATGTTGGCAACAAAGCCGACACCGCAGGCATCATGTTCGTGCTTGGGATCGTAGAGCCCCTGACGTTGCGGTGTCCGGTTTACGGTCTGGTTCTCAGCAGGTTGCGACTGACTCATTATGTACTACCTCACATTATCATGCTTGCGGTGGTTTGTGCCGGACAAACGGCACGGCAAAAAGATGCGCGCCCACTGGATGCCCGGAACACTCCCCCCGGAGCGAAAAAAGGGTGCGCAATATAGCTAAAGTGACGGGCATTTTCCAGTATCGACACTGTATAAGGCTGAAGCTGACTGATTCTATTGGTTTTTTTATCGCGCCCGGTGAGGATATTCGGACTTACGGGCGCAGTTGTTTGCTCATGATTCGCAGGGCCAAGCCGGCCGGGGTGATTTTCTGCAGGGTATAGAGCAGGCGATGTCGCCACCCGGGTACACAGTAGCCACCACCATGATCGAGTGTTGCAAGGCTGGCTGAAATGATTTTCGCTATGGGCGTTCTGAAGAAACTGCCGGTACCATCTGGCATACCCGAAACATCACGAAAGCCGGTAGGTGAGGGGCCCGGTGCCAGTGTTACGACCCTGATGCGGCCGGCAAGCTCCGTGCGCAGTGCCTCGCTCCAGAAGGTGAGCCCTGCCTTGGCTGCGGCATAGGTGCTCATATAGGGCAGCGGACTTACACCGGCCAGCGACGAGACATTGATAATAAAGCCGTTCTGTTTCAGCAGGGTCGGCAGCAATGCATGGGTCAGGGCAATCGGAGCCTTCAGATCGGTTTTGATCACGTCAATCTGCGGTACGATACCGGTCTGTTCAAAACTCCCCCAGATGCCGAAACCGGCATTATTCACCAGCCCGGTCAGTGGCGTGTGTGCGGTGCCGGCAAGCAGATCGGCCAAACCTGCTTTTGCATTCAGGTCGGCCAGAATAAGCCGATGGCGGTCGGGGTGGTGCATGGCATCCAGCGTCAGTTGCAGGCGGGGCCTGTCGCGCCCATGCAGTAGCAGGCTGTAACCACGGGCTTCCAGCTGCCGGGAAAATTCCAGACCAAAGCCACCGGAAGCACCGGTAATCAATACAAAACCCGTACTGGTGTGCTCACGCATGGGTGATCTGCCGCATGATGCGTTTACGTGCCTTGAATGAAGCAATCTCCCGTACGCCGCAGGCAGTGAGCAGAGAGATGCACATTTCCATGCCGTGCCCGACCTCGGATGGCGAATGCGCATCCGAACCGAATGCAAAGGGGATGCCGAGGCTGGCAGCACGCTCCACAATACGCTTGTGTGGATAGATTTCGCCTACCGGCTTACGCAGACCCGCCGAGGAGATCTCCAGTGCCGCACCGGAAGCCAGCACAGCCTGCAGCATGCGCTCTTCGGCCTTGATGACACGGACAGAGTTCTCGGGCGGACGGTGGCCGAATTTCTTGATCAGATCAGGGTGTCCTATGATGTCGAACATACGGGACTCGGCTGAGCGGGTCACCAGATCGAAGTAGGCGCAGTAGGCCTGTTCAATATTCCACTGCTCCCAGATATCGATGGTATCGGGATTATCAAATGCCCAGTCGTCGATATAGTGGACCGAGCCGATCACATAATCCCATGGGTATGATGCAATCATCTCTTTCACATAGCCTTCCGTGCCGGGATGAAAGTCCGCTTCCAGACCAACACGCAGGTCGAGTACCCCCTTGCAGGCATCGCGCACGCGCTCTACCTCGCCGAGATAATCGGGCATAGCCGAGCGATCCATGCGCCAGGCCTTGTCGTAATCGCCCGGCATCGGAGAGTGGTCGGACATGCCGATCTCCTTCAGGCCGAAGCGCATGGCTGCATCGGCATACTCCTGCACGCTGCCGATGGCATGGTTGCAGCGCGGTGTATGCATGTGATAATCGGGAACCGGGTGAAATATCATGAGCAGGATACTATGGCTGGAATCAGGCTGTGCAACGTGATGTGAGGTGTGTAAAAATAAGATCAGGAAAAAGGTTTGACAGAGGCGACTAAATTGCCACACTTCGGCGCCTTGTCGAAGGGGAGGTACAGTTTCCCCGGACAAAAAATGCGCCTATAGCTCAGTTGGTAGAGTAGCGGACTTTTAATCCGTGGGCCGATGGTTCGAGTCCATCTGGGCGCACCATATAAAGCTGGTAACAGCTTCATAAATGAGGGGTCGATGAGCAATCATCGGCCCTTTTTTTTGACACTTCGCGGATTTTCGGAAAATGTCCCCATGCATACCGGAAGTGTGTCTAAAAAATAGCAGCTTGCAGAGAGAGGAGGGTGCGAATGTTTTCAACAGTAAACAGTTTTTTCAGACTCGAGGCAGCCAGTGGTATCCTGCTGATTTTTGCGGCCCTGTTTGCCGTTGTACTGGCAAACTCTCCGCTATCGCATTACTACGACCTGCTGCTTGATACACCGGTGGAGGTGCGGGTCGGAGCCCTTCAGATTGCCAAGCCACTGTTGCTATGGATTAATGACGGGCTGATGGCGGTGTTTTTCTTTATTGTCGGCCTGGAGCTGAAGCGGGAAGTGTGTGAAGGTGAGTTGGCCAGCATGCAGGCCATTGCTCTACCTGCATTCGGAGCCCTCGGTGGCATGATTGTACCGGCAGGGATCTATATCCTGATGAATACGCAAGACCCGGTTGCCCTGCAGGGGTGGGCAATTCCGACAGCGACCGATATCGCCTTTGCACTTGCCATTCTGACGCTACTGGGCAAGCGCGTGCCTCTGGCGTTGAAGACCTTTCTGGTATCGCTGGCAATCTTCGATGATATCGGTGCGATCATCATTATTGCTGTCTTCTATACCAGCAATATCTCCGCACTCAGCCTGATTGTCGGGGCAACCTGCCTGGCCGCGCTGGCACTGCTGAACAGGATGAATGTCTACAGTTTGACGCCATATCTTTTAGTGGGTCTGATTATGTGGGTGGCTGTGCTGAAGTCAGGGGTGCATGCCACTCTTGCCGGTGTGTTGCTGGCCCTGTTTATTCCGCTTGCCCGTGATCCGCAGCGTGACCGTTCTCCGCTGAAAGATCTGGAGCGAGATCTGCATGGCGTCGTCGCTTTTGTGATTCTGCCTCTGTTCGCCTTCTTTAATTCGGGTTTGAATGTGACGGATGTAGGTACCGAGCAGTTGTTGCATCCGGCTACCATTGGCGTTGCGCTTGGCCTGTTCATCGGCAAGCAGCTTGGCGTGTTCACCTTTGCATGGCTGGCTGTGAAAGTGGGGCTGGCCCGGTTGCCGGGCAGTGTGAACTGGCGTCATATATACGGCGTCGCCCTGCTTTGTGGTATCGGTTTTACGATGAGCCTGTTTATCGGCTCACTCGCGTTTGAAGGCCGCGGCGATAACCTTCTCTTTGATGAGCGTCTGGGTATTATTGCGGCATCCACGTTATCTGCTGTTTGCGGCTACCTCTGGCTGAACAGAGCCCTTGGCAAGCCTGTATAGGGTAAAGAGCATTTGTGTCTCCGCTTCAAACTGATGCAGTGGCTAATATGCCTGAATATACCTTGCACCATCCGGATAGTGCGATTATAACTGCACCGGTGATGCCGATCTGAGGGAGAGTGATATGTGGGATAAGCCGACCGGAGAGTCAGATGAGTTGCAAAAGCAACTGGATCACTTCGTGGATGACCTTGATCACCTGAATGAATTACCGGGCGATCATGCCGGAGAAGCCGTATCGAGCGAGCTTGATGATAATGACATGTCGTGGCTTGATGTGGAGCAGGAGAGTATCGACAGGGAATCAACGTTGCCGATGGATGATTATGCGACCGATCTGTTTGAGGGTGAGTCGTCGCCGCCGGAGCGACCATTCAAATTCCTGTTCGGGCTGTTTGCAGGCTCCACAGTGAGCGTGCTGGCACTGCTCTGGTTCTTCTGGCCAAATACAGACATGCCTCTGTTGCCGTCGCAGATGACGCAAGATGAACAGCGCGAGAATGCGCCGGTTGTGGCGGATGAATCATTTGCCGAATCACAGAAACAGGCGACAACGGTGCTATCTGCTACAGAGCAAACCGCTACTGCTGAGTCCGTAGCTGCCACACTACCTGTGGTTACTACAGCGCCCGACCAGATCGCTGCTGCTGTTATGGCGGAGCAAAAAGCAGAACACCAGGACAGCAGCCATCATGCGGCGGCGGCAACAACTACAGTGCCTGAGCAGAAGCAGTTGCTTGCAGTCAATGTGAATCTTGGTCTGTTCAGGGATGCGCCCGGCACTCATGGCAAAGTGATTGCCCGTCTGAAGCGGGGAACTGTTGTGCTCTCACTCTACCGTCAGGGCGACTGGTATCGGATTCGCTTCCCTGACGGCCGCAAGGTTTGGGCCCATAGCGATATTCTTGCGGCAACAAAAAACTCCTCCGCAGCGGAGGAGGTAGCAGCACCTGCTCTCTCTCCATCGCAAGCTGCAGAAGCTCCGGCGGCGGCTCTTCAGGCCAAAGCGGCGCCGAACAAGCTGGCTGCCAAAGTGAAGGATACCGCGCAGGCGCCAGTCGTATTGTCATCAGACGATACGGGGGTGCCAGTGGAGAAGCGGCAGGTGCTGACTATCGGTGTGAATCTTGGCGTCATTCGGGATGCACCGGGCAGACACGGTCGGGTAGTCGCCCGCTTAAAAGCGGGGACACCGGTGATGACGCTATTTCGTCAGGGTGAATGGTATCAGGTGCTATTGCCGGACGGGCGCAGGGTATGGGCACACCAGAGTATCTTCTGATTACGGTGCGGTTCATGAGTTTGATATCTAAATCGTGCTGTTGCAGCAGGGTTGCCGGAGGACGTTATGGCTGAGTGCGGCCACGACCATGGACATGATCACGGTCATGGGCATAACCACGTCCACCACCATAAGCTGGATGTGGCACTTGGCCTGACGTTACTGTTTGCCATCGTAGAGTTGATCGGCGGCCTTGTTTCCAATTCGCTGGCCCTGCTTGCGGATGCTGCACATATGACATCAGATGTAATTGCACTGGCCCTGGCGGCATTTGCCGGGCGTCTGGCTTTGAGACCGGCGCATAGCGGCATGACCTATGGTTACGGGCGTGCTCGTGTGCTGGCGGCACAACTCAACGGTTTTGCCCTCTGGTTTTTGAGTGGCTGGATCGCCTGGGAGGCGACAGGGCGTCTGGCTGCGCCGCCCGTGGTTCAGGGTAATATCGTGATTGCCATTGGTACACTGGGCCTTGCCGTCAATCTGGTAATATTAAAATGGCTGCATGGCGAGCACGATATCAATTCGCGTGCGGCCTACTGGCATGTGGCAGGGGATGCGCTGGGTTCGGTGGCGGCCGTGATTGCCGGTGTAACCATCTATGTTACCGGCTGGATGCCGATTGATCCGATACTCTCTTTTCTGGTTGCGGCAATTCTGGCCTGGGGCGGCTGGCGACTGATTCGTGAAACCACCTCGGAGTTGATGGAGGCTGTTCCTGATGTTCTGGATCATGCCGCTGTTGAAGCCTGTCTGAAAAATGCGCAGGGCGTATCCGATATTCACCACACCCACCTCTGGACGTTGCCGGACGGACGCACGGCCATATCAGCGCATGTTGAGATTGAGTCGATAGCCAAATGGGATGAAATTCTGCCTCACCTGCTGGAGCAGTTGCACAAGCATGGGGTGGAACACGCCACCCTGCAGCCTGAATCGTCCCACCTGAAGTCCCCCTGTCGAGGCCATCACTGCTGAGCGGGAGCCGCAGTTCTACGGCCGCTTTGTGTTGTTGTTGGATGCAGCAGGGTCTCAATGCGCTCTCCCAGCACGCGAATGCTAAAAGGCTTGCTGAGCATGGAAAACGGGTGGAGTGCTGCAGCATGCTGCCCAAGCGGTTTAAAGAAGTGGCTGTTTCCGCTGTAGAAGATAATGGGGAGCTGATTGCCCATGGCACGAATCTTCAGCGCAGCATCCACGCCGCCCATTTCGGGCATGGACAGATCCATGATGATCAGTTTTATATCTTCTTCGAACAGCATGGCTTTTTTGCTGGCGGCGCATCCGTTTTTTGCTGAATATACCGTATAACCAAGAGATTCTATAATGTCTCTGTTTACCTTCCTGACCGCCTTGTTGTCTTCAACAAGCAGGATGCCGGCTTCATCCACGGTTGCATGATCTTCACTGTTGGCTGCCTGCTGCTTGCATGCCGGTGCTGCCACATCCACAACCGGCAGGTAAATCCTGAAGGTTGTTCCTTGTCCGACGACACTATCCGCCTCGACAAAACCACCGCATATCTGTGCAACATTATAAACGATTGCAAGTCCAAGGCCTGTGCCCTTTGTCGACGGCTTGGTAGTGTAGAACGGCTCGAACATACGATCTAGCGTATATTTTTCCATGCCGTGGCCATTGTCGTCAACTGAAATGCACAGGTATTCGGCAGAGCAATCGTCCCTGTCCATCCTGCCTGCCTCAGTGAGTGATAGCGTGATGCAGGGTGATGTCACCTCCGCAACGGCATCGCGCGCGTTGAGAATCAGGTTGATGACAGCCTGATTCAGCAGCGTGGTCGAGCCCTTGATATGGGCGTTGGTTGTGGCAATGTCAAAGGTGATGTTGGTCTGACCGGATGTGGTGGCTCTGAACAGGCGTTTGGATTTGATCAGTGAATCCGCCAGAGAAAAAATCTCGGTTTTGATGCTGTCATCACGGGAAATGACAAGCATCTGTTGCACGATGTCGGCTGCATATTCGCATTGGGTATCGATTGTGTTCAGGTGTCTCTCGCACTGGTCCGGTTTTCTTCTGGCCAGATAGATGGAGCCGCGCACTGCTGTCATGATGTTATTGATATCGTGGGCTACGCCACCGACCAGCACACCAAGCGATTCCATTTTTTTCTGCTGCAGCAGCTCGGCTTCGATGCGGACAAGTTCGGACAGGTCCCGAACTACAGCACACAGCAAAGCCTCGCCGTCCGCATTGACGGGATTGATGCTGATTGAGACGGGTAATGTCGTGCCGTCTTTTTTCCGGGCAAGCAGTTGCGTATTCCGGTGAAGTCGGCACCTGATTCCAGTCGAACGCGACACCCTATTCCGGTGAAGTCGACACCCCCTTTGGGAGCCTGTTGCT
>PFXI01000117.1 GCA_002791575.1 Zetaproteobacteria bacterium CG_4_9_14_3_um_filter_54_145 | reverse complement strand
AATATTCCAGATATCCTCGCCACCCGATGCTGGCGCTTTGCTATCAGCAGGCTCAATGGCAGGGTTAATTACCGTATGAAAGCGTTGAAGAGCCTTATTATGAGAGCTGGGCCAGGCTTGACAGTTTGATACATTGAATCGCTTATGATCTCTTGACAGTCGTTTGTGTCTCCATCATAGTTTAACTTTAAAGTTGAACAAGGAGCGCGTCATGCAGGTGAATGCGAAAGAGTTACGACAACATTTAAGCGAGTATCTGGATCGGGCATCTCGTGGGCAATCTCTGGACATTAGTATGCGAGGAAAGCCGGTTGCTCGATTAACGCGCATTGAATCACATCCTAAACCTGAAACTGATGACCTGTTCGGTATTTGGTCTGATATGGATGCGATGGATGTAAGCGCTCATGTGCGTGAGATGCGGCAAGGACGCCAGTTTTAATAATGAGCAGTGTCTTGATTGATACTGATGTGATTATTTGGCACATGCGTGGCCATGAAAAAGCGCGCAAAATTATTTATGAACTTGAAAAACCGGCTGTTTCTATCATCACACAAATGGAGCTGGTGCAGGGGCTGCGCAGTAAACAGGAGCAGGTGGCGCTGCACCGCTTTATTGAGCAGCTCAGCTTTGCTGTGCTGCCTGTGAGTGAAGTGATTAGTCAGCGCGCACTTTTTCTAATGGAAGAGTGGCGTTTAAGCCACCAAATGCTTATGGCGGATGCACTGATTGCCGCCACTGCAATCGAATATGGTTTAACGCTGCTTTCCGGCAATGAAAAACACTATCGCTTTTTAACGATGTTAAGGTTGAAAAAGTTCAGGCCGTAGGTCGGAAGGTAGTTTCAGAGTTCCTGGATAGTCTCTGGAACGTAATGCTAAATTTTTCCCGATGAGTTGAATGGCCGGATTCTGCCTCCGGTTGGCCAGTGCGTCTTTAGCAGAACAGGTGATTTTTCATGCGCAGCGTGTGCGCATAGGGTGTTTATATCAGTGCGTGGGCTATGAAGAAGCCGGCCAGTGATGTGACTGCAATAGCTATATCGAATTCCATGTTGATCTCCCTCGGTTGTGATGGGTGAAACCTGTCACCGAATGGGGATGGTGGATGTGGTCTGAGTCACACTGAGTGACAATACTTATGAGGCTTTGGCTGCCGGCCGCATTCTGTGCGCAACAGGTAGTCCGGGACTGCGGGCTTTTACCAGCTTACAGTCGACGAGATGATCGCGCAACTTGTCGCCTTTGATTTTCTCGTGGCTGTCATTTTTGTAGTAGAAGCAGCGCTCGAAACCGTGGTTGTCATAGAGCATTTTCCAGTAGGCCTGCGGGTAGGCAATGCCGGATTTGCGCATGCGCTTCGGATTGGGGCCGTAAACCACGCCATTCATCACATGTACCGAGCCCAGCTTGCGGGTTACCTGCCGCTCATACTTCTCGGCTTTTACCCAGGTTTTGCGGTTGATTTTCGAGTACTGCGGAATGATGTTCGCCATGGAGTAGACCGAATGCAGCGATTTGCTGGAGTAATCAAATGAGGCGTCCGGTGCGAGATGGCCGCGATCGGCGTGAAACTCATTTTTGGTGTAATCCGATGAAGTGGTTCTGTATCTGGCCGGAATTGCTGTGTCGGGATAGAAACGCGGCCGCTTCTTGATGTTGCCGGCCTCCATATTGCTGCCGACGAGGGTGTAGCCGACATATCGCGCGCCCTTGGCGCTGTACTGATAACAGATCTGATAGAAGCCCTTGTCCAGAATCTGGTCGCAATTCTGTTTGTTGATGAAGTCGCCAGATTCGGCGGCCGATGCGCTGCCCATGCCGACAAGCAGGCAGAAGATCACAAAACTCAAGCGAAGCATGATTTCCTCTCCGTGGATATCTGTTGCGCAACTAACTGGTTGTGGCTGCGGGGGTGTCTGTTTGGTACAGGTGCTTATTGAGATGAAAAGCATCTGCATGATGAGGGTGATTGATTATACTGGAGCCGATGTCCGGAATCGAACCGGAGACCTTCTCATTACGAGTGAGATGCTCTACCATCTGAGCTACATCGGCCAGTATTCCGGCAGGTCGCGCATGTTAGCAATATTTATGCGGATGGGAACTGCCAAGTTGCCTGTCCGCAACAGGGTGTGGCGGGTGATACGGGCGTGGCGCAAACAACGGGCCGTTTCTGCCCCGCACGGTTCTCTCTTTCTGATGCCGGCTATTGCAGGCATATTTTGTTTTTGCCGCTGTTTTTCGCCGCATACATTGCCTGATCGGCACGGCTGACCAGCATGTCGACACTGTCGTTACCGTGACAATAGGAGGTCAGGCCAATGCTGGCAGTGACCACACGCGTACCGATCTCCGGGATGCGGGTGTGCACGCCATGAATACTCTCCAGCAGGCGTTCGGCCACGATGCGGGCATTTTCAACCGATGTCTCAGGCAGTAACAGGCAGAACTCTTCGCCGCCCCATCGCGCCGCTATATCCAGTTTTCTCGCCATTTTTTCCATCTCTGCGGCGATTGATTGCAGGGCAAGATCGCCCACGGCATGTCCATAGGTGTCATTGATGGATTTGAAGTCATCCACATCAAGCAGCAGCAGCGAGACCGGGTGATCGTAGCGCTGGCAACGTGCGATCTCCGCTTCGGCGACTTCGATCAGATGGCGGCGGTTCGACAATCCGGTCAGCAGGTCGGTGGTCGCACGCAGTTGCAGCTCTTCCAGTAGACGTAATTTTGTCGATACATCGCGAACCACTGCTGTAAATTCGATCTCGCCATGGACCATGATTTTCGCAATGGAGACCTCGGCCGGAAAGACAGTGCTGTCCCGGCGCAGGCCCGACACTTCCACGCGGGCATCCATGGGGCGAGCCTGCACAGGGGATTTTCTGAAACTGGTGATGTGATTGGCGTGTTCGGGGCGCGCCTGCTCGGGCAGCAGGATGTTCAGGTTTTTCCCTATCACCTGTACGCGGTCATGGCCGAAGAGCTCTTCAGCTGCCTGATTGAAGGTCTTTATATTATGCTGCTCATCAATAGAGACAATGGCGTCATAGGTTGAGTCGACGATCGCTTCCAGTCTGGAGTTGACAATATCCAGCTCTGACTGGAGCTGCTTCTGCTCGGAGATATCCACACAGGTTGCGAATATGCGTGCGATATGGCCGCCCTCTGTACCTTCGGCAAATACAGGCACCATGCGGACGCGGTACCAGTAGCTGGTGCCTGAGATCTCCATAGCCAGTTCGTGATCCACCGTCGAGAGTGACTGGCTGCATTGCAGGAACTGTCTGCGGTAATGTTTCTGAATATAGCGGGGCAGAAAATCATGGATGAGGCTGCCTGCTGCCGGCTCGTCAGCAATATTGTGCATGCTGCGGTAAATCTTGTTGGTGCAAACAAGGCTCAGTATCTGGTTTTTGCTGACATCGAATACAATAATACCTGCGCCTACGGCTTCGAAAAACTCGGCAATATCGGCTGATCCGGCTGTGGAGAGATTGGGCATTCCATGCTCCTTGCAAATCCTTTGCTGATCGACAATCGCGTGTCGCTATCTGTAAGCATAAGCAAAGAAAGTGCCATGCCGTTGCGGTATCCGCATCATGCAGGGGGCAGAAAGAGTGAATGGTGTATTCAACCTTTGCGCACAGCCTGTCTGGTGGTCAGCGGGGCCGGTGCTGTAGCACAAAGGGATATCAGCTCAGAGCAGAAAAGCCGCGAGGTAACCGGGTTAAAAAGTTCAATAGGTCTGTCGGCACCATCGGCAGCGGATGGACCAGAGACATACCGGGGGCAGTTAGATGCGAATCAGCTTTTCCAGTCGCTGGTGGTGGGCGGAAGAGGGTTGGTGCGAAATACGCAGCAGAATATCTGCAAGTTCGCGCTCCTTGTCGGGGGCGCTGGTGTCATTTCGGAACTCGGTCAGTTTCGCTGCATCGACACCTTTAACCCGGTTACGCATGCGTATCAAAGTTTCAGCAAGCATCTTTTCACCCGGGCTGGTTTCGCTGTTGTCGATAACCCGTTGCAGGAGCTGTTTGTCGCGATCGGACGGGTAGTGTTTCAGGTTCATGATGATCTCGTCGATGGTTCTTATTGTGTTTCCGGTGGAACGGGAGAATGTCATAAGAAACCACGCTGCCAGCAAGATGATCGGTAATATATAAATGAATAATTCCATATTTACCTCCTTGTGAAGTGCCATCAGGGGTAGTTTTTACCTCAGAATAGTATACCATTATAGTCGGTTTTTCTCAGAAGCGAGGTTTGCCGCTATATAAGCAGATATGTATGTGTCAAAATGCCTCGGCAGGCCTTGTTTTTTCTGTGTGAGGCGGTCGCCAGAGGTGTGATGTGCCGAGATTAGTGCTTAATTGTCGCGTATGGCCTGTATAGCGGCCAGCAGGGCGGGTGCAGCAGTCTCCGTACGCAGGATGCGCGGGCCAAACACGATGCTGCTGAATCCCCGGGAGATCAGTGTGCTCATATCCACATCGCTCCAGCCGCCCTCAGGACCTATGGCCAGTGTGATCTCGTTGCTCTGTTGAATGGCGGGGAGACTCTGTTGCCATGATGCGGCGGTATGCGGATGCAGGGCCAGGCCTAGGCCGCGGCAGTCGATATCGGCGAGCCGGGTGTGCCAGGTCAGCTCCGGTACCGTGGTGCGGCCGCTCTGCTCTGCTGCTTCAACAATGATTTTGCGCCAGCGCTCCAGTCGGGCTTCCAGTTTCTTGGCATCGAGTTTTAATGATGAGCGCTCGGAGCGGGTGATGTGGAAGCTGGCCGCGCCCAGCTCTGTGCCCTTTTGCAGAACGGTTTCTATTTTCTCGCTGCGGCAGGCGGCCTGTACGACATGAATCCGGCAGCTCATCTCCCGGCTGGTATTATCAAAGGCGGTGAGCTGACAGGAGATCTCCTGCTTCGACATGGCCTTGATGGTGGCATGAAACTCACAGCCCAGGCCGTTAAACAGAATGATCTCATCGCCGATCTCATGGCGCATGACCTGGCGCAGGTAGTGGGCCAGATTTGCTGGCAGTGTGATCAGCTCGCCGGTGTGCAGGGGCTGGTTCAGGTAGAGGCGACAGGACATGAGTGCGGATTCGGCCTGATTTCCGATGATCATGCAAGTTGTGCCGGATAGGCGGATGTAAGGGTCTTGACCAGACAGACTGTTGGCTCATGATGCGCGCATGTTTTTTGGTGATATTGAATCTCAATCCTGGCAATCGGTGCGCACATGGAAACCGGCAGATGCCGGCGTAAGCCGTGATTCGGCTGCGGTGCTGACCACGGCCGGTTCGCTGACCCGCTTTCTGGAGCGCCACTTTGCCATTCGTCTGGATGTGCGGCTGCACGACCAGTTTATAGATAACATGAGTACAGATGAAGCGGGCTTGCTCTGTTGTGCGCCCGGTGCCTCGGCGCTGCGCCGGCAGGTGTCATTGCTGCACCGCGGCTCGGTGATGTTTGATGCGGAGTCCGTGTTGCCGCTGGAGGGGCTGCCGGCTGATTTGATGCTGGCCCTGCAGGAGGGCGAACGACCGCTGGGTAACCTGTTGCTGGATCGGGGGCTGTCGCTGTCGCGCTCTGATCTCAGTGTTGTCCTGCTGGATATGGAAGGGGCGAACAAGGGGCGCTGGGCCAGGCGCTCGGTATTGCGATCTCCGTCCGGCACGAGTGCGCTGGTGGTTGAAGTCTTTCACCCGGTGATCTGGCAACGTGTTGAAAATGCGGCCCGCCGTTATCCCCAGTGACTTTTTTACCACTAGGGTCTCTATCTGACTGGTACAGGCTGCTACGTATAGATAAGCCTGTCGGCTACTGGTTGCTGTTATGGCCTACGCTGTGGGGGCTGCTGGCGGCATCGGGTGGTACGCCCTCTGTTAAAAATATCATTATCTTTGTTGCCGGCGCGCTGTTGATGCGCTCTGCCGGCTGTGTCATTAACGATTTCGCCGATCGGGATTACGATCCGCATGTTGAGCGTACTAAATTACGCCCGCTCGCCGCAGGTGTGGTTGCCCCCGGCGCTGCACTGGCTGGTTTCGTGTTGATGTTGCTACTGGCGCTGCTGCTGGTGTCGCAGACCTCTCTCTATGTGATGATCCTGGCCGTGATCGGTGCGTTGCTGGCATTGCTCTATCCGTTTCTCAAACGCTATACGCACTTTCCACAGGCCTGGCTCGGTATGTCTTTTGGCTGGGGCGCGGTCATGGCGTGGGCGGCGGAGGCTGGTACGGTGTTCGATTCACCTGTGCCGTGGTTGTTGTTTGCCGCCAATGTCTGCTGGTCGCTCTCCTATGATACGGCCTATGCGCTGGGGGATCGGGCTGATGATTTGAAGATCGGGCTTAAGTCAGCTGCCATCTGGTTCGGTGATCGCGCTGTTGTGGCGATTGTGTTGCTGGGGATGGCGACCGTGGCGCTGCTTGGGGTGGCGACATTTGTGCTGGGCGGCTTCTGGGTGGGACTGGGCTGGTGGCTGGCGCTGATGCTGCAGCTGCTGTTGTGCGGCAGGTTGTTGCGTTGCGGCGAGCGCTGGGGGTTCGATTTTTTCCTGCAGTCGCACTATGTCGGCGGCCTGTTTGCAGCGGGGCTTGCACTGCAGGGCTTGTCCGCCATGTTATAAGGTATAGAATACGACGCTTCATGGGGGCGACTTGGTATCGACGGAGATGCTGAACCCTATGGGGCATGTCGGGTTGTTGGCCCCGTAAAAAGCTGGCACTTGCATATAATTGCAAACGACGACGTAGAACTAGCTTACGCTGCGTAAGTTACCCCGCTCTTGAGGTGTCCATCCATTGAGAATCCGGGGCCATTTAGATG
>PFXI01000076.1 GCA_002791575.1 Zetaproteobacteria bacterium CG_4_9_14_3_um_filter_54_145 | reverse complement strand
AATTAGTGATGAAACAATCGCCTCCACCAAAACGACAACCAACTGAAAATTTAAACCAACTGAGCCTGATCAATGTTTAACCGGACAGCAGTGATAAACCATATAAGTTGTTTCATCATATCTCCTGACTTATACATCTGTCGGATGGACTGCCGTATCATTACAGACAGTTGCTGAATTTCAGATGAATGCGAGGCGCATAGTGTGCACAATACGGGCATGGGTGAATATGATGTGGTTATTGTCGGCGCAGGCGCTGCTGGTCTGATGTGTGCAGGTACAGCTGCGATGATGGGTCAATCCGTGCTGGTGATCGACCATGCCGAGAAAGCCGGTAAAAAAATCCTGATCTCCGGTGGCGGGCGCTGTAATTTCACCAACCGTTTTGCAGGCCCGGGCAACTTTCTGTCGGCCAACCCGCACTTCTGCAAATCCGCACTGGCACGGTTCTCCGCCGCCGACTTTATCGATATGGTGGAGCGGGCAGGCATTGCCTGGCACGAGCGTAAGCACGGGCAGCTCTTCTGTGATGAATCAGCCAGGGATATACTCAATATGTTGCTGGCTCCCTGCCGTGATGCAGGGGTTACATTTTCACTGCAAACTGAAGTGTTGGCAGTGAAAAAAGAGGATCATCAATTTCTGATCCATGCAAACAAGGGCGACTTCCATGCTAAAGCACTGGTGATTGCCACTGGCGGGCTATCCATTCCGAAGATGGGGGCGAGTGCCTTCGGGCTGAAAATAGCCGAATCCTTCGGCCTGAAGGTGATTGCACCGGTTGCGGCACTTGTGCCGTTCACCTTTACCGGCAAAGAGAAGGAGCGGCTGGAAACGCTGGCCGGCATTTCACTGGATGTGAACGTCTCCTGTAATGGCAGATCATTCAGTGAGGCGATGTTATTCACCCACCGTGGTCTCTCCGGGCCTGCTATCTTGCAGATCTCCTCGTTCTGGCGACCGGGCGATACGTTGTTGGTCGATCTGTTGCCGGGCACGGACAGCGCGGCATTTCTGGAGCAGAAATGCCGCGAGCGGCCGCAGGCCCAGCTGACAACCGTACTGTGCGAGTTGTTGCCCAGACGCCTGGTGCCGTTGCTGATTGAACATGATCTGGGCGAAACACGCTTGTGCCAGCTGAGCCAGCAGCAGCGGCGTGATCTGGCCGTGCTGCTGCATGGCTGGCAGCTCAAACCGAATGGCACCGAGGGCTATCGCACTTCCGAGGTAACCCTTGGTGGTGTTGATACCGATGAACTCTCCTCCAAAACCATGCAGAGCAAGCGCGTGCCGGGGCTCTATTTTATCGGCGAAGTGGTGGATGTCACAGGGCATCTCGGCGGTTTTAATTTCCAGTGGGCATGGTCATCCGGTTATGCCGCCGGCATGGCCATCGCCGAAGTACAGTAAACAGTTGAGAGGCGATGTGAAATCGACCAATCGACCATTTGAATCGACAACCCAAAATCGCTGTTAGACTCATGGTGTAGTAGTTTTTGACTTCGCGGTAGAGTGAGATCCTGATGAGAGAAACTATAATGGATCAATCGACGATAACCTGTCCTGTATGTGGGCACAGCAAGCTGGAAACAATGCCGACAGATGCATGCCAGTGGTTTTATCAGTGTGAATCATGCCATGCGCTGCTTAGGCCCCTGCAGGGTGACTGTTGCGTGTTCTGCTCGTATGGCGATGTGCCATGTCCGCCGATCCAGCAGCAGAGCCCCTGCTGTCATAAACCTGTGTAACTATGCGCACTGGGCGCAGCCGGACAAGCGACGAAGATGGTCATGGCAAAACCCGGTCGGCTCTGATGGTTTCAGGCGACTCCTAACGGAAATACTGCGGATTGATATCGTATTTGTGCAGCAGCTTGCGTACGGTATTGCGGTTCAGGCCGAGCATTTCAGCGACCTTCAGCTGATTGCCGTGGCACTGTTCCAGCGCCAGCACCAGTAGCGGCGGCTCAATCTGCTCCAGCAGGTGCTGGTGCAAGTTGGTTGCGCTGGCATAGCCCAGTTGGTGCAGGTATTGGCGGGTACAGCGTGTGACGGACTCGCCCAGCGTCTCCTCCTCGCCGGTGTGGTTATGCACATTGCCCAGCGCCAGCGCCACATCGGTCAGCGTAATTGTCGCGCCCGGCGTCAGTACAGCGAGCCTGCGCATGACATTTTTCAACTCGCGCACATTACCCGGCCAGTCATGGCGGCAGAGCAGATCCATCGCATCATCGAGCAGGATCGGCTGTTCCATGCCCAGCTCTTTGATAGTCTGGTCCAGCAGAAAGTTGGCCAGCTCCGGAATATCATCGCGGCGGTCCCTGAGCGGCGGGATCTGTACCGGAATTACATTCAGTCGATAGTAGAGATCTTCGCGAAACTCACCTTTGGCAATTTTGCTGTTCAGATTCTGATGGGTGGCTGCCAGCAGCCGCACATTGACCACTTTTGATTCGCTGCCGCCCACGCGCTGAACGCGTCCCTCTTCAAGTACGCGTAACAGTTTGGCCTGCAGGGCCAGCGGCATATCACCGATCTCATCGAGAAACAGTGTACCGCCATCGGCCTGGATAAAACGGCCTTCACGTGTTTTGTCGGCACCGGTGAATGAACCTTTTTCATGGCCGAACAGTTCCGACTCCAGCAGGTCGGCAGGAATGGCCGCGGTATTGATGGCAACAAAGGCCTTGCCTGCCCGTTGACTGCGATCATGCAGCGTTTTGGCGACCATCTCCTTGCCGGTGCCGGATTCGCCGGTGATCAACACGGTCAGATCGGAGCTGGCCACGCGGCCCAGTGTACGGAACATCTGCTGCATCGCCGGACTGCGACCGATGATCAACCCCTCTTCCACCTTCTGTGCTGCGGGCTTGGCTTTTTGAGATGGTCGGACGCGACCCAGCAGTTGGCGTACTTCATCCAGATCGAAGGGTTTTGGCAGATATTCCATTGCCCCCATGCGGTAGGCTTCCGCGGCATGGCCGAAGGTGGTCTCTGCGGTCAACATCACCACAGGCATAGACAGGCCGGAGGCAAGCAGATCCATACCATTGCCATCGGGCAGATAGACATCGAGAAAGACCACGGCGAACTCACCATCAGCCAGTGCAGCCTTGGCTTCGCTGATACTGCCCGCCTGGACCACTTCGACACCCTCTTC
The DNA here is from genome assembly GCA_002791575.1 of Zetaproteobacteria bacterium CG_4_9_14_3_um_filter_54_145. GTDB lineage: Bacteria > Pseudomonadota > Zetaproteobacteria > Mariprofundales > Mariprofundaceae > Mariprofundus. Next base: position 22,507 of record PFXI01000076.1, on the reverse strand, counting down.
CTGCAGCACCTTGTCCAGAACCCAGCGAATGCCCTCATCATCATCGACAATCAATGCCCGCATTTTCATTTATTATCTCCCTTTTGAAGAATAGGCAAGTGCAATATCATGGTTGTGCGTCCTTTTTCGCTGCGCATATTGATGCGGCCGCCATGCTCCAGTACCACCTGCTGAACCAGTGCCAGCCCCAGTCCGCTGCCGCGCTGTTTGCCCGTCACATAGGGCTCAAACAGTCGGTCGCGCAGATCCGGCGGCACCATACGCCCGTCATTGGTGATGCGCACCTCAAGCACCTGCCCGCTATGGCCGGGCAGGTGCACCAGTGGCGCCATGCGCGTCTGCCACTCGATGGTGCTGTCGGCGGCCTCCACGGCATTCTGCCAGAGATTCTCGAAGGCCTGTCTGAGCCGGGCGGGGTGCACCAGCGTTTCCGGCAGGCTGGGATCAAATACGCGCCGCACCTGAATGCCCTCCTGATACACCGTTACATCCTGAATCAGGACATGAATATTGGTCATCTCCATGGCAACGGGTGCTCTGGGGCCCACCTGTAAAAAAGCATCGATACGATCACGAATCCGGTCCACGCCGAGCAGCATCTGCGTTACTGCTTCCTTGTTGCTCTGCGAGATATCTTTCTGCTCGGCAAGCCATTGTGCAGCACCGCGCAGCGCAGCCAGCGGGTTCTTCACTTCATGTGCCATCTCCAGCGCAATACGGGCTACTGCTTCAGCCATCTCGTGGCGTTTGGTGTGCTCCTCCACCTCGGCACGTGCCGCTTCGGGAATGAACAGGGCGGAAACGCCATCGTCATGGTAGCCGAGGTGCAGCGATACCGGCATGCCGGAGCGCAGAATGCAGATCTGATGATCGGAGACGCTGCTGTAGGGTGTTAGCCGGGCAAGCATACCCTCAATCTCCATTTTCGGAGCAAACAGCTCGGATATGTGCAGGCCGACAAGCCGTCGCTCCGATTGCCCCAGTGCTTCCTGTGCAGGTACATTACAGCCAAGCACACGCGCATTGGTATCCAGAAAAATCATCGGTGCAGGCACCGCTGCGAGTGATACCGAATCAGGCCGCATCTTGTGACTCCTCAATCTGCTCGTGACCATCCAGACTCAGGAAGTAGGTCGCGGCAACATCCAGCATCTGCTGCCAGTCGGTCATGGTCTGAAATGTCTGGCGAAATTCAGCGGAGCCATGCTGGCCCTTGCTGTACCAGAGCACATGTTTGCGTGCCAGTTTCGAGGCTGTGCGAATGCCATGATGGGCAGCCAGCTGCTGCATATGTTCATCCACCACGGCCCAGCGCTCGGCAGCAGTCGGTTTTTCCGGAATCGGCCGGCCGGTAATGGCCGCATAGACCTCTCCCAGTACCCAGGGATTTCCCTGCACCGCTCGTCCGACCATGACGCCGTCGCAACCGGAGATACGAATCATCTCTCTGGCCGATGCGCCATCGATAATATCACCATTGCCGATCACCGGTATTGAAACAGCGGCCTTGGCCCGGCCGATATCTTCCCAGCAGGCGTGGCCATGGAACATCTGTGCCCGCGTGCGGCCGTGTACGGTGAGTAGTTGAATACCACTGGCTTCGGCGATGCGGGCGATGCGCTCGACATTTTTTGACTGATCGTCCCAGCCGGTACGTATTTTCAGCGTGACCGGCACCTCTACAGCTGCGACCACCGCCTCAAGTACGCGCGCCACCAGCGGCTCATCCCGGAGCATGGCGGAGCCGGCCACCTGCTTGCATATTTTTTTTACCGGGCAGCCCATATTGATATCGACAAAGTCGGCACCATGGCCGACGGCCCAGCGGGCGGCCTCGGTAACAAACTCCGGATCAGAGCCGGCAATCTGGATGGATACCGGATGTTCATCCGCTCCCAGCTCCGCCATGCGTTCGGTGCGCTCACGTCCCATATCGACGGCACGGGATGCGATCATCTCGGTCACCATCAGGCCGACACCAAAGCGCTTACAGATGCGACGAAAAGGCAGGTCGGTGATGCCTGCCATCGGGGCGAGCACCAGCGGGTCATTGATCATGTATTTACCCAGCCGGAAACCGGGCAGCAAGCGCTTGTTCATAGGGGGAGGGTCCTTCTGCCTAAATAATGGGCAAGCATAGCCCCTTTATTGCTTGCAAGCCAACCATCAGTTTATCCGCCTGCGTGGGCTTACCTTTTGCATGTTGCGCAATGCTTGCCCGAATCGGGCTTGCTTGTCAGCTTCGGGACATGAGCGTGTATTTAAAACTAACCCGTATTCACTGGCCGAATACGCAATTTGTCCAGTCGGTGGCCAATCCCGAAGAGTTCCCGGAGAGCAATCTGCCCCAGATTGCCGTGGCAGGTCACTCCAATGTGGGTAAATCATCGCTGATGAATGCCCTGTTCGGCCGCAAGGGGCTGGTGAAAACATCCAAGAATCCGGGTTGTACCCGTTTGTTGAATCTGTTTGATGTGGATCAGCAGCTGCTGGTCGTTGACCTGCCCGGTTACGGTTATGCACGGGCGCCGAAAAAGGAGCAGAACCGCTGGATCAGTATGATCGAGGGCTATCTGGTCAATGCTGATATCAAGCTGGTGCTGGTGCTGCTCGATATACGTCATGGTCCGAAAGATTCGGACATGAAATTGATTGAATGGCTCAATGAGAGCGGCATCCGCTGGCTGCCTGTAGCAACCAAGGCGGATAAATTGTCCGGCAATCAGCGCTCCGGTCGCCTGAAAGAGATGAGCGAAGCGATGGGTGGTCTGCTCTCCCCCTTGCCTACATCAAGCTTCAAGGGTGCAGGTATAGATCGTTTACGCGCAGTGATTCAGGAAGAACTGTCGAGAGAACCTGACTTTTAGCAGCGGCTCTAATCAGCGCAGATCCCTTAAGCGAAATATATCGCCCTTGCGGCGACTCTGTTCAACAGCGTACAGCGGCCGGCCATGATGGCTAGCCGCCGGTCACGCCGGAGCTACAGGAATTCAGGCAGATGAGACCGGATCTCAGCAATATCGCGGCCTACCAGATTCTTGTCTATTGAGCCTGCGATGGTGCTGCTCAACGGGGGGGAGAAGTGATCCCGTAAATGGCCCAGGAATGCCGGGGCTGCGAGCACATAGAGCTTGTCAAAGCGATGTGCATGGCGAGCGGCCTCCAGATATTCGGCCACCTGCTTGGAAAAGATGATCACTTCCTGTTTTTTAGGGTCTACTGACTTGCTCATGGCATGGCGTCCCATGCCGGTGCTATCAAATGCCCTGCCCGGCTGGTCGGACGTTAACTCTTGCTCCTGCAGTCTGGATTCCGGATGGACCAGCACCGCCTCTTCACACAGGGTATCTGTCGACGTCTCCGTCGTCAGGATTTGCGCCTGTGCACTGTCTGCAACGACAATCCAAATGTTCATGGCTACCTCCTTCGTGCATATGCCGATGGGTAGTATAGATCAGATCCAGGTGTGCTGCATGAGGTCACCGAAGCTGGCGCAGGGTGGCGAGTGCTGCTAGCAGTCGTAATCTGCCACGCTGCGTGACAGCGCTGCTGCCCTGACCAGTGGTATTACGGCCTGATGTTCAGGGTGCTGCTGATATAGATCGAGTGACGCGCGATCGGCCAGCTCGGCAACCAGCACCAGATCGGCCGACTGCTCGGAGTGCAGGAAGTCGATGCCGACCTCGATGTTGAGCAGGCCCGGAATCCGGCCGGCCAGAGCTTCCAGCCGCGTCTTGATCTCCAGTGCATCGTTCTTCTCTTTCAATTTCCACATCACGATATGTTTTACCACAAACGCCCCTTGCTCAATATAGATTAATAATGCATTGCCCGGTAAAGCGTCCCGGATTTCGGAAAACGAATATACAGCCCGCTCCCCGTTCGTAAAGATCGGCGCGGCGCACTGCTACAGGAGGAAAGCAGGCTCCGGGATAGATGCAAAAGCATGCGCGCGAAGCTATGCTCGGCAGATGCGCTTTGCCCCCTTTGCCCACTTGCATGTCCATTCCGATTATTCACTGCTCGGTTCCACACTGAAGGTCGGAGATTTGCTGACCAGAATAGCCGAATTGCGCCAGCCGGCGGTCGCATTGACCGATTACGGCAATATGTTCGGTGCTATCGAATTTTACAGCAAGGCCATGCGCATGGGCATCAAGCCGATTATGGGCTGCGAAGTCTATATCTGCGAGGATCACAATAAACGGGTCTCGGAAGGGCCGCGCGGCCCGCGTTTCCCGCACCTGGTGCTGCTGGCCCGCAACAATCATGGCTGGAAGAATCTGCTTAAACTGGTGTCGATTTCCTATCTTGATGGTTTTTATTACAAGCCGCGCGTCGGCAAGCCGGTATTGAGCGAGCATGCCGACGGCCTGATTGCCATCTCCTCCGGCTGGAACGGAGAGATTGAGCAGCACCTGCAGCGCGGCGACAGGGACGGCGCGCGCAAGGCGGCGATCGCCTACCGCGATATGTTTCATGAGGGCTGCTTTTTTATCGAGATTCAGCGCCAGAACGGTTCCGGTCAGGAGCGGGTGAATGAGCAGCTGATCGAGTTGGCACATGAGCTGGATATCCCGCTGGTGGCCAGCAATAACGCCCATTTTCTCGACCGTGAGGATTTCGAGGCATTTAAGGCCATGCAGGCGCTACAGCAGAATCGCACGCTCAATGATGATGTTTCCGGCCATTTTACGCCGGAATATTACCTGAAATCATATGATGAAATGCGTGAGCTGTTTGAAGATATACCTGAGGCACTGGAAAATACGGTGCATATTGCCAACCGTTGCAACGTGGATCTGCAATTCGGCAACTACCAGCTGCCGGATTTCCAGCCGCCGGATGGTCTGGAGCTCTCGGCCTATATGCGTCAGCAGTCGATGGACGGGCTGGATGATCGCTGGCCGGCGATTCTTGCCGGTGATGCGGATGCGGTACGCGCGACCTACGATGCGCGATTGACCTTCGAGCTGGATGTGATCGAAAAAATGGGTTTCCCCGGTTATTTCCTGATCGTATCGGACTTTATCACCTGGTCAAAACATCAGGGCATTCCTGTCGGTCCCGGACGTGGTTCCGGTGCCGGCTCGCTGGTGGCCTATTGCCTTAAAATTACCGATCTGGATCCGATCAAATACGGCCTGCTGTTCGAGCGTTTCCTCAATCCGGAGCGCGTATCGATGCCCGATTTCGATATCGATTTCTGCATGAGCCGGCGTGAAGAGGCGATCCGTTACGTCACCCATAAATATGGCGAAGACAAGGTGGCGCAGATCATTACCTTCGGCTCGATGAAGGCCAAGGCGGTGATTCGCGATGTCGGCCGTGTGCTGCCGATGGAGCTCTCCAAGGTCAATATGATCGCCAAGCTGGTGCCCAATGATCTGAAAATGACGCTGGAAAAGGCGCTGATCGATGAGCCGAAGCTGGCAAAAATGGTCAAGGAGGATGTCGAGGTTGAGCGCCTGTTTGCGCTGGCCAAACGTCTGGAAGGGTGCCACCGCAATGCCGGCAAGCATGCCGCCGGTGTGATTATCGGTCGGCGTGAGCTGGTGGATACGGCACCGCTGTTCAAGGTGGCCGGTGAAGAGGGCAAGGTTGTACAGTGGGATATGGCCAATGTGGAAAAAGTCGGCCTGATCAAGTTCGACTTCCTCGGCCTGAAAACGCTGACGGTGATCGATATCGCGGTGAAGCTGGTGCGGCAGTACGAAACGGGCGATGCGGCCAAACAGTTTGATATTACAACCATTCCGATGCATGACGAGGCGACATTCAGGCTGATGCAGCGCGGTCAGACCGGTGCTGTATTCCAGGTGGAATCCTCCGGCATGCGCGATCTGCTGACGCGGCTGAGACCGGACTGTTTTGAGGATATTATTGCGCTGGTGGCGCTCTACCGTCCCGGACCGCTGGAATCGGGCATGGTCGACACCTTTATCGAGTGTAAGCACGGCAGGCAGGCCATTGAGTATCCGCTGCCGCAGTTGAAAACGATCCTGCAGGAAACCAACGGCGTGATTCTCTATCAGGAGCAGGTGATGCAGATCGCCCAGTTGCTGGCCGGCTTCTCGCTCGGTCAGGCGGATATGCTGCGTCGCGCCATGGGTAAGAAAAAAGCCGAGGAGATGGCCGAGCAGCGCAAAATCTTCATGGCCGGTGCGGAAAAGCAGAAGGTGGATCTGGGCAAGGCCGAACATATGTTCGACCTGATGGAGAAGTTTGCCGGCTATGGCTTTAACAAATCCCATTCGGCCGCCTATGCGCTGATCTCCTACCAGACGGCCTTCCTTAAGGCGCACTACCCGCGTGCCTTTATGGCGGCAACGATGAGCTGTGATATGGGCAATACCGACAAGCTGGCGCTGCTGGTTACCGATTGCCGCAATATGGACATTGATGTGCTGCAACCGCATATCAATGAATCGGATTGGGAGTTCCGTCCGGAAGGGGATTGTATCCGCTACGGTCTGGGTGGCATCAAGGGGGTCGGGGAGGCAGCGCTGCGTGCGGTGATCGATGAGCGCAAGGCCAACGGGGCCTTTGCATCATTTGAAGATATGATCATGCGGGCGCCATCGCGGACACTGAACAAGCGCATTCTTGAGGCATTGATCAGGGCTGATGCGCTGCATGGTTTGATTCCGCATCAGCGAGCGGCGCTGGAAGGATTGGCGGATGTGCTGGAGAAGCTTGCCAGCAAGCGCAAGGAGTTTGCCTCCAATCAGTCGCTGCTGTTCGGTGTGGCGGAGCCTGAGAGTGAAGATGGCGGCTTCCCGTCCGTGCCGCTATGGAGTGCGGGTGAAGCGCTGCAGGCGGAACGTGAGGTGCTCGGCTTTTATCTGACAGGGCATCCGCTCGAGGCCTGGCTGAAAAGATCAACCGGACTGGGCGATTGTCATCTGGGTGAGCTTAAAACGCGTGAAGACGGGGCTGAAGTGGTGATCGCAGCCGGTGTCTCCTCGATGCGCCAGTATCAGGGCGGACGTGGCACGATGGCTTTTGTACAGCTCGAGGATCTGCACGGGCAGGCGGAGATGGTCTGTTTCTCCACTGTGTACAGTGACATAGCGGAGTTGTTGCAGGCGGATATTCCGCTGTTGATTGCCGCGCGCGTGGACAAGAGCAAGGATGAGCCTGTATTGATTGCGGAAGCGGTCGCCTCACTGGAAGAGCTGATCCCGGATCTGGTCACGGAAGTGCGTATCTCCACGGCCAGTATTGCCTGGGATGAGATGACGCTGGCGCGGCTTAAATCCATTGCTCAGGGTGGCCCTGCATGTCTGTCGTTCCATGTCAGACTGCCAGACGCTAGTCTTGCCATTCTGCAGACCGGTCCATGCCTGCGCTGGGATGAGAACACCCGAACGCAGCTTGATGCGCGTTTTGGTCCTGAATCGATTCATCTGCGCTGCAAGGCATGGCAACCGCAGCGCCCGGCTCGCCGGGGATATGAACGGAACGATAAGAGAGGATAAAGTGGCATTTAGTTATCTCGAATTTGAACGTCCGATCGCGGAGCTGACCTCCAAAATCGAGGAGCTGTCCAGTATGGGCAGTGATTCCGGCGTAAACATCGCCGAGGAAGTGGAGCGTCTGGGGCACAAGCGCGACAAGTTGGTCGAGCAGATCTACAGCAAGGTTACCCGTGCTCAGGTCTGCCAGCTCTCCAGGCATCCGGATCGTCCCTATATCCTGGATTATATCCCGTTGATCTTTGATGATTTTCAGGAGTTGCACGGCGAACGTACCTTTGCCGATGACGGCGCTATTGTCGGCGGTCTGGCCAGCTTCCGCGGCCAGAGTGTGATGGTAATCGGCCACCAGAAGGGGCGCGATACCAAAGAGAAGTTAAGACGTAACTTCGGCATGCCGAGGCCCGAAGGCTACCGCAAGGCACTGCGCCTGTTCCGGTTGGCTGAACGTTTTGATGTGCCGATTCTAACCTTTATCGATACGGCCGGCGCCTGGCCGGGCATTGATGCCGAAGAGCACGGTCAGAGTGAGGCCATTGCCCGTAATTTGCAGGAGCTGGCGGGACTCAAGGTGCCGGTGATCTGTACGGTGATTGGTGAAGGCGGTTCCGGCGGTGCACTGGCGATCGGTGTTGGCGATCGCATGTATATGCAGCAGTTTTCCACCTATTCGGTGATTTCTCCGGAAGGGTGTGCGGCGATTCTGTGGCGCGATCGGGCGCACGCGGAAGAGGCGGCTGAAGCACTCAAGCCGACAGCCAAGGATCTGCAGGAGCTGGGTCTGATCGACGGCATTATCGCCGAGCCGAAAGATGGCGCGCACCGAAATATCACCGCAGCAGCCGAGCTGATTGCCGAGGCACTGGAAACAGCGCTCAAGGAGCTATTGAAGACGCCTGTCGACAAACTGCTGGCGGGGCGCGCCAGGCGCTTGCGCAACCTCGGAGCATTCAGCGAGTAGAGTCTGTCCGGGGTATGCGTGATGCTTTGACACGCACACAGCCGGCCCTATGCTTCGCGCCTGCCCAAGAGATGGAGAGGTATTCGAAGTGGTCATAACGGCACCGACTCGAAATCGGTTGGGGGCGAAAGTCCCACGTGGGTTCGAATCCCACCCTCTCCGCCACTCAAATAAAAAGGGCCCCGAATGGGGCCCTTTTTATTTGAGTCGGTGCAGGGTCCAGAAAAGAGCGCATGGTTCGCCCGATCGGCAGGATCGTCGATCGGAACGCCGCCAAGGCGGCGGCCCGCAGGGTGGCGGGCAGGAGCCCGACATAATCCCACTTGCACCCATGAGCAGATCAACCATGTAAGCTCTGTTTTTGCATGCGCAGCTCGGCTGTACCAAATTTACTTGCTGGCAATGTACATGCAGCCCTAAAAACAAGGCTGCAGGAGACAAGTCTAGAACAGCCGCAGGGTGGCGGGCAGGAGCCCGACATAATCCCAGTTGCACCCTTAAGCAGATCAACCGCATGCGCGTTTTTTACCTGCAGTAGCGTATTCCTTCGCATCACGGTTGTGGTTGACATGATTCGCTGTAAATTCAATGATCAGCCACGCTGGCTGCATCAGGTGCTTGCCAATGCATCAAATGAGTTGTCTCGGCATTGCATGGCAGCTGGATACGGATCGATGAACGCATCGCCAGAGGATGATCATGAACATTGTTGAAACGGATTTACCCGGTGTTTTGATTGTTGAGCCATCGGTGTTTGCTGATGAGCGCGGCTTTTTTCTCGAAACATTTCACCAGCAGCGTTATGCGGCAGCCGGGATTCCGGGTAATCAACTGGCCTTTGTGCAAGACAATCACTCCTGCTCCAGAAAGGGGGTGTTACGAGGCCTGCATTTTCAACTGGAGAACCCGCAGGGTAAGCTGGTTTCTGCCGGTACGGGGGCAATTTTTGATGTGGTGGCCGATGTGAACCCGGATTCGTCTACTTATGGACGCTGGGTGGGTGTAGAGCTTACCGAGCACAATCATCGCCAGTTATGGATTCCACCCGGGTATGCGCATGGTTTTTGCGTGCTCTCCGACACCGCAGCTTTCCACTATAAATGTACGGCGCCGTATCATCCGCAGTCGGATGCCGGAGTGGCCTGGGATGATCCGCTGCTTGCTATCGACTGGCCTGTTGATAAGCCGGTGCTATCTGAAAAGGATTTGGCATTACCGAGACTCTCAGTCGTCAGCAGGGATCGTTTACCGTGAAACTGCTGATTACAGGTGCAGGTGGCCAGCTTGGGCATGAACTGGTTCGGCTGGGTGGTCATCATGCGCTGCTGGCTCCGGGTTATGATGCGCTGGATATTACCGACCCGGATGCACTACTCGCGTGTGTGACTGCATTTGCTCCAGATGCCGTGATCAATGCCGCTGCCTATACTGCGGTAGACAGGGCCGAGTCGGATGAGAGCACGGCTTTCTCCGTGAATTGTGACGGCCCTGCCAACCTGGCACGCATCTGTCAGGAACATGGCATGCCGCTGATTCACATCTCCACAGATTATGTTTTTGATGGCAGCAAGCAAGGCGCCTATCTCGAAGAGGACGCTACAGAACCTCTGGGCGTTTACGGCAGGAGTAAGCTGGCCGGAGAGCAGGCTGTACTGCGAATCTGCCCACAATCTATCATCTTGCGCACCAGCTGGTTGTTTTCAGCGTACGGACAGAACTTTGTTAAAAGCATGATTCGCCTGGGCTCGGCATGTGAGAAGGCGGATGTGGTTGCCGATCAGCATGGCTGCCCAACGTCAGGCACTGAGTTGGCAAGGGCGATCTATGCGGTTCTCGATAGTGGTGTAAATGATGATTGTCGGGGTATTTACAACTTCTGTCAGCCTGAGCCTACGACATGGTTTGCTTTTGCCGGGGCGGTATTCGAAACAGCAGCTGATCAGGGCATGCTTCTCAATATAAAACAGGTCGATCCAATCACCACGGCAGAGTACCCGACAGCTGCGCAGCGCCCGGCCAATTCAGTGATGGATTGCAGCAAGTTCAGGCAAACATTCGCTTTTGCCATCAAGCCCTGGCGCGAGTCGCTGGTTGATGTTGTGCATGCCCTGGCGGCTCAGCGATGAAATCGCACTTGTGGCGGACTATGTTGTATCGCTCCTTCGGGGGGCGATATGGGTAAGGTGTCTATGCATCCCCGGGCAATGATTGCAAGCATGTGGATACACCGCAGTCTTGCCTGGCGCCTGATCCGCAATGATGTGGCGACACGCCACCATGGCTCCCTGATCGGTGGACTGGCCATATTTATCCAGCCGCTGTTCATGCTGGCGATGTACCTGTTCGTTTTTGTCGGGGTGTTCAAGGTGCGTCGGGGCGTGCCTGACAGCACTGTTGATTTCGCCTTCTCTATCTTCGTCGGCATGATGGTCGTTATGTTATTTTCCGAGTGCATCAATACGGCGGTGAATACGCTCAGAAGCAATGCCAATTACGTCAAGAAGGTGGTCTTTCCGCTGGAGATACTGGCGGTGATTGGTCTGGGTTCAGCCTTATTCAGGCTCTCTGCCGCCATGGTGGCCATGCTGGTTTGTTTTCTGCTGGTTAAAGGCGAGATACATATCGAGGTACTGCTTTTTCCGCTGACTCTTATTCCGCTGATACTTTATACCTTGAGCGCATCCTGGTTTCTGGCGGCACTCGGCGCTTTCTCCACGGATGTGGGCAGAGTCACCGGCTTCGCTACGCCAGCGTTGATGTTTATCTCGCCGGTATTTTATGCGAGTGATGCCGTTCCTGCATCCCTTTCCACACTGATGATGCTCAACCCCCTGACGCCGGCAATCGAGGGGGCTCGTGCGACGTTACTGGGCGGTCTGGTACCGGACTGGACGCTGCTCGGCATCCATGGGGCCATAGCCTTTTTTGCTGCCTGGCTGGGTTTTGCCTTTTTTCAGTACTGCAGGAGTGAGTTTGCCGATGTCATCTGAATTTGTCCTCCGCGCCGAAGGGGTGAGCAAGTGCTTCAAGCTCTTCGCGCGTCCCGCCGACAGATTGAAACAACTGCTGTTTTCGCCGCTGTCCGGGCGCAATTATTTTGATGAGTTCTGGGCCCTGAATGACATATCTGTTGAGGTAAAAAGAGGAGAGTCATTCGGGATTATCGGAGTCAATGGCGCCGGAAAATCAACGTTTCTGCAACTTGTTTGCGGCACGATGACCCCTACGAGCGGGCAGCTTCAGGTGAACGGGCGTATAGCGGGTTTACTTGAGCTCGGCTCAGGCTTCGATCAGGAGTTAAGCGGACGGGAGAACGTTTTTATCAATGCTGCGATTCTCGGGCTGACAACAGCGCAGATTGAGGAACGGTTCGCCAATATTGAAACTTTTGCCGCTATCGGTGAATTCATCGACCACCCGTTAAAAACCTACTCATCCGGCATGCGCCTGCGTTTGGCCTTTGCGGTCATTGCTCATGTCGATGCAGATATCCTGATCATTGATGAGGCGCTTGCGGTCGGAGATGTGCGTTTTGTGCAAAAATGTCTTCGTTTTCTTCAGGCATTCAGGAAAAAAGGAACCCTGCTGCTGGTAAGCCATGACCTGTCATCGATCATGATGCTGTGCGACAAGGCCGTCTGGTTCGATCAGGGAAAGGCTATGCTTGCCGGGCCGGTTAAAGAGGTTTGCGACCGCTACATTGAGAGCCAACATCTGGTTCAGCAACATGATATAGAGCCGGAGACGGACAATGTGGCCGCCCCAAGTTCGGTAGCCCAAATCACGCGTGTACTGTTTGAATCTGTTGATGGCGAAGCGATAGTGCGTTCTGCCGGTGGGGAGTCTGCCCGCGTTCTTGTCGAGGCGAAGGTACTGGGAGCTATTGGTCAACCGTCGATAGCCTTTTTTGTCAAAGACCGTTTGGGGCAGCCGCTGTTCGGTGAAAATACAGAGAGTCCGGGTGCTGTGGTGGAAAGTGCAAAATCGGGTGAAGTGTTGACAGCATCCTTTGCCTTTATATTGCCGAAGTTACCTGCAGGTAGTTATTCGGTCGGTGCTGTTGTCTGCGATCAAATGAGGGAAGACAAGGTATTGTTGCATTGGGTTGAAGATGTGGTCGTTTTCGAATCAGTGTCGACAGACGTAAAAGTCGGGATTTTTGGTGTTTCCTTCTCCGGCATCAGTCTGATCAAAGCAACGAAGGAGGATGATTCGTTCTGCATCTATCCATTCAAGGGGCTGACGGTAGATACGACAGGGACGGTGCGGCCATGCTGTGCATTTAATGATGTTATCAGGGAAAATGGCTCCCCTATGTCGGTTTACGATCACTCTATCGACGCAGTATGGGATTCGAATTTCTTGCAGGACCTACGCAAAACGATGCTAGAAGGCCGCCACGTCCCCGGATGTGAGCGCTGCAATTGGGAAAAGAGTTTGGGTATCGAGAGCATGGGGCAGAAGTGCACAAAAGGTTGGGAGGCTGGTTGGCTCAACGAAGCAGGGGTGACCGCAAGGGACTTGAAATCGACAGTTGCCGATGGTTATGTACTCTCGCCAGCAGAGTCAATTGATCTGCATATAGGAAATCTCTGCAACCTTAAATGTCGTATGTGCAGTGGTCATTTTAGTTCGGCGATTAACGCCGATTCAATTCATTCGCAATGGAATCCAGACGTGTTCCCGGATGCACCCATGACTGGAAATGCCTGGTTCAAGCGTAAAGAATTCCTGTATGGGGAATTGTTCAGGGAGCCTCTCCGACCGCGTCACCTGAACCTGATCGGCGGGGAGCCTTTCCTGATACCGGAGGCGCGCGACCTGGTGCGTCACCTTGTTGATATCGGGGCATCGCAGACGATGGGCTTAAGTTTTGTAACCAACCTCACCCGGATCGACGACGAATGGCTGGAACTCCTGTCGCGCTTCAAGACGCTGATCCTGATACTGAGCCTTGATGGCTACGCCTCGGTGAATGACTACATTCGATTTCCTTCCCGCTGGAAGGATGTTCAAACTGGTTTATCTAGGCTGATGAGTCTTCCCAATGCTGTCATTTATACCAATATGGCGGTGCAGGCATATAACATGTTCGGCATTGTTGATCTTGTGCGCTATTGTGAAAGTGAGGCTCTCGACTTTCAGTATAACCTGCTCTCAGGGCCACAGCGTCTTAGCGTTTTTGCCATGCCGCCAGCAGTGCGTTTTGATGCGGCACGCAAGTTGCACGTTTATCTGGAGGGTGAGGGGGAATCGGCAAAAAGTCGGGATACTATTGCACAACTTGCCGCTGCCCTGGAAGCTACAGACAGGGTATTCGATCCGGAGTTATTGCGTGAATTTATGATTTTCACCAATGCTATGGACATGTCACGCAAGCAGAGTTTCGCAGCTACTTTGCCAGAGCTCAGGCAGTCGATTCTCGATGCGGGTTTTGAATGGGCGAGCGAAATGCACTTTGAAGCATTAGGTGCGAGGGGGCTCGTTTGAGTAAAAAACATGACAACCTTTGCGTATATCCATTTCTGCAGCTGCACCTGACATCCCGAGGGGCGGCGAAGCCGTGCTGCGCATTTGAGGCAGAAGTGGAGGAGAATGGAGTGGCACTATCCCCCCGTGCCAACTCGGTGGATGAGATCTGGAACTCCCGGTTCATGAAGGATGTGCGGCGCAAAATGATTGCGGGTGAAGCCGTGCCGGCATGCGGATATTGTACCCGTTATGAAGCACGGGGGCTTGAGAGTATCGGCAGGCGCGGTACCGAAGGATGGGCAAACGGCTGGATGAATCCGGAAGGGCGAACGCTTGAGCAGTTGGCATCCAGTGCTGTGGCTGATGACTACCGTGTAGAGCGCCCTGAGTGGATTGATTTGCATGTGGGCAATGCCTGTAACCTGAAATGCCGTATGTGCTGTGGCTACTACAGCTCGCTCATTGCGGCAGATCCGGTTCACACGGCGTGGGAGGAGGCCGCCTTCGACCTGCCCGACAATGGCGGCGATGAACCTGCGACCGGTGACTGGAGCCGGAGCGAGGCGTTTGTTTTCGATGACCTGCTCAAAAAATCGGATCGGCCCAGAACCCTGAACCTCATTGGCGGAGAGCCAACGCTGGTGAAGCGGGCGCGTCATATCATGCGTCGTCTTGTGGAGTCCGGTGCTGCCGCCCAGATCAACCTGAGCCTTACCACCAATGCTACGACGGTTGATGAGGAGTGGTGCGAGCTTGCTGCCGGATTCAGGTCGGTGGTCATGGCCGCAAGCCTTGATGGTGTTGATGCGGTGAATCACTACATTCGCCATCCAGCCCGCTGGTCGGATATTGAAATATCGCTGGAGCGTCTGCGCCGCATTGCCAATGTTCACCTCTATATCAACGCGACAGTTCAGGTCTACAACGTGCTCGATATTGTACCGTTGGCTAGCTGGTGCGAAGAACATGGCCTTGATTTCCAGTATACACTGCTTGAAGTGCCCAAGTTTCTCAGTCCCGATATTCTGCCTGTAATTATCAGGCGGGAGGCGTCAAAACGGCTGCGTGATCATGCGAAGAGAGGCACAGCAAGTGGGCCGACGCTGGTGCTGCTCGCTGAGGCGCTGGAGCGCGGGCCGGATGCAGGCAACCCGGATCTGCTGGAGCAGTTTATGACCTTCACCAACGATCTCGATGCCTCGCGTGATCAGGACTTTGCTTCGACCTTTCCCGGGTTGTTTCATATGTTATCGATGGCTGGAATCAAATGGGTAAGAGAAAGGAGATTTGCAAAGTGAAACTTCCAAAAGCTGTAAATTGGTTAAAACGCATACTGAGCCCAGCCAACAATGCTGGAGACAGCTTCTGCGTATTGCCTTTTCGCCACATCTACATCCTGCCTAATGAAACAGTGAAACCTTGTTGTGTATTCGAAGGAATAATCCAGGACGGCGGAAGACCAATGTCGATGCGTGAAGACTCGACCGAGAAGATATGGAACTCTGAACAGATGCAAGACATTCGCCAACGTATGGTTCGCGGTGCTCCTGTCGAAGCCTGCCGGTATTGCACGATTCAGGAATCCAAGGGGGTGGTAAGCACGCGTCAAGCTATGACTGAAGGTTGGGCTAAGGGCTGGCTGAATCCTGAGATGTTGACGGCAGAAGATGTTAAGGAGGCCGCTATTGCGAACGCCTACCGCACAGAACCTGAGACACTGGAGATCGTTCTTGGGTCAACCTGTAATCTGAAATGTCGAATGTGCTACGCTGATTCCAGTTCGGCAATCGCTGCTGACCCGATCCATTCGCATTGGGTACCGTTGAAAAGCTCCCCGTTCGTTCGTACAGCGGAAGGTCACTCCTGGCTGAATCGAAAAGAGCATATTCTGGCTGGGCTCCTTCACAATCCAAAACAATTCAAAGGTGTAGGGATCGTAGGCGGGGAGACGCTTATCCTGAAAGAAACAAATGAAATCATGCAGCACCTCATCGATTCGGGAGCGGCGGAAAACTTGACCTTGACCGTCTATACGAATGCCACAGTTGTAAGCGAAAAGTGGTGCGATCTCGCCGTCCAATTTAAAACGGTGGCGATTTCAGTCAGTTTGGATGGTTTTCAGACTGTCAATGACTACATACGCTATCCATCGCGATGGGATGAGCTAGAGATAGGGCTGCGGCGTTTGCAGGAGCTTCCGAATGCACTCCTTGCTGTAAATGTGACGGTTCAGGCCTACAATATCCTGGATATTGTCGCCATAGCCCGCTTCTGTGAGGAGCAGGCCATACCGATGCACCCTCACATTCTCAAGGACCCGTCACACCTCAGTTCTTTCATTATGCCGCTGGCTATCCGTCAGGAGGCTGCGCATCGACTTAAAGCTTATGCTACAAACAGCCGCGTGCATTGGAGGGCTGACATGCTCAATCTGGCGGATGCGTGGGAGGCAGCGCCAGAGTGTAACCCTTCACTTTTACGCGAGTTTATGATCTTTACCAACGATCTCGATTTATCTCGAGGACAGGATTTTGCAGATAGCCTGCCGGAGTTGCGCGCCTATCTGGAAAGATGTGGTTTTCCTTGGATACGAGATACACGTTTCACTGCAGTTACCCAAAATGAAATGGAGGGGCCATGTTCAAGTTGAATCCCGTACACTGGTTTAAGCGCCGTCGTGCAGCAGAGAAACCATCTGACACATTCTGCCCCGCCCCTTTTCGCATGATCAATGTGATGCCTCCAGGGACGGCAAAACCCTGCTGTGCCTATTCGGGGCAGATCAACAGGGCTGGCAAAGCAATGTCGGTGTATCAGCATAGTGTTGAAGAGATCTGGAACTCGGATCAGATGCGCACGCTGCGCCGCGAGCTCGACAATGGCGGTAAACCTGCCGAATGCGGTTATTGTTTCCGTCGTGAAGCGCTGGGATTTGAGAGCATGCGTCAGTTTGGTCTGAAGGCTTCCGCCAGACAGGGGCTGGATGTCGATGCGTTAAGATCTGCTGCAGTGACATCGGACTATAGGGTTGCTCTTCCTGTCGCCTACGATCTTGATCTGGGCAACCTGTGCAACCTCAAGTGCCGGATGTGCCACAGCCAGACCAGCTCGGCTATTGCGGCGGATCCGGTACACTCGCGCTGGTCTCCTCCGGGCATCGGTGCCGCCCGCTGGCGCGGTGGTTATGCCGATATTGCACCGGCTCGCGTATTGGGTGCAGAGTATGAAGGCATGGGGTGGCCTGAGCGGCAAGGCGATATTTCAACGGCCTGGACGGACAGTGAGGCTGTTATCCGCGTCGATCTCACAGGCATTGAACTCTCCGGACTGACGATACGTCTCTCTGCCGAGAAGCCGGATGATCATCCGTTCAAATTGTCTGTTAACGGTAAAATACTATTCGATGGCGTGCTGCCCGCAGGTATATGGGAGCAGGAGTATGATCTCTCATCCTGCTCAGATGCTGCCCAGCTCGAGATTTTACTGAGCTCGGCAGCATTTGTGCGCCATAACGGGGGCGGATCTGCAGGTGTCGGTGTTGAGCAGTTGCGGCTGCAGCGCAGGGATATTGGCAAGAATGCAGTGTCGTTCAGTCGCTTTAGTAAAGGTGCGGAGTGGTTTCGCGAGAAAGAGCTGCTTTATGGCGAAATACTGAAGAACCCTGAGCGGGTAGAACACCTGCACATGATCGGTGGTGAGCCGCAACTGATCAAGGAGGTGCGCGAGGTAATGCGCCACCTTGTCGATATCGGTGCAGCTGCGACGATTAACCTCTACATGACCACCAATGCCAGTGTTGTGCATGATGAATGGATAGCGTTGGCAGAAAAATTCAAGTCCGTAACCATCGCCGTCAGTGCAGATGGCTGCGGAGCAATTCAGGAGTACATCCGTTTCCCGGCACAATGGGCTGATCTGGAGATGAATCTGCCGCGCTTGCGCGGGCTGGCGAATGCAGAGGTATACCTGCACACAACAATCCAGGCCTATAATATGCTTAATATCACCGAGCTGGCAGAGTACTGCGATGCGATTGATATCGAGTTACAGCATCATGTGCTGGAGTCGCCGGCGTATCTGAGTGCGCTGGCTATGCCTCAAGCCATCCGGCTGGAGGCCGCCGGCCGCTTACGCACCTACGCGGATAGTTCGACAGGCAGGAACAGCGGCTCGTTGGCCGATGTTATCGCCGCATTTGAGGTGGCAGGTCTTCCTGATGCGGCCCGTATTGAGGAATTTATGCTCTTTACCAATGATCTGGATGCTTCCCGCGACCAGGAGTTTGCATCCACATTTCCCGAGCTTGCCCGGTTACTTGCCGACGCAGGTTTTGTATGGTCATCACAACGGAGATTTTCATGATCGGTTTCTTTAATCCATTTGCCAGGCTGCGTCGTGAGGCTGAACAGGCCCGCGCAGAGAAGCGCGTCGCTCGGGATCAGTATCTTTCACTGATGCAGGATTGCCTGACCAACCGTCATTATGAGGATCCACCGCTCAAAACATTCGGCGACAGACCGTATGATGAAATGGTCCGCGAGCGTGGTATGGACTGGCCATCAACCGCGCATACGATGATTGGCACGGCGCGTATGGCTAACCTGAGAGGGCTGGTTGAGACGGTGATTGAAGAGCGGATTCCCGGCGACCTGTTGGAGGCGGGCGTTTGGCGTGGCGGTGCCTGTATTTTCATGCGCTCCATTCTGAAGGCCTACGAAGAGAGTGGTCGGCGTGTCTGGGTTGCGGACTCGTTTGAGGGGCTGCCGCCGCCGGATACAGCCCGCTACCCTGCAGATGCAGGTCAGACATTTCATGAATATGCGGAACTGGCTGTGCCGCTTGAGGAGGTTCAGAGGAATTTTTCCCGCTACGGCCTGCTCGACGATCAGGTGGCTTTTCTCAAGGGGTGGTTCAAGGATACGCTGCCGGATGCACCGATTGAAAAACTGGCGATCCTGCGGGTTGACGGGGATCTCTACGAGTCGACCAGCGATACCCTGTCGAACCTCTACGGCAAGCTTTCCATTGGCGGCTTTGTTATCATAGACGACTATGGTGTCGTTGATGCCTGCCGCAAAGCCACCGATGATTTTCGCGCCGCGAACGGCATTGTTGATCCGCTGCAAGCAATTGATGGTGTCGGTGTCTACTGGCGCAAAAGCGGTGGTATAGATTACCCGGCAGCGACACCCGACCATGAGAATCGCCCTGCTGTCATTGAGCGCCCAGCATCACTCTGGGGCGGCTTCTACTGGGAGAACGACGAGCGGTTGTTAATCCGCGATGTGGCATTTCTGGTGACCTGCGATATGGACAAGCTGATGGGCACAAGCTCCACCGAGGATCACTTTGTGCTCGGCAAGGCGCGCTCAATGGTGGAGGATTCCATTGCGTTGTCGCGACGACGCAAGATCGGAAAAATCTTTGAGATTGGCATCTTCAAGGGCGGGAGCATGATACTCAACGATCTGGTTTTCGCGCCAAGCCGGATTGCGGCCGTCGATTTCAACCCGGCTCCTGTTGAAGCCATGACCCGTTATATTGAGAAAACCGGCAAGTCGGATGTTATCAGACCCTACTACGGTATTGACC
Organism: Zetaproteobacteria bacterium CG_4_9_14_3_um_filter_54_145; assembly: GCA_002791575.1. GTDB lineage: Bacteria > Pseudomonadota > Zetaproteobacteria > Mariprofundales > Mariprofundaceae > Mariprofundus. The sequence goes on along the minus strand of PFXI01000076.1, from coordinate 3,004 downwards.
AGTCTGACCGGCAAGCCATGGAGAAGGTGCTTTCGGGTGAGTTCCCGGATCGTGATATTGATATGATTGTCGATGATGCATCGCATCTCTACGAGCAGACGCGTGCGGCATTTAATATCAGCTTTCCGTATCTCAGGCCCGGTGGCCTTTATATCATTGAGGATTGGGGTTGGGCACACTGGTCCGGTGACTTCTGGCAGAAGGATAACCCCTATTTCGGCGCAAGGCCCGCAATGAGCAACCTGCTTATCGAGCTGTTTATGCTGGCGGCAAGCCGGCCGGATCTCATTGAGAGTGTTGAGGTGGTCTGCAGCGTGATTACGGTCAAGAAAGGCCAGGGCAAGATGCCTGAAGGTGACTTCGATCTGGGTGAGCACTACCTGATGCGTGGCAAGCCGTTTACGGCACCGCTGTGATACGTGGCGGCCATCAACAAGATGATTGCTCCGGAATGGTTTGGCTTGTGGCAGGCTGCTGCCGTCGAGATATCGGGCAGGGGCATTCTGCATGAGCGGTAAACAACATACATATGCTTATGCGGTTGATACCGAATCGGAATCAGCGCCTGCCCATGTTGTGCGCATGGTTGGTCATGATAAGCGTGTGCTGGAAGTGGGTTGCGGACCGGGCTCGATCACCAGAGTGCTGTCGCAGCAGGGTCATTGTCAGGTCACAGGGCTGGAGCTGGATGCTGAGGCGATTGATCTGGCGGCACCTTACTGCACTGCGCTGTTTCAGGCCGACCTGAACAGTGCTGACTGGCCGGCCTTGCTGGATGGCGCGGATAAATTTGATGTGGTCGTAGCGGCGGATGTACTTGAGCATCTCTATGATCCGTGGGAAACGCTGTCTCGTATGGCCACCCTGATCAATGCAGATGGTTATCTTGTGATTTCACTGCCCCACGCGGGTCATGCGGCGGTGATGGCGTGCCTGCATCATGGTGATTTTGAGTATCGCGACTGGGGTCTGCTGGATCGTACGCATATTCGGTTTTTCTGCTTCAGGAACATCGAAGCACTGTTTGCTCAGGCGCAGCTGAAAATCATAGAGGTAAAATATGTATGTGTAGCAGCCGAAGATACGGAGCTGGCCGCAGCCTGGTCGGCACTACCTGCCCCGGTGCAAGATGTGTTGATGGGCGGACAATATTCCGAGGTGTATCAGGTGGTGATTAAAGCCATACCCATGGACAGACCGGGTACAGCCCTGTCCCTGATACCACCCGCCAAACGCTATCAACGTACACCTGCTGATAGCGGGATACTGTGGAAAAGACGTATAGGAACATATATGAGCCCAGAGGTTAAAGCAGCTGTTCGCAAGGGTTTGAAGCGCCTGGGTATCACGCTATGACAAAACCTTCAGCAACAGAAGATACGCCGTTAAGTCAAAAAAATCAGCCTGACCCAAGGCTTATTGCGTTTTACCTGACGCAGTTCCACCCAACACCTGAGAATGATCTGTGGTGGGGAAAAGGGTTTACCGAATGGACTAACGTGACCAAGGCAGAAGCGCAGTTTGAAGGTCATTATCAGCCGCATCTGCCCACCGATTTCGGCTTTTATGACCTTCGCCTAAGGGAAACCAGACGCGACCAGATTGATATGGCCAAGCAGTATGGTGTTGACGGGTTCTGTTATCACTATTACTGGTTTTCCGGAAAACGGATACTGAATGCACCTCTGGACGATATGCTTGCGGATGCAAAAAGCGATATGCCCTTTTGTTTATGCTGGGCGAATGAAAACTGGACCCGCCGTTGGGACGGTGCAGATAACGAGATTCTGATCGCGCAACAATATCTGCCCGATGATGACCTTAATTTCATAAAATCGCTCATCCCATTTTTTGAAGATGAGCGTTATATCCGTGTGGATGGTAAGCCCTACCTTATCGTTTATCGGCCGCAGCATCTGTCAGACCCCTGCAAAACGGTCGAAATATGGCGGGAGTATTGTCGATCCATTGGTCTGGGGGAGATTCATCTGTGTTCGGCGCTGACCCATGGCAACGAAGATTATACGCAGTTTGGCTTTGATAGCGGTGTTGAGTTTCCTCCGCATAACCTGCGCGCAGCCAGTATCAACAAGCAAGTGCCGTTGTATGACGGATTTATCGGTTATGTGGGGCAATACGCGGATATTGCCCGCTCATTTATAGACAGAACATACGGCTCGGCTCGGGTCTTTAAAACGGTGTTTCCATCATGGGACAATACCGCACGCACGCATAAGCGCGCATTCATTGTGCTTAATGGTGTGCCGGATAATTATGAATACTGGCTGGCCTCAACGATCGATCTGGTGAAACAGAGAAGAGCGGGCGATGAGCTGATATTTATCAATGCCTGGAATGAATGGGCAGAAGGGTGCCACCTTGAGCCTGACCGGCGTTTTGGTCATGGCTTTATGCAAGCGACACTGAATGCAAAAAATGGTCTGAGACAGTTCACACTGTTTCCACATACAGAGCTACCTGACCCGGTTGAGATATTGCACAGCTCATTCTGGCAGGATATTGCAGATGTAATCAGTGCTCATGCATCGCAGGCTCTTTCCCGGCTGAGAAAAGCCGTGCACCGGCGACCATGGTTACGCCTGGCGCTGCTGCCGGCGGTCAGGTTTGCGCGCATGATCAGAAAATATCTATGATATATCCCCTCGCCTATGGGCGTCATAGCCGGTTGCCGGCCAGCCTGAGGGCTTTGAGCGCGTCATTTCAGGCAACACGGATGAGGCGCAAGCATGTGCAATGAGCGCAAGAAATTGTGTACGGTAGTTGTGCCCCTGTATCAAGCGGATCTGTCTCCATATGAGGAGATAGCCCTCAGGCGGGTCTTTGATGTATTTTGCAAACGGTCGATCAGTATTGTGGCACCTGACAGTCTTGACCTGTTAAAAATAGAGGCGCTTCACGAAGTTGTGTGGGCAGCACAAGTCGAACCTGCCTGATTGGGTGCCGGATACAGGTCCAAAGCACCCAAGTGAAAGTAGATCGCATT
>PFXI01000017.1:26255-33282 GCA_002791575.1 Zetaproteobacteria bacterium CG_4_9_14_3_um_filter_54_145 | reverse complement strand
GATCTACTTTCACTTGGGTGCTTTGGACCTGTATCCGGCACCCAATCAGGCAGGTTCGACTTGTGCTGCCCACACAACTTCGTGAAGCGCCAAAATTTTTATCATGATCAGTTTTCAGTGATACATTGATCTTACCAAAAGAAGCGTTTTGATCAGTAAGTAAGCGACGAGCCCTAACAGCATCTGCGGCATTCTGAATCAGCTCGCGAATTGGGATAACCTGGGAAGATCCATAAAGGTGATCTCCGCCAAGAGTGCGTACGATTCCTGAAACGTTACTAATCTTCAGGCTCGCATCAATTGGATGCCAGCCTTCAGTTTGCACGTACTTCGAAAAGCTCTCAGATGATTCTACCCCCATAACTCTTTTGCCAACAAATCGATATTTCCTCTGCGTAGACTCGAGAAGCATGTCAACTTGGCGCAACTCTTTATCGACCATCAATGCCACATCATATGCTAGCCACCAGGCATTAGCCTCTTTTGCTTTAAACGAAGAGCCAGAACCAATTATCAACGCATCCCCGCTAATAGACGCTCTGCCAATTTTATTCTGAAATGCCCAGTGTTCATTTGAAATCCCTTTAGGTTTTAGAAGAGCCCACAAAAAACTAGGGGCTCTTACGTGGTCAACCTGTGAGGCATCGGCACATCTAAGCAAACAAGCGACTTTTATAGGGTCAATGGTCCAATTTGAGGGCACCCCAGGGCCAGCGGGGATAGTAGTTGGAAATTCCATTTCAAGCTCTCGAACTGAAATCCAGTGGCTTCTAGCCAACTTCCCGATTAATTCTCCGTAGTATCTTCTAATATCAATATTTTCAATAACATATATTGGCTCTTGGCTACCTGGTACATTCCAATGAATTAGTGCAAGATCTCTAGCTTTTTCAGCATGTAAAAGCCTAAGTACACCTGGCAAAATCAATATCTCTATCTCTTTCTCAGATAACTCGACCTCTTCATCAATTGATGCCAGAGCATCTAGCCATTGGGGAGTTTTCTTTATTTCTTGCATTCCATTGGGGAATGCTGCCAAACTCATAGCAGCATCATGTAAAAGAATAGCACCTCCTAATACAAATCCTTCAATTGGATTAATCTCGAAACCTCCGCCTGAAATCAGACTTGCATTCTCCCATAAAGCATCAAGATGACTAACATCATGAACTGTTAAACTCGGAATATCTTTAACAATTAAATTAACAAGCATTTCTGCTTTCTTTCGCATCTCAACATAGCACTGTTTAAGCATCTGTTGTGAAGATAAATCTTCAGATTCCAACTCAAAACATTTTTTCCATAATGCAGTATTCATATATTTAGTCATAAACATTTCCTTGGTCAAAAAGTTCCAGGAACACAATACATAACTCAGCTATTCGCCATCAGCAGTAGGTCGCATTGATGTTCACGAGCATCGGGGTCAGATTTTATTTAGCGCATTTCCTTCATCCCTGCTCACATCACCCATTCATCATCGTAACCAGCAGGTCCTGAAACGGTAGCTAGGCTGCATCAACCTCTTTGAGAACATCATTGTGGCAACCCGGACACATACCGTGAGACAGCTGTGCATCGGTATGCTCCATCAGATACTTTTCAATACTCACCCATTGATCGCGGGCATTCCTGATCTTATGCCCGCACCATGCGCATATCGGAATAATGCCGCCTATAGTTTGGATCGTTTGCATCGCGTCCTGCAACTCATCATTGGTTTTTTTCAGCTCCGCATTGGAGGACTCCAGCGACTGCTCCAGCGCCTTGCGTTCGCTGATATCGAACATAAAACCTACCAGCGCTTCAACCTCGCCATCATCCTTGCGGATCACATGAACCACATCGCGAATCCACACATAGCCGCCATCTTTTGTCAGGGCGCGATAATCCGCCTCATGATCAATGCCCTGCTGCGACTGGGCGACACAATAATTCACCACACATTCCCGGTCGTCCGGGTGCATTCTTGCGGCCCAATCTTCTACACTCAGCCAGCTCGATGGCGCCCAGCCCAGCAGCGATTCAATCTGCGGGCCGATATAGGAGAAGCTCATGCTGCCCCAGTCCAGCTTCCACGGAATGGCTTTGGTTGATTCCAGCAGGGTCTTGTAAACAGCCCCGTCGGCTTCCATTTCAGCAGCCATATCGGTCATATAGTCTCTCCAACACACATTATTCTTCCCCCCTGACCCTGTTTCAATGACCTTAAACTATCAAGGGGCTTATTGCCGAGATCACGCGGGGCCATATCAGCCTTCCTCCATCATCATCACCAGCAGGTCGGTGGGGCCGGGGTCGATACCTGCCTGAAAGAGCAGGGTTGTGGCCTGACCGCGGTGGTGGGTCTGATGGTTGAAGAAGTGCTGCAGCAGATCCCCGAGCGGGCGCTGCTGCTTCCCGCCGGCCATATTGCGGTAGTGAACCATCCCGGCCAACAGCTCATCTGTCCAGGTATCGGCAAATTCGAGGATCAGCACATCAAGCTGATTGCGGGCATCGCTCAGGTCGGAGAACTCTTTATAGAGAATATCGCGCAGCAGTGAAGGTGTTGGAAACTCGGCCAGCGGCATCAACGCCTCATGGCACGCCTTGTTGCTGGCAAAGCGGTGCAGCCAGAGCAGATCGGCCACCATGATATGATTGAGGGTGCCGAGGATGGAGCCGAAGAAGGCATCGCGATCTTCGGCAATGTCTCGCGCCGGCAGCTCGCTAACCTTGGCAAACAGTTTGCGGTTCATCCAGCGGTTGTACCGCGCCATGCGTTGCAGGTATTCAATCATGCCTTCTCCTTGCCCGATCACAGTATAGCAGGGAAACTGAACTTTACCGGCAGATGCGCAATCAGCTATGCTGACTGTTCGCCACAGGCACCACAAAGGGCATAGAGTCAGCCCATGATCGAGCGCAATCCATACCCGGACCGTGATGGCAATGCATTTCGCCTGCTGACAGGGGCTGAAACATTCCTGCCGGTCATGGAGCTGGCGATTCACCGCGCCAAACAATTCGTGCTCTTTGAGCAGTATCTGATCAGTTCGGGCCGTGTCGCCGACCGCTTTATCGATGCATTTATCGCCTGCGCACAGCGCGGAATAGCGGTCTACATGCTGATCGATCATTTCGGGGCCCGTGCACTCACCAGAGCTGATCGACAACGCATTGAAAATGCCGGCATCAGGCTGCTATTCTACAACCCCGCCTACCTGAGGCATTTTTTCCGCGGACTGCCGCGCAACCACCGCAAGATGCTGCTGATCGATGGGGCGCAGGCATTTACCGGCGGTGCAGGCATCTCCGATGCGTATCAGCCGGGTTCAGCCCGCCCGCCGTGGCACGATCTGATCGTGGAGATGCGCGGACCAATCGTGGCCGACTGGCAGCAGGCCTTTGTGCACACCTGGCAACAGTGGAACGACGGGATCAGGTTGCCGGCCACAGCCATTGAGCCTGCCGGCAATCAGCGCGGCCGCCTGTCACTCAGCCTGCGCGGGCTGCATAAATTCGTCAGGCAATCGCTTCTGCAGCAAATCGAGTCTGCCACCGATCATATCTGGCTAGGTACCGCCTACTGGCTACCCGGTCGCAGGATACTGCGCGCCCTCAGGGCTGCCTCCCGGCGTGGTGTGGATGTGCGCCTGCTGCTGCCGGGCACGATCAACGATCACCCTGCAGTTTACTATGCAGGTCACCGCTATTACCACTTCCTGCTGCGCCACAACATTCGCATATTCGAATATCAGCCGGCCTTCATGCATGCAAAAATCTACCTCTGCGACAGCTTCTGCTCGCTCGGCTCATGCAATATGGATCGCTGGGGGCTGCGCTGGAATCTGGAGGCCAATCTGGAGAGTAAGGATGCGACCCTGCGGGCCGAGGCGGAAACCTTTTTCAATGCGGCCTTTGCCGAATCCCGCGAGATCACGCTGGCTGACTGGCTGAAACGACCGGTGCAAAACAGGTTCCGCGAGTGGCTGCTCGGTTATCTTGAGTTGATGGTCGAGCGCTACGACATCAACAGGGATCTGCGCCAGAATACAACAGAGGCAGATAAAAACAGGTGACGGCGCCACACAACTACTGACCCGCTTCAGCCATGACGGCATCGCGTAAAAAACGCCATATCTGATTTCTATTGCTGCCGGGTCAGTGATCGCGGATAATCCAAACGTCTGAACAATTCGACATCAGGTGATGCCATGATCCAACCACTTTACGCCGACAGAGGCTCAACGAACAAGTTTGATCGCATCGTAGCCGACCTGTGTGAAACCGGCCTCTCTGTCTATGATGATTTCATACCGCCACAGCTGGTCAACAGCTTGGCACTGGAAGCGCGGACATTGCAGCAGGCGGGAGCATTCCGGCATGCCCGTATCGGCCGCGGCGCCTCAATGCAGTTGCGGCCGGAGGTGCGAAACGATCATATACACTGGCTGGATCCTGAAAAACCTATGCCATCCAGCACCCCTACTTCCTCGATCTGGAAACATTGCGCCAGTATATCAACCGCAGCCTCTATATGGGCCTGTTCGAATATGAGGGCCATTTTGCCCTCTACCCGCCGGGCACACTATACGGCATTCACTATGACCGCTTTATCGGGGCACTCGAGCGTGTGGTCACCTGCATCCTCTACCTCAATCATGACTGGCAGACTGCCGATGGCGGCGCACTGACCATTCATCCTGGCGTGGATGCCTCCACACTGCCGCTACCGATGCAGGTTTTGCCGCAGGGCGGGCGCCTGGTCACCTTTATCAGCGAGCAGTTCCCGCATGAGGTGCTGCCGGCCACACGCGACCGGTTAAGCCTGACCGGCTGGTTCCGCATCCGCGCTTAAGGCGAATGCGGAACCACAAAGGACACGAAGGACAAGGTGAATGCGTAGCAGAGAGAGTGCCCTGAGCCAACAGAGGAAAGATAACGTTTTACCCTCACTCACGCTGTCTCCTCTAATGTGCTGTAAATCCTGAATGGCTGCAGTTGATGACTCCGGCAAGGGAGCAGCGCAACCATCGCAGTTCATATTGAACCCTGTAGCCCCCGGTTACCGAGCTTTTCTTCGTGCCTTTGTGGTTAACGCTTATTTGTACAGGCAGAGGTAAGCGGTCTGCTCACTGGTGCGCGCACCGAATGACTGATTCGCCTCGACAACAAACTGCTCGCCGGCATCGATCGTCAGCCACTCATCCTTGCCCGGCAGCAGCACATCCATCGCACCGGAAACCACCGACATGATCTCCTTGCTGGAGGTACCGAACTCGTAGTCGCCTACAGCCATCACACCAAGCGTGGCCGGGCCATCAGCCGTGGTAAAGGCGATTGATTTCACTTTTCCGTCAAAATACTCATTGGTTTTGAACATGCTGTGTCCTTGTGCATCCATATTGCTGGCTCGTAGCCTGTAAGCGGCAATGGTAGCGCGGGACGCTCCCATTCAATAGCTCATTCCTTTTCGTCATAGCGCCCCGATCAGCCGCCTCTAGCCGTGCAGCTGCCCTATCAAAGGTTAACAGAAGACAACACCTGTTTAATTTGACATAGTCCGGACTCTGTTTCCGCAGGTATGCAAGCGTGCACCAACATAGCTTGCCTGCCTCTGCGTGAGATAACATGATACATTAATCCGGCGTCTGAAAGGAGCGCCATATACGAGCAGGTCATCATATGGATTCACGATTAAACAGGTCGGAAAAAGCGCTAGCCACATACGAGCGCATTGAACTGACCCATGACCGGCACGTACTCCTTTTCCGCCAGAAACTGCGCGAGATCTCCCATCAGCTCAACCTCGGCATGGCCGCAAAAACGCGTGCGGTGATGTGTGCTACCGAGCTTGCGGAGAATGTACTGCGCCATGCCGGCCGCGGCTGGTGTGAAATCAATATGACAACCCGACCGGATGGCACCAGCACCCTGCAACTGGTTGTGCAGGACCAGGGCCATGGCATAGACCAGCTATCGCACGTACTCGGTGAGCGCTTTGATGTTGAAACCAGCGCACTGGGCACAGGTCTGCCGGGCGTGCGGCGTGTTGCCGACTTTTTTCATATCACCTCAAAACCCGATGGCACATGTGTACGCGTGGAATTTCTGCTGCCGAGCAAGGCCGGGCTATGAAGGATAAAATACTGGCAGGCCTATGGCCGCTGCTTGCAACCTCCGGCGGAGAGCACATGTCGCACAGCGAGAAACTCGCATCATTCGCCAGGCGCTATACTTCGCTGCTCACCGCCTACCTGAACAGTGCGGACGAAGAGATCCTGCTTGCTGCCTTCCGCATGGGTAACGAGATGGTTCGCAGCGCCATCTTCATAGAGGAGTTTGCCGAGATTCACAGCCGCACCATGCAGGAGTTGGGTGCAGACCCGCTGCTTGGCAACCGTCCCTATATGGAAATCATGATGGATTACGGCACTGCCTTCCGGGCCATGGACGAGCGCATCCGCAATGATGCGCTGATGCGTAAAAACTACGGCCGCCTGAAAATGGCACTCGGCGACACCATTCAGGCAATCAACAATGTGCGCGGAACAGCGGATGACTCCTATACCACATCACATCAGCAACGTGTGGCACTGCTTGCCTGTGAAATTGCCGCACAGCTGGAACTGGAAGAGGAACGCGTCGAAGGGCTGCGTCTGGCCGCATCGCTGCACGATGTTGGCATGATCCAGCTACCGCAGGCGATGCTCGTCAAGGGAGGACAGCTGGATGCATCCGAGATGGATGTGATCAGGGCACATCCGCAGGTGGCCTACGACCTGTTAAAGGATATCGACCTGCCGTGGCCTGTCGCCGAAATCACCCGCCAGCATCATGAGCGCATTGATGGTAGCGGTTACCCCTTCGGCCTGCCCGGCTCGGAGATTCTGCTGGAGGCCAGAATCATCTCTGTGGCCGATACCGTTGAAGCGATGGTATCGCGCCGTCCTTACCGTGCAGCGCTGGATATATCGCAGGCCCTGAACGAGATCAAAGGCGGACGTGGCACAATTTTCGATGCCGAGGTGGTCGATATCTG
>PFXI01000017.1:25875-26246 GCA_002791575.1 Zetaproteobacteria bacterium CG_4_9_14_3_um_filter_54_145 | reverse complement strand
CTGCGCCGTTACCTGCACACATCGGATGAGCAGTTTCTGCACCAGATCGCCCGCTTCGGTCGCCGGTGCATCAAAGAGCAGGTCTCCCAGAAGGAGATAATTGAGCTGCACAGCAGCGCAATGCTTGACCTCTGCGAAGATATGACACTCTCCCGCAAACAGCTGATCACCGGCGGTGGTGAATGCCTGAGCGAAGTAATCATGAGCTACAGCCTGGCCTTCCGCGAGCAGTTGATCCGGCGCGAGATGGATGCCCAGCTGCGACTGTTCAGCCAGGTCGTCGAAAACACGCAGGACGGCGTCATCATTACCGACCTGAAAGGGCAGATTATCCAGGTCAATCCGGCATTCAGCGCCGTCACCGGCTACAG
>PFXI01000017.1:0-25859 GCA_002791575.1 Zetaproteobacteria bacterium CG_4_9_14_3_um_filter_54_145 | reverse complement strand
GCAAGGAGGAGGTGATCGGCAACAATCCGAGCATACTGCACTCGGGCAAGCAGCCCCCCTCGTTTTACCGGCAGATGTGGCAGCAGCTGCAGAGCGAAGGGCAGTGGCAGAGCAAGATCTGGAACCGGCGCAAAAACGGCGAAATTTATCCGGAGCTGCTCTCCATCACCGCAGTACTCGGCAGCGACGAGAAACCGGCCTATTACGTCGGTATCTTCTCCGATATCAGTGAGCAGGTGAACCTCGAGCAGCAGCTGCAGCAGGCCCAGAAGATGGAGACCATCGGCACGCTGGTCGGGCGGCATCGCCCACGATTTCAACAATATGCTGGCCGGCATCTCCGGCAACCTCTTTCTGTTGCGCAAAATGACGCCGGACGATGAAAAAACAAGCCGCAAATTCGACGATATCGAATCACTGAACAGGCGGGCTGCCGATATGATCGCACAACTGATGGCCTTCGCCCGCAAGGGTGTGGTGCAGATGAAAGCGATGGATCTCGGCCAATTTGCCCATGAGGCGGTGAAACTGGCCAGAGTCGGCATCCCCGAAAACATCACCTTCACGCTGAAGGTCGATGCGCCCGGCTCATTTATCATCAAGGGCGATGCCACGCAGCTGCAGCAGGTGTTGTTGAACCTGCTCAACAATGCACGCGATGCACTAAAAGGCATCGAGCAGCCGCGGATCGACATGCGCCTCTCCCGCTATGATCCGGACAGCCAGTTTCTGGAGAATCATGTCGGTGCCCACAACCATCCCCATGCCTGCATCTCGATCTCGGATAACGGCACTGGCATTCCGGCGGATACACTGAAGCAGGTATTCGATCCGTTTTTCACCACCAAGGAGGTTGGCAAAGGTACAGGGCTCGGCCTGTCGATGGTGTACGGTATGGTCCAGTCCCACCACGGGCTGATTGATGTGAAGAGCCAGCCAGGCTACGGTACCGAAATCAACCTCTATTTCACACTCCAGCATGCCACACTCCATAGCTCAGCGGCCGCGCCTGCACAGCCTGAGACCGGAGGTGGTGAAACCATCCTGCTGGCCGATGATGAAGAGCCTGTACGCCATGCCGTCGCGGAGGTGCTGGAGTCCTTCGGCTACCGCGTGCTGCAGGCCTGCGACGGACTGCAGGCGATCGAAATATTCTCACGTCACTACAAGGAGATCGACCTGCTGATCCTCGATGTGGTTATGCCGCACTACGGTGGCCCGCTGCTGGCCGGCAAGCTGCGTGAAATCGTCCCGAATATTCCCGTGCTGTATGCAACCGGCTACGACCGCACTCACCTGCTGGAGCAGGAGGCGGGCAAAAAAAGCCATGTACTGACCAAGCCACTCGATTTTCATGCCATGAACCGGGTAATCCGCAGCCTGCTCAACTGATGCTTACGGCTGCTCGCGCCGGATATAGATGGTGAAGTCATCCTCGATATAATCACTGTAGAGGCTGCAACCGGGACTGAGCGATTCACAGAAGGCCAGTACCTTATGCGGCTGATAGGCTACTATCTCGCCAATGCCTGCCATATCGAGCGTACGGATATCCAGCAGGTTAAAAGCCACGCCGAAACGGCAGAGCGTGAACATGCGGCGGATCACGCGGCGTGCATAAGCGCTGCCCTCACCGACATCCCAGTTCAGAGTGCCGGATAAAAACACCCAGTCGAAACTTTGCGGTGCCCAGTCGAAATCAAACAGCTCGCCCTGCACCAGCCCCAATGCCGGGTTCAATTCACGCCCTTTGGCCAGAATTTCGGGTGAGATATCTAGCCCCGTATAATCGACAGCCAGATCCCGGCTGCTTAACCAGCGGTACAGATCACCAAAGCCACAGCCGACATCCAGCAGCGAATCGCCGTTACGCACACCTATCCCGGCCAGCATACTAAAGCGTGCAAGCTGCTCTTCGTGCGTGCCCCAGTAGAGCGCTTGCGGTGCATAGCCAAAATAGTCCAGGCTATCCTGATGGCGCTCGATCATCTGCTGTCGTTGTGTCGCGTGCATGCCCTGATGCGCATCACCCTCTTCATTCACCGGAATTCCCATCGCCCTACCCTACGGCGCCCTGCCAGCCTCGCCAAACAGACTGTTTACCTCGATCAGCTTCCGCGCCAGCATCTCCTGATGCACGCCTCAATTGCCGGATACCAATGAAATTCAACCTCAACCACGCACTGCCGCTGCCGGACAATGCTGCCTGGATCGGCTTCGCCCTGCTTTCGGCTGCCTGCTTTGCCTCCATGGCCGCATGCGTGCGCATGGCCTGCATAGAGTTGCCACAGAGTGAGGTGGTCTTTTTCCGCAATTTTATAGGCCTGCTCATCCTGCTGCCGCTGATGCTGCGCAACCGTGTATCACTGAAAACGCAGCGGTTTCATCTGCATCTGCTGCGTGCAGGCGCGGGGCTGGCTGCCATGTATCTCTACTTTTACGCCATCAACGGCCTGCACCTGACCGATGCCCTGCTGCTCAATTATACTTCGCCGATCTTTATCGCACTGTTCGCCGTACTCTGGCTGAAAGAGGCATGGACGAACCACCGCCGCATTGCCCTGCTGATCAGCCTGATCGGACTCGGCCTGCTGTTTAATCCCACAGCCGATCTGGTTTCGCTGCCCGGCCTGCTGGGGTTGGCTTCCGGTGCGCTGGCGGGGCTGGCGCTGACTACGGTAAAACGACTCTCGGCCACAGATGACCCGGTCAGCATTGTCGCCTGGTTCGCTTTGCTATCATCGGTCGTCTCCGCCCTGCCGATGCTGTGGGGATTCCAGTGGCCACAAGGTACTGCCTGGGGCTGGCTGCTGGCGGTCGGCCTGTTCGGCAGTCTCGGTCAGCTGGGCCTCACCTGGGCCTACCAGCGCGCCCCGATCACACAGGTATCGCCGCTGGGTTACTCCGGCCTGCTCTTTGCCGGCCTCATCGGCTTTGCCGCCTGGAACGAGCTACCCGATATCGCCGGGCTTGCCGGCATGCTCTGCATTGTGGTCGCCGGCATTATCGTTGCCCGCGAGCGCGCCACACCTGCGCCGCAGCCGCCGAGTGGTGTACCGATTATAGTCGCCAAGCCGGAAGCTGAGCCTCAAAAGCGGCTGTTATAAGATCGGCCGTGTTGATGGTGAGCGTGTAACCCCCGCTAGCAGTCTGCCGATACAAGCAGTGAAAACCGGGAAAGGCGGCAGAGCCGCGAACGGTTTTTACTGTGCAGCATCGGGAACTCGAAAGAGCAAGCGGCGCTGTCCCGCCGCGCGATAGGCTTAATATAACAACAAATGGGGCGATCTGATGCTTGTCCAAAGCAGCTTTCCTGCTGCTTTGTGGGCGCCAAGATAAGAACACTGCACGCGTCAGCGCGCTGTAAGGGTATTGTACATGGAGGTATCGGCTTGGCTTATCCTGCTAAGGCGTTGAGCCACAGGGGACGTGGACTACGTCGGGCTCCTGCCCTCCGCCCTTGCGGGCCGCCGCCAAGGCGGCGTTCGAATCGGCTATCCTGTCGAATTGTCGACAATTATGCAGGACAGCATAATTGCACGCCTTGCGCCCTGTAAGGGTGGCGTACATGGAGGTATCGCGCTTATCCTGTAAAGGCGTTGAGCCGCAGGGACGTGGACTACGTCGGGCTCCTGCCCTCCGCCCTTGCGGGCCGCCGCCAAGGCGGCGTTCGAATCGGCTATCCTGCCGATTCGTCGAACCAATGGTCGAGGCCTTAGTCCTCAAGCGATCATAAAAAAAGGGCCCCTTTCGGGGCCCTTTTTTTATGATTGGCTGGGGGACGTGGACTCGAACCACGATTGACGGTGTCAGAGACCGCTGTCCTACCATTAGACGATCCCCCAATCAGGAGGCGCGCACATTAATGTCTCAAAATTCATTCGTCAAATGCAAATATCCATTTAACATTCTGATCCAGTCATGCGGGCGCAATTATTTTACCTTATCAGTAAGGCCTGTGCGCCGAAAAATCGGCCAGATCGGCCAGCAAACCCTTCAGTTCGGCATCAGCATGCTGCGGCAACAATTTCTTTGCACGCACGGCATAATCGCTGGCACGCTGCATGGCGCATTCCGAACCACCCTGTGCGGCAACGCGCTCGCGTACCCACTCACGATCGCCATTTGCGTAACAACCGCGATCGGAAACCATCTCCACCCGGGCGGCCAGCTCTTCATCCTGCTGCATGGCATGAATCAGAGGCAGGGTAATCTTGCCCTCCTCCAGATCATGACCGACTGGTTTACCGGCGTCCTCGGATTCAGCCATATAATCCAGCGCATCATCCATCAGCTGGAAGGCGACACCAAGACACATACCATACTCGGCCATATCGCTGATGACTGCTGACGACTGGCCTGCCACATGCGCGCCGACTTCCGTTGCCGCCTTGAACAGGATGGCTGTCTTGCGTTCAATCACTTCCAGACACTCAGCTTCGGTCATCTGCAGATGAAAGGTGCGCGAGAGCTGCAGTACTTCGCCTTCGGCCAGCGCGTTGGTGACATCACTCATCAGTTTCAGCATAGCCATGTCACCATCGCTCACCATCATCTGAAAGGCGCGGGAAAACAGGTAATCGCCAACCAGAACACTGGCCTGATTACCCCAAACGCCATTGGCCGATGGTGCGCCGCGACGCTGATTGGATGAGTCGACCACATCATCGTGCAACAATGACGCGGTATGGATGAACTCCACCACAACCGATAACGGTATATGGCGCGTGCCCTTATAGCCAAACAGGCGCGCGGTCAGCAGCGTCAGCAAAGGCCGGAGCCGTTTGCCGCCACTGTTGACAATATAATGGCCGATGGCCGGGATCATCATAATATCCGACTGCAGATTCTCGTGGATACAGGTATCCACCAGCTTCATATCAGCTGTGCACAGGGTAACTGCACGTTGCAGTGATGATGTCATTGAATGGCTCACGAGCCGTGCATCGTAAGCCCATGACCGTTATCGTCAAGCATTGAACAGTGTGTCGCAGGCGGCAATCGTCAGTGCAGGATGCATTTATCGGACGATTGCATACCATAGGCGCATGGAAGTCATTTTAGCATCCCAGTCCCCCCGTCGCCTGACCCTGCTGCAAGGTGCAGGTCTGGCTGTCGAAGTGCGTCCGCAACATATAGACGAGACCATCAGTCATGGTGAAACGGTGAGTGAAACCGTATCCCGTCTGAGCCGGGAGAAGGCGCTGGCATGCGCGGCTGCCGGTGATATCCCGATCATTGCTGCCGATACGCTGGTCGCCATTCACGGCAGAGCCTTCGGCCAGCCAGCCGATCTGGATGAAGCCAGACAGATGCTCGAAGAGCTCTCCGGCCAGACGCATCAGGTATTGACCGGTGTCGCCGTACGTATCGGCGAGCTGATGTTGTGCGAGCAGGTAGCAACCAGCGTGCGTTTCCGTAAGCTTTGTAGCACGGAGATCAGCACCTACCTGGCACACAATGAGGTGCTGGACAAAGCCGGCGGCTATGCCGTGCAGGGCGGTGCAGCAAGCTTTATTGAAGCGATTGACGGCCCGCTCGACAATGTGATCGGCCTGCCGATATGCACTACCATGCGCATGATTGAGCAGATTAAGGCAATGGAGCAAAAACGATGAGTGTGGAATTGCTGGTGAATGTGGCCCCCTTCGAAACGCGCGTAGCGCGTATTGAGAACGGACAGGCGGAAGAGATTTACATCGAGCGCGAACGCGGTCTGAAAGGCAATATCTACAAGGGCCGGGTGCAACGCGTGCTGCCCGGCATTCAGGCTGCATTTGTCGATATTGGCATGGACAAGGCGGGCTTTCTCTACGCCGGCGATATCGCCACGGCCAAACAATCGGGAGCCGATCTCTCCGAAGAGATGGATCAGGGTGATGACCACGACACTATCGACGAATCCAGAGCAGCCGCTCAGCCGCGCCGCAATGCGCCTCCGATTGCCAACCTGATCAGGGATGGCCAGGAGTTGATGGTACAGGTCTCGCGCGAGCCGATTGCAGCCAAGGGACCGCGTCTGACCAGCCAGATTGGTCTGGCCGGCCGCTATCTGGTCTATCTGCCCCATCTCAAGCACACCGGCATTGCCCGGCGTCTGGAAGATCCGCTTGAGCGCGAGCGACTGCTGGCTATCGCCAACAGTATCACGCCGGAAAAGGGTGGCCTGATTATCCGCACCGTTGCCGAAGGCAAGCAGGCAGAAGACATCAAACAGGATCTCGATTACCTGCTGCGCCTGTGGAGCGATATTGAAAAACGTAGCAAGAGTGCAGCGTTGGGTACACTGGTCCACACCGAGCTGAATCTCTATCTGCGTGTCATGCGCGACTATGTCGATGCTGAAGTCCAGAAAATCCATATCGACTCCAAAGAAGCCTACGAGAGCATGAAAAAGTTTGCCCGCCGCTTTATGCCGGAGGTCGCCAAACGGCTCTACTATTATCCGGGCGAGCGGCCGATTTTTGATGTCTACGGCGTGGAAGAGGCCATTGAAAGCGCTTTAAAACGTCATGTGAAACTGAAATCCGGCGGCCATATTGTAATCGACCAGACCGAGGCGCTGATCGCCGTTGATGTAAACTCCGGCTCATTTGTCGGTTCGCGCAATATGGAAGAGACCGGTTTCAAAACCAATCTGGAAGCGGTGCATGAGATTGTACATCAGCTGCGCCTGCGCAACCTCGGCGGCATCATCGTCGTCGACTTCATCGACATGCAGGAAGATGAAAACAAACTGCGGCTGATGGAGGTGCTGGCTGAAGCACTTAAGCGCGATAAAACCAAGACCCATATCGTGCAGCTTTCCGAGCTGGGGCTGGTCGAAATGACGCGCAAGCGTACCCGCGATTCGCTGGGCCGCATGCTGATGAAGGAGTGTGAACGCTGCAGTGGCATCGGTCTGGCCAAAAGCCCGACCACCATCTGTTATCAGCTCTTCCGCGAGGTGGTGGCTGAAGCCCGTGCCTACCCATGCGAAAAGCTGATGGTTATCGCCCACCCCTCTATTATTGACCTGCTGCTCAGCGAGGAAAATGAGGGTGTGCTGCAGCTGGAAGAGTTTCTCGATAAGCAGATTTCGCTGAAAAGCGATGAAGATTTTGCTTCCGATCACTATGAAGTGGTGCTGCAGTAATCAAAACCGTGGCGCATCACAACCCGTTACGCCTGTATGTGCACATCCCGTTCTGTGTGCACAAGTGCCATTACTGTGATTTTAACTCGCATGTGCGTGATGAACCGCCTTGGCAGGCCTACCAGCAGGCACTGCTGCAAGAGCTGGAGCACTGGGCCCGACACGCCCCGTTTGCCGGTCGCAAGATCGCATCGCTGTTTTTCGGCGGCGGTACACCATCACTGGCGCCAGCTGCCCTGATTGCCGCCGTGATCGAAACGGCCGACAGGTTGTTCGGCATGACCGAATCCTGTGAAGTCACACTGGAGGCCAACCCGGGCAGTGCAGACGCACAGCGCTTTCAGGGCTATCGGCAGGCAGGGGTTAACCGCCTGTCCATCGGCGTACAAAGTCTGGACAGCGTAAAGTTGCGCTGGCTGGAGCGTATCCACGGGCCGCAGGAGGCCATTGAGGCCTTTGCCATGGCCCGACAGGCCGGCTTTGACAATATCAATCTCGATCTGATGTTCGGCCTGCCCGACCAGAGCCTGGCCCACTGGCTGGATACCCTGCAGCAGGTGATCGCGCTGGAGCCCGAGCACCTCTCCTGCTACCAGCTGACGGTGGAGGCACATACGGCATTGGCTGCAAGCCATGCACAGACACCTTATCCACTGCCGGATGATGAGCTGGCCCTGTCGATGTTTTACGCAACCCGTGAACAGCTCGCCGCTGCTGGATTTCAGGCCGATGAGATATCCAATTTCTCACGATCCGGCCGCCATTGCCGCCATAATGACGGCTACTGGCAATACGATGATTATATCGGTATCGGTGCGGGTGCCGCCGGCAAATGGGACGATAACGATGGCGCCACCATGCGCTACAGCAACGCCCGCACGCCCGAGCGCTATATCGAACTAGCCGCCTCACAGGGCAGCGCCATCAACAGCAGTGAGTCGCTCGATCGCAATAAGGCGGCCGGCGAAGCATGCTGGCTGGCACTGCGCCGCACAGATGGCCTTGATCGCGCCGCATTTCGCCGACGCTTCGGCAGCGATGCTGCTGAGCAGTTCGCCTGCGCGTTGCAGCCGTGGCTGGCCAACGGTATGCTGAACATGAATGAGCAGGCTATTTTCATCACGCCTGAAGGGCTGCCGCTCGCCGACAGCATCGCCGCCAGCGTCTTGTGATCCCGGCTGCAGAGATAAACAGAGACAGCAAAAACCGGGCTATTGAACCACAGCCTGATTCCTTCATAGTTCCATGTTATTAAACCACGAGGTATCCGCCATGCAACGCATACTCGCCAAATCTGCCAGCGCCGACCGTGCGCTGGAACTGGTCACAACACTACAGACCCGTTTTGTGCAGGGACTGGAGCAGCTGGCCATCGCCCGCGGCAGCAACCAGCGCTTTTCGGCAGTGGAGTGGCTGCGCGATGAAGGGCGCCATGGCGGCGGCACGCGCTTTGAAACCGCTGATGGCGATCTGATCGGGCGCGGTTCGGTCAATGTATCACAGGTGCATTATGATGATCTGGCGGAAAAGAAACTCGGCTCGGCCAATGCGATTTCAACGATTATTCATCCCATCCACCCGCTGGCACCCTCCGTACATATCCATATCAGCTGGACTGCGATAAAAAATGGACAGGGCTACTGGCGTATGATGGCCGACCTGAACCCTGCCATTGAGAATCCTCTGCATACGGCACAGTTTCTGGCAGCCCTGCAACAAGCAGCCCCGGCACAGTTCGACGCGGCCAAAGCCCAGGGCGAGCGCTACTTCTTTATTCCGGCGCTGGCGCGTCACCGCGGTGTGGCCCATTTCTATCTGGAGAATTACAGCACCGAAGACAGCGATGCCGACTATACACTGGCCAAAAGTGTTGGCGAGGCGGCTATCGACAGCTACCTGGCCATTCTTGCCGATGCGCTGGGTAATGCCCCGGCAGCGACCGATGCGCAGCGCGCAGCACAACTGGCCTACCATACGCTCTATTTCTTTCAGGTACTGACACTGGATCGCGGCACCACCACTGGCCTGCTCGTCCACAACCAGAATGATGTCGGCATCATGGGCTCGCTGCCGGCTGTCGTGGACCCGGAGCTGCTTGCCACATGGGTCGAGCGCATGCAGCCACCGCAAGGTCAGCTGCTGCACGCGCTGATCAAGGCCCTGCCCGATAGCGTGCCTGCACTGGTGGACACAGCAGTGAAAACGAAACTGGCGGCCGTGGTGCGCAATCACTACAGGGCATACCCGGAAGCGATTGACATGCAAGCCTCGGGCGACACCACCCCGCCCACCGTGAAAAACCACAGTTGAGCGATGCCATGAGTGCCGTTCCACAGGCGGACCCCTGTAATATCGTTATCTTTGGCGCCTCGGGTGATCTGACCCGGCGCAAGCTGCTGCCGGCATTGGCGCGCATGCAGCGCTGGAACCTGCTGGCAGCGGACTCACGCATTATCGGTGTCATGCGCGATCCGAGCTGGCATGCAGAGCGCTGGCAGCAGTATGTACATGCATCACTGGAGGAGTTTCACCCCGATGCGATCAATGAGGCCGACAGCTGGCAGACCATCGCCGCGATGCTTGAGCTGACCATTGGGGATCTGACTGACGCATCGATGTACCAGCGCCTGCGCGAGAATATGAAAAGCTCGAACGGACGAACCAACGCCCTGTTTTATCTCGCCATACCACCGCAGTGGTATGAATCCGCTGTATCCGCCCTGCATCAATCCGGCCTGCTGGATGAGAGTGATGGCTTTCGCCGCATTGTCATCGAAAAACCATTCGGCAGCGATGTGGCCAGTGCGCGCGCACTCAATCTGGCCTTCCGCGAGTATGTCAAAGAGTCGCAGATTTACCGCATCGATCATTATCTGGGCAAGGAGGGAGTGCAGAACCTGATGGTGTTCCGCTTTGCCAACACCGTATTCGAGCCATTGTGGAACCGCAACTATATCGACCATGTGCAGATATCGGTTTCCGAAAATATCGGCGTGGAATACCGGGCCGATTATTACGAAAAGGCCGGCGCGCTAATGGACATGATCCAGAGCCATCTGATTCAGGTGATGACGCTGGTCGCCATGGAGATTCCCGTCTCACTCGACGGCAATGCCGTTCGCGATGAAAAGGTGAAGGTGCTGAAATCCGTGCGCCCCATTCCGCCCGATCAGGTGGATCGCTTTGCCGTACGCGCCCAGTACGCCGGCGGCATGATTGATGGCAAGCGTGTGCCCGCCTATCGCGATGAGCCGGATGTTGACCCCGCCTCAACCACCGAAACCTTTGCCGCACTCAAGCTCTATATCGACAACTGGCGCTGGCAGGATGTGCCATTCCTGCTGCGTACCGGCAAACGACTGCCGCACCGCGTATCTGAAATCGCCATTCGCTTCAAAAAACCGCCGAAAAACCTGTTTTCGCAGGTCAAGACGCAGCTGCCGCAGAACGAACTGATATTCCGGCTGCATCCCGAGGAGGGTATGATCTTCCTGCTCAATGCCAAGCTGCCGGGATTAAACGACGAGCTGCGCAAACTGGCACTGGATGCCCCATATGCAGTGACCGGCTCCGACTCGCCGGAAGCGTATGAAACACTACTGCATGATGCCCTGCTCGGTCAGATGGCCCTGTTCTCCCGCGCCGATGAAGTGGAAGAGTCCTGGCGCATTGTCGCACCGGTCATGCAGGCATGGAAACAGCCCGGCAGCATCCGCTTCTATGAGGCCGGCAGCTGGGACATACCCGATACAGAGACCATCATGGAAGGGTGTATCGGCTGCTGGCGCGATCTGTCGACCACCTACCAGCACGGCTACACATCAAGCAGCTGAACAGTCAGTCAGGGCGGTGCTGATCTGGCGTAAGAATCAGAGTCAAAAGCTTTCCACCGCAGAGGAAAGACGAAGTATCTGA
The DNA here is from genome assembly GCA_002791575.1 of Zetaproteobacteria bacterium CG_4_9_14_3_um_filter_54_145. Taxonomy (GTDB): domain Bacteria; phylum Pseudomonadota; class Zetaproteobacteria; order Mariprofundales; family Mariprofundaceae; genus Mariprofundus. Next base: position 14,809 of record PFXI01000017.1, on the reverse strand, counting down.
ATATGGGGCTCAGGCACGACATAACTCGGATGAACCCGGATATTCATGCGAGAACGTGCCACGGAATCATAAGCATTCTCTTTACCTTGCTGTTCCTCTGCGTCCTTTGCGGTGCTGGCCTTTGACCATCACTGGATTAGCTGCCTGCTAGCGGGGGATCAAGGCTTGAAGACACAGGCATGCATGGGTACACCTGCCGCTAATCGGCGATGAAACTATTTTTTAGCCATCGCCTTGGCAAAGGCTGCCGCCAGCGCATTTTGCGGCTGAACCTTCTGTTTCGCCAGCCTCTCTTTCACCTGATCCTTTGGCGTCTTCGCAGCACCCGCACGCGCTTTACCTGCATCCGGTCGACTGATACGCGGCTTCTCCGCTTGCGGCTTGCCATTACCCGTCCGGACAGGGCGTGCCTTGCCCGTATCCGGCTGAGGAACATGCGATTTGTCCGCTTTCGGCTTGTCTGCTGTACGTGGCTTTTGTGAGCGCGGCTTTTCCCGGCGCTGTTCTGCCGCCCGTCCGGAGGCGGGTTCATGTTTCTCGGTTTTTGCACCCGGCTCATCATCCATACGCATGGTCAAAGAGATGCGTTTGCGCCTGACATCCACCTCCAGCACCTTCACCTGCACCACAGCGCCCGTTTTAACCACCTTGCGCGGATCGTCGATGAACTGATGGGTCAACGCGGAGATATGTACGAGCCCGTCCTGGTGAACGCCGATATCAACGAAAGCACCGAAGTTGGCCACATTGGTGACCACACCCTCCAGAATCATCCCCTCACGCAGATCGCGCAGCTCTTTGACACCCGATTTGAACTTCGCCGTACGAAACTCCGGTCGCGGATCGCGGCCAGGCTTCTCCAGCTCAAGCAGGATATCGGAAACGGTAATCGCACCGAAGCGGTCATCGGCCAGATCATCCGCCTGCAGCTGCTGCAGGAACTCGCGGTTACCCATTAAGGCCTTCACCGGCTGACCGGTAACTGCCACAATCTTCTCCACCAGCGGATAGGCTTCCGGATGCACAGCCGATGCATCCAGAGGGTTATCGCCTTTCATGATACGCAGGAAACCGGCTGCCTGCTCATAACTCTTGGGGCCGATGCCCTGTACCTTGAGGATCTGCTGACGATTGCGAAAGGCGCCATGCGTATCGCGGAAGCTGACAATGTTCTCGGCCACTGTGCGACTCAGGCCCGCCACATGCGCCAACAACGGCACCGAAGCGGTATTGATATCCACGCCGATATGGTTCACGCAATCTTCCACCACGCCGTCCAGACTGCGGGCGAGCACGGCTTGATTCACATCATGCTGATATTGACCAACACCAATCGATTTCGCTTCAATCTTCACCAGCTCCGCCAATGGATCCTGCAGACGCCGTGCAATGGATACTGCACCGCGTAACGACACATCCAACCCCGGAAACTCCCTGGCCGCCGCCTCCGAAGCCGAATAGACCGATGCCCCGGCTTCGGAAACCATCACCTGCGTCAGATGCAAATGAGGGAAGCGATCGCGCAACTCCTTCACCAGCGCCTCGGTTTCGCGTGAGCCTGTACCGTTTCCGATAGAGACCAGATCCACATGATGTTTGTCGGCCAGAACCGCCAGTGCTGCAATCGCCTCATCCCAGCGTTTGGCCGGCACATGCGGATAAATGGTGGTTGTATCCAGCACCTTGCCGGTCGGATCGACCACGGCCACTTTCACGCCGGTACGCAGTCCCGGATCCAGCCCCATGGTCGCACGCGGCCCGGCAGGCGCTGCCAGCAGCAGATCGCGCAGATTATTGGCAAACACCCGGATCGCCTCGGCTTCCGCCTGCTCGCGCAGCCCGCCCAGCAGATCGAGCTCCAGCCGCTTGCCTATCTTCTGCTTCCATGCCGCCTGCACGCTCTGCTGCAACCACTCATCTGCAGCCCGTCCGCGTGCGCCAATACGAAAGTGACTGGCAATGGCGGCGGCACAGTGCCCAGCACCCGGAGTCGATTCCGCAGCACTGTCTTCAAGCAGTTTGACGCTGAGTATGCCTTCATTACGACCGCGGAATAGCGCCAGCGCACGGTGCGACGGCACCCGCTTCAATGGCTCGGCATAGTCGAAATAGTCGCTGAACTTGCTGCCCTCTTCCGCCTTGCCGCTGACCACGCTGCTGACCAGCAGAGCATGTTTGCTCAAATAGTCGCGCAGGCGCCCGATCAGATCTGCATCCTCGCCAAACTGCTCCATCAGTATCTGGCGCGCCCCTTCAAGGGCGGCCTCAACGCTGTCGATACCATGCTCGTCGCTGATGAATGCAGCCGCCACTGCCTCCGGCTGCTGCGTCGGATCAGACAACAGGGTCTGCGCCAGCGCCTCAAGCCCTGCTTCGCGGGCCATTTGTGCTTTCGTGCGACGTTTCGGCTTAAAGGGCAGGTAAAGATCTTCCAGGCGCGCCATCGTTTCAGCCGCGTTAATGGCCTTCTCCAGCGCAGGACTCAGCTTCTGCTGTCCCGCAACCGACTTCAGAATAGAGGTACGCCGGGCTTCCAGATCACGCAGATAAGATAGTCGCTCATGCAGGTGCCGCAGTTGCGTATCATCCAGTCCGCCGGTTGCCTCTTTACGATAGCGGGCAACAAACGGCACGGTCGCCCCGCCATCCAGCAGCGCAATGGCAGCCACAACCTGGCGCTCGTCCACGCTTAACTCGTTAGCGATACGCAGTTCAATTCGCATATGTTCTCCTGCAACGGATGATCGATCTCTCTTCGACACGCCCGAAGTCGGCGGCAGTTTATAGCCTGCTTACCAGAAAGAAACGGGAAACAAAAAAGCCCCGGTATAAACCGGGGCTTTCATTGTACTATCTCTTGGGAGGAGAAATATCGTCCGAAGGGATCGGGAGGGAGGGGAGGGAGGGTGACCCGCTCCGGACAGGGCGTACATTGCCGCCACCCGGTGATAACCCCGTGAATCGACCATTAATATAATTTTATATTTTTGCGCCGGAGTATCTTCTGTAATTTGACCTGACCGTCATACAGCTACTGTAGAGATGCAGCAGCAACACTTGTCGCACCACGCTTGTTTGATCAGTATTGACTCAATGTCAGAGCGTCATGAAATCTTCCCGTGGAATGCCAATTTTGAAACCGGCATTGCGCTCATTGATGAACAGCATAAAAAACTGGTCGAACTGATTAACGGACTGGCCAAACATATCGCATTCCAGTCCAATGAGATCACCCTGGACAGGGTATTCGACGAACTGGCCGACTACGCCGCCTTCCATTTCAATGCAGAAGAAAAGCTGATGCACCATTATCTCGGCGATGATGTCATCGCTAGCGAGCATGAAACAACCCATCGCAGCTTCGAAGCCGAGTTGATGCGCATGAAAAGCAATGCAGCAGACCAACCTTCTGAAGCTGTGTTTTCCGAGATACTCACCTATCTCAGCCACTGGCTGGCTTTCCATATTCTTGAATCTGACAAACACATGGTGCAGGTAGCCCTGGCTGTTCAGGGCGGATCAACACTCGAAGAAGCCAAAGCCATGGCGAGTGAGCAGATGACCGACTGGATGCAGGTTATGCTCGAAACCATCCTGTCGATGTACGATACGCTTGCTTCGCGCACACTGCAGCTGATGCGCGAAATCAATGAGCGCAAAAAAGCGGAAGAAAAACTGCGGCTGGCTGCCAGTGTCTATGAGAACACGCTGGAAGCGATTTTTATTACCGATGCAGGGACTGTCATTATCGAAATAAACCCGGCTTTCAGCCAATATACCGGCTATAGCCACGAGGAAGTGGTCGGTAAAAACCTGCAGAGCCTGAGAACCGGGCTGGAGGGGAATGACGGGAAGCAGATCTGGGATCAGGTAGCCAAAACCGGCCACTGGAGCGGCGAGATTCACAACCGCAACAAGGACGGTGAGCTGAATCCGGAATGGCTGACCATCTCCGCCATCAGCGATGAACAGGGCAACATCGTCAACTATGTCGGCCTGTTCAGCAATATCACGCAACTGGTGCAGCGACAACAGAAGCTGGAGCGCTTTGCCCATTACGACATCCTGACAGGCTTGCCTAACCGGCTGCTGTTCAGCGACCGGCTGGATCAGGCCATCGCCAAGGCCCGCCGCGATCATAAATATTTTGCCGTATGCTATCTGGACCTGGATCACTTCAAAGCCGTCAATGATACATACGGCCATGCCGCCGGCGATACCCTGTTGCAGGAGATCTCGGCAAGGATAAAAAGCCTGCTGCGGGCACAGGACACTCTGGCCCGCTTTGGCGGTGATGAATTTGTACTGCTCATTGAAGAGCTCAATCACCCGCAAGACTGCCAGCCGCTTCTCGAGCGCATACTCAAGCAGGTCGCCACTCCGGTCCAACTCGACAAAGACACTGCATCTGTCTCGGTCAGTATCGGCGTCGACTTTTTCTCATCGGATACCATAGAGCCCCAGCAGATGCTGCATCAGGCGGATCAGGCGATGTACCGGGTCAAGCAGAGCGGAAAATCGAATTATGCATTCTTCATGCCGCATGATCCGCCGTCACAGCAGGATTAGTTGCATCCTGAACCACACGACTCTACGCTCACAGCCATGATGATACGCACAGATCCAGCCCTTAACCGCACCTGCCCCGAACGGGAGGTCTATAATGAACTGCTGCAACTCGATGGCAAAACCATACTGGATCTCGGGTGCGGCAAAGCCGACGTCACCCGCGCCATCGCCAGCGAAGGGCATGATCGCCAGATCACAGCACTGGAGGTGGATGAAATTCAGCATCGCAACCATCTGGCTATGGATGACCTGCCCAATGTCCAGTTTATCATGGCCGGCGCTGAAAATATTCCGTGCGCTGAGAGCAGCTTTGATGTCGCATTCATGTTCAAGTCCCTGCATCATGTACCGCTGCCACTGATGCAGCGTGCATTGCTGGAGCTCCGCCGTGTACTCAAGCCCGGTGGCTATGCCTATATCTCCGAGCCTGTATTTGACGGCGATTTCAATAATCTGCTGAAAATGTTTCATAATGAAGAAAAGGTGCGTCTGGCCGCTTTTGAGGCGGTGAAGCTCACTGTCGATCTGGGGCTTTTGTCACTGGAGCGTCAATACTTTTTCAATGCACCGATGCATTTCGACAACTTTGCCGACTTCGAGCAAAAAATCCTGCAGGCGACCCATACCGACCACAGCCTCTCTGATACGCTCTATGAGCAGGTGAAGCTGCAGTTTGAAAGCCACATGGGTAAGCATGGTGCTGATTTCCAGATGCCTATTCGCATCGACCTGCTACGCAAGGATCACTGATAACGCAGCACTGGCTTAACAGCTGTTAGTGCGCACCTCATAGATATCAACAGCCTGTTTTTTTCCTTTAAACATCTGGGGATGCAGATATGAGCAGTGCTTCTGCCTGCTTGCCGCAGATATATCGGCAAACACACTCTCGGTCACCAGCGCCTGAAACGGCTTGGCAATACCACACAATCGTGCCGCAGTATTGGCCACATCACCGACAACCGTGTATTCCCAACGCATTTCATCACCCAGTACACCGAACAGGACTTTGCCGCTATTGATGCCAAAACCAATCTGGCATGGCAAGCGGGTCCCCTCATGCTCCGGCAACACCTTGAGCAGTTCAGCCACACATGCCACCGCCCGCTCACTTTTACCTTCGCCGGAAAAACAGGCCAACAACCCATCGCCAAGGAACTTGTTTACGCTGCCACCGTGCGCATGAACGCTTTTCACCTGCAGGGCAATACTGGCATTGATTGAGGCATACACTTCACGCGGATCGAACCGTTCAGCCAGCTCGGTAAAGCCACGCATATCGCTGAACAGAATGGTCATCTCCTGCTCCAGAGCCAGGGTATGAGGAAAGTCAGAACCATACTCCGCGATCAATTCCACCGTTTCGCGCGGCAAAAACATCTGTATCGGCAGTGTGGCATGATTGCTACTCATGAAAGCTCCTGAATTCCCCGCACAGCAAAATCCAGCAATAGCTATGCCAACTTCCGCGATGGTGATCGCAACGCAGCAGGGGTAGTTTAGTAAAGAGCCGTGAAGTCTAAGCCGCCCGCATCAAAATGCGTAGACCAACCCTGTTTTGTAGCTGATGTCTGTCGACTTGATCGTAGCCGGCGGACGGGAGTCATGCGCCACCGCCAGTGAAAGGCGCAGATCCAACCCGTCGCTCAACGTCACACTAAGCGCCGCATCGTCCAACAACCGAAAATCGGCGGTCTGCTTCCAAGCCGGTTGATAGTAAACGGTATTCTGCAGGCGTACATGCGCGTTGATGGCGTAGTGCAGAGCCAGATAAACATTACCTCGCCAGAGGCGGGTGGCCGGAGCACTACTCCCCCGCAAGCTCTCGCGTTCGTAGAAGGAGCCGAGGCCGATGTGCGCCTGCCAGCCCTCCGTCTGAGTGGACCAGCGCAGCCCTCCCCCAAGCAGGGTACGCAGCTTCAGGCGGGCAAATTCATTCTGCTGCGCTTGTGCAAATGCTTCCAGGTCCCAGATCTCATTCACTGCATAGCGGTGGCGAAAATGAGCAAAGGCATTATTGGTATCGCGTACACCGCGACTTTTGCCATAGGCGTAACTGCCAACCAGCATCTCGGTGTGGGCGCCATGCCGCCAGAGCAGGCGGCCACTTGCCTCGCCGTTTATTTTGGCACTGTTGCCGGCATTGCCGTTGATCGACAAGCCGAGCTTGCCGGCCAGACCTTCCTCGTTGATGGAGAGATCGAGATCCTCGGCATTGATGATCGCCAACGCCTGTGCCGGCGCAAAAAATAGAAACAGAAAAATTAGAAGAGGCATTGCCGAAGGCTAACGGGAGCCGCAGGCATTGGCCAAGAGGCATTGGCAGATGCGGGTAAGCGCAGCGGCCAACCATCATGGATCTGCACGCACGTAGCGCCATCGGCATTTAGACTCTATCATTGTTGACTGAATGCATACCTATGAATGGCAGGAGCCAGTATGACAATCGGAACACCACCTGCGCATGCAGGAGCAGACGCTACAAGGCAACCTGCTTGCGGAACATTTGATATGGATCTGCATGAGGGTGAGATACTCTATGCGCAACTACTGCCGGCAGAGGGATCGCCCGGCAGGATGGCCCTGTATCAAAATAACATCCGCGCCCTGCCGCTACCGCCTGCACTTTGGCATGCTTTTCAGCGCGCCTGCCGCGAGGATGCATCCAGCCAGCAGCTGGGCAAGATCATCAAGGATGACCCTGTACTGTCTGCCGCCATATTGCGTTCCGCCAATTCGGCAGGTCTGGGCGCGCTCATACCGATCAATGATGTCGGCAGAGCTATTTCACGCCTGGGTCACTCCATGGTGCGCGGTGTTGTCGCCAGCCACTCGTTTGCATCCGGTAACGCAAACCCCTGCAAGATCTACGATATTCAGATGCTGTGGAAGCACGGCATGGCTGTATCGGCACTGGCTGAAATCATCGCCGCCCATATCCCCGGTTGCAACCCGGATGAAGCGGGCACATTGGGCCTGTTTCATGATATCGGCAGTATGGGTTTTAACCTGATCAATGAATTCGCACAGCCTGCCGAGCTGGATCCAGCCAGAGGACATCTGGTTTATGAATTTTCCCGCTTTGGCTGCACCCATATCGACATGGGCCTGCTGCTGGCGCGCCACTGGCAATTGCCGGAAAAAATAACCCGCGGCATCAGCTATCACCACCACCCGGGTTATGCCGAAGCCGAATCCATTCCTGCCGATATAAGAGCGGAGGTACTGGCCGTTTTTCTTGCCGATATGCTGGCCATTCGGCTGGGTTGCGCAGCCGGCAATCCGGGCGGCATTCTGCCGCATGCCAGTTTTGCAGCCATGCTGCCAGATACAACCCTGCAGGAGATCGCCAACAGCAAGAAGGTCCGCGCCGAGATGGCTGCGGTTCAGGCTATCGAATTCTGACAGCTGTTTAACAGATCAGCAGAAGGCATTAGCTACGCGTGTTGATGATCCGCCAGACGCGCTGCCAGCATCGCCTCCAGTGTAAGCTGATCAGCGGTAAAACTGCGGATGCCCTCGGCAAGCTTTTCGGTGGCCATGGCATCTTCATTGAGCTGCCAGCGGAATGTCGGCTCAGATAGCGGTGCTTCCCGCTCACAACTCTCGCCCTGATCACAAAGCCTGCGCTGCAGCAGTTCTGTCGAGCCGTCCAGCTGCTGCATCAGCGCCGGACTGATCGTCAAGCGGTCGCAACCGGCCAGCTCCACTATCTCTCCGATATTGCGAAAGCTTGCTCCCATCACTTCGGTGCGATAACCATGGCTCTTGTAATAGCGATAGATCTGCTGCACTGAGAGCACCCCCGGATCGACCGTGGCCGCATAATCCTCTCCGCTTCTGGCCTTGTGCCAGTCCATAATACGACCGACAAAGGGCGAGACAAGAAAGACGCCGGCATCGGCAGCAACACGCGCCTGCGTCAGGCAGAACATCAGTGTCAGGTTGCAGTTAATACCATCGCGCTGCAGCTGCTCTGCCGCACGTATCCCCTCCCAGGTTGATGCGATCTTGATCAGAATACGCTCCGTAGCGATACCGTGTGCGGCATAGAGTTCGATCAATCTGTGCACGCGGGCCACGGTTGCCCCGCTATCGAAAGAGAGTCGTGAATCCACCTCGGTAGAGATGCGTCCGGGGATAATGCCCAGCACCTCGCGCCCGATCATCACCGCCAGCAGATCGCCGGCATGCTCGATAATGCGCAAATCCCCGCCCCCCTGAGCGGAGGCCAGAGCTACCGCCTCATCGATAAAATGGGCATATTCGGGCTGACTGACTGCCTTGAGCAGCAGTGAGGGGTTGGTTGTCGCATCGATCGGTCGCCACTGGCGAATGGCCTCGATATCGCCGGTGTCTGCAACCACCGTAGTCATCTGCCGTAACTGTTCGAGTCCGCTTTTCATGTCAAACCTCCTTCCTGCAATACATCCGGATCTACCTTGAATCCTTCGCCTCTTCTGCCCGCATGACAACAGGGCTTCGTCAATGGCAGGTAAACAACGTAGCCTGCCGCACATGCCCGTCACACAACATACCATCCTGCTGACCACACTGAATGCGCGTTATGCCCATAGCGCTATCGGACTGCGCTATCTCTTTGCCAATATGCGCGAGATGCAGCAGCAATGCGCCATTCGTGAGTTCACTATCAATGACAACATACAGGATATAGCCGAACAGTTGCTTCACAGCAAACCCGCCATCATCGGCATCGGTGTTTATATCTGGAATGCCATCGAGTGTGCTGAACTGGTACAGGTGATCAAGCAGGTCGCACCCGACACCCTCGTCGTTCTGGGCGGGCCGGAAGTCAGTTATACCCCGATGCGGCTGAACTTCGATGCTGCCGACTACATTGTGCAGGGTGAGGGCGACACTGCATTTTATCATCTGGTCAGGGCGCTACTGGCCAAACTGCCACCAGCAGAGCGGATTATTCAGGCGGTCATGGCTGATCTGGATAGCATTGAGCTGCCGTATGAATATTATACCGATGCGGATGTCGCCAATCGCTATATCTATGTGGAAGCATCACGCGGCTGCCCCTTCCTGTGTGAGTTCTGCCTCTCTTCGATCGACAAAAAAGTACGCAACATCGATACGGACAAGCTGCTGATCGCACTGGACAAGCTCTATCAGCGTGGTGTGCGCAGCTTCAAGTTCATTGACCGCACATTTAACCTCAATGTGAAGATTGCCTCACAACTGCTCGACTTTTTTCTGGCCAGACAGCCCTGCTTTGTCCATTTCGAGGTAATCCCCGACCATTTCCCCGATGCCCTGAAAGAGCGTATCGCCCGCTTCCCTGCAGCCGCCCTGCAACTGGAGATTGGTATCCAGACCCTGAACACCGAGGTGGCCGATCGCATCCATCGCAACCTGAAGCTGGCAAAAATCGAAGAGAACATCGCTTTTCTGGAAAATGAAACATCGGCGCATATGCATCTGGATCTGATTGTCGGCCTGCCCGGCGAAACACTGGCCAGCTTCGGGGAGAACCTGAACCGTCTGTGTGCCATGGCCAACTCGGAAATCCAGATCGGCATTCTGAAAAAACTCTCGGGTACCAGCCTGCACCGCCACGATGCCAGCTTCGGCATGGTCTATGCGGACAAGCCACCATATGATATCCTGAAAAATGACCTGCTGAGCTTTGCCGATATTCAGCAGATGAAGCGCTTCTCGCGCTTCTGGAATCTCTATTATAACAGCGGCAACTTCAAACAGAGCATCGGTCTGCTCTGGCCGGATGGTGATGTCTACGAGCAGTTCCAACAGTTCTCGATCTGGGTATATCAACAGACACAGAGCACCTGGCAGATATCGCTTGACCGGCTGGCATCCCTGCTGTTCGACTACCTGTGCAGCAGACAGGGCCATAATCGGGAGCTGGTCGCAGCGCTGTTGATCGATGATATTATGAAGCCTAAAGGTCGGAAGATGCCACCATGCCTCCAACCCTTTGCCCAACAGCAGACAGCCCCCCGCCAGCTATCCGGCAGCGGGCATAACAAACGTCAGCTCAGGCATGCTTCTGTTGAGCCTGACACCCCGTAACCGGGTCACACTTTCGACCACTGCGCCCGGCGATGCCATCGCACGGGCCGAATCTCACCTCACAAATTCTGAATAATTCTGCTATAAACAGTGGCAACTGAATATGCATGCTCAAAGAGCTGCTTATCCTTCCTCTATTATTCAGTAATACATCTGGAAGGAGTAGATCACGGAGCTTCCCAATGACACAGATATGCCCGCGCTGTAAAAGCAGGGAAAAACAGAGAGTGCACCGCTTATGGTGGATGCGCTTGCTACCCTTCTGCAAACGTTACCGCTGTCTGGCATGCAACGATCACTACCTGATATTTTTTGATAGACCCGGATCGTGATGTCCCCACCATAGGGCACAATATCGCTTGCTTATCATCTTGCCCAGGAGTACACTAAACCCAGTTTCACTGGCGTTGTGGCTTACAAGTCGGGGCCGATGTCATCTGAACGGGAGTCTCTCTATTCTGGCTGTGTGAATCCCTTTGTGGGATACCTGATGCCAGAATGCGACGCCCACCTTGTCATAAAGGGTTCAGTACTTGTAGGCCATAACGCCAGTGAAATTACGACGATGTTCAAGAAGGCCTGCCAACCTCCCCTCCCCGGCAGGCCTTTTGCATGCACGCCAGATACACCGGCTCTCTGATGCTCATCCATACTTATGCACACCAGTACAATCCGGATATTGACCGGCGCGGCACCAACGTGTCGGATTGAGCCTACGGGAGATAACATGACCTACAGTGCACAAACTGATTTTCATCACGATCAACAACCTGCTATCGGCATCCTGCTGACCAATCTGGGCACGCCCGATGCCCCGACGAAAACAGCAGTGCGTGCCTATTTAAAAGAGTTCCTGTCCGACCCGCGTGTGGTTGAGCAACCACGCTGGCTCTGGTGGCTGATACTCAATGGCGTCATTCTTAACATTCGGCCCGCCAAATCCGCAGCATCCTACCGCAGCGTCTGGAGCGAGGAAGGCTCTCCGCTGCTGGCGATCGGCAATCGCCAGCGTGATAAGCTGGAACGGGCGCTACAGCGTCTGTCGGGCTCGGAGGCTGGCGACTCTCCCATACATATCGAGCTGGCCATGCGTTACGGCAACCCCTCCATCCCGGCCGGTCTTGAGGCCTTGCGGGCAAAAAACTGCCGCAAGCTGATTGTGCTGCCCCTCTATCCCCAATATTCAGCCACCACCAGCGGCTCCACATTTGATGCCATCGCCGATGTATTCAGAAGCTGGCGGCGTATTCCGGCCGTTAGCTTTATCGATGCCTATCACGATGATCCGGCCTATATCGATGCACTGGCTGCCAGCGTACGCGCTTACTGGCAGCAGCACGGCAAGCCGGAGCGCTTGCTGATGAGTTTCCACGGCATTCCGGAGCGTTATTTCAAGGCCGGTGACCCATACCCCTGCCACTGCCGGAAAACCGCCCGCCTGCTGCGCGAAAGTCTCGGCCTGAGTGAAGAAGAGGCACAGATCAGCTTCCAGTCCCGCTTTGGCCGCGAGCCATGGATGCAGCCCTATACCGATGCCACACTGAAACAGTGGGCCTCAGATGGCGTGGCCTCGGTCGATGTCGTCTGCCCGGGATTTTCTGCCGATTGTCTGGAGACACTGGAGGAGGTCGCCATCGAAAATCGCGACTACTTCCTCAATGCCGGCGGCTCCCAATACCGTTACATCCCGGCACTGAATGACAGCGATGCCCATATCGATGCGCTGGCGCAGCTGCTGATGACCGAGATCACAAAGCGTTGATCTACCATCTTCGCAAAGCTCTCGTCACCACCTGGCGCGCGCAGTAAAAGATAGTCAGAAACTGTATAAGCCGCTCATGCCGCCGGCAGCGTTCACGGTCAAATAGAGCGCCTGCCGCCTGCTGCAATGAAAACGGTTTTTGCCTGAACTTGTTCGGCTCCGGAGCCCTGAGTAGCGTGCGCCAAGCTTTGATCGCAAATCGGGCTATCAACACCTGCAAGGAGGGTAGCTGATGTCTCCCGTTGTCATGGCCATTGTTGTTTTAAGCCTGTATCTCCTGTTTTACCGTTTTTATGCCAAGAATATATTGGCACGGAAAATCTTTGACCTGAACGACTCGGTCGCAACACCGGCCCATACCCTGCGTGACGATGTCGATTATGTGCCTACCAATAAATATGTGCTGTTCGGTCACCACTTTGCCTCTATTGCCGGTCTGGCGCCAATGCTCGGCCCGGCTATTGCCGTTATCTGGGGCTGGGTACCGGCCCTCTGCTGGGTGGTTTTCGGTACGCTTCTGGTCGGTGCCGTGCATGACTTCTCTGCACTGGTACTGTCGATCCGGCACAAGGGACAGAGCATGGGCACCATCGCCCGCGATGTGATCAGCCCGCGCACCCGCTTGCTGTTCCTGCTGGTAATTTTCTTTCTGGTAGCGCTGGCCATGGGTGTATTTGTACTGGTTATTTCCGGCCTGTTTGCCGCACCTGATGCGGCCAACATTCCTGCCACCGCGCATCCGGAAGCAGTCTTCCCCACCTATGCGCTGATGCTGATCGCCATGGTTATCGGTTTTCTGGTGCATAAAAAGAATATGCCGTTATGGCCGATGATCGGCCTCGGTTTTGTGCTGATGCTGGTTACCACCGCCATCGGCCTGAATATGCCTGTCACCGGTTTCACCGCCGGCGACTGGACATGGTCACTGCTGATTTACGCCTTTATCGCCAGCGTGCTGCCGGTGTGGCTGCTGCTGCAACCGCGTGATTTTCTCAATTCGCTACTGCTTTATCTGGCACTGTTCGCGATGCTAGCCGGATTTTTCATCCTATCGCCCGACTGGGCGGCACCGGCCATCAATCCGAATCCGGTCGGTGCGCCACCAATGCTGCCGTTTCTGTTTATTGTCATCGCCTGCGGTGCGGTATCCGGCTTTCACGGCCTGGTTGCATCCGGCACCACCTCCAAGCAACTGGACCGGGAAAGCGATGCACCCTTTGTCGGCTATCTCGGCATGATCGGTGAATCACTGCTGGCTCTCCTCGCTGTTCTGGCCACCACGGCCGGCGCCTTCTCATCGCGCGCTGACTGGGAAAGCTTTTACGGCTCATGGGACAAGGCTGTAGGGCTGCATCAGAAGCTGGGTATCTTCATTCAGGGCAATGCCAACTTTATTCACCAGCTGGGCATACCGCTGGATTATGCTGCTGCTTTTATCTCCGTGGTTGTTGTCGGTTTCGCCATGACCAGTGTCGATACCGGAGCACGCCTGTTGCGCTTCAATCTCGAGGAGATTGGCCACACGCTCGGCATCAAGGCGCTGGGCAACCGTTACCTGGCCACATCGCTGGCCGTAGGCGCTATCGGCTTCTTCGCCTTTTTTCAGGTGGATGGCAAACCTGCCGGCCTGTTTTTATGGACGCTGTTCGGCACCACCAATCAGGTGCTGGCCGGCCTGACCCTGCTAACTGTCACCATCTATCTCTACCGTAAAAAGAAACCGATACTCTACACGCTACTGCCGATGCTGCTGGTGCTCGGTGCCACTATCTCGGGCATGATCATGGGCATCATGAAGGCCGTCGGCAAAGAGCAGTGGGCGGTTGCCTCCGTCGGCGCAGTCATCTTCCTGCTCGCCTTCTGGGTGCTGGTTGAAGCACTGCTTGTCGTGCGTCAGATCAAACAGGACCGGTCTGAAGCCACCCCCTGATTGTTTATCACGCATTTCCGGGATGATTTGGTAGCGGGCCTCGTTAGCAGCTTCGGGGACCCGCCAGGGAGCAAGCGGCGCTGTTCCGCCGCGCAGTAGGCCTCTTTCTTGATTCAACGACCATGTGCATATCACCCTTCGGACGGCCTTCGGCACGTCCAAACCAGCTGTCCTGCTGCCTTGTGGGCATGCAAGAAAGGACATTAAAATATATACAGTGGTGGTGGGCAGCCCTGCTACGAGGGATCAAGGCCCGCACATAGAACCCACCCTTAACATTTCATGCAGAAAGCCCCCGAAAAGCCTTGAAAATACGGGTAGAGGCTTACTTGTTTTAAGAACATCAAAAGCACCTTTTCGCAGCGTGTTATGGTGAAAAGGTGAGCTTCTTATTCTGGCGCTTCACGAAGTTGTGTGGGCAGCACAAGTCGAACCTGCCTGATTGGGTGCCGGATACAGGTCCAAAGCACCCAAGTGAAAGTAGATCG
>PFXI01000104.1 GCA_002791575.1 Zetaproteobacteria bacterium CG_4_9_14_3_um_filter_54_145 | reverse complement strand
ACAGAGCCGAAATAACGGCGATTGCATAAGACTAAACCATTTTGTGAACAATATTAATCGGTCGCCTGAAAGGTTTATGAATTATTCAGGTTAGTAGGTCTTCTTTAACAAATTGAGACTTCTTATTCTTGATTGCTAAAAAAACATAAATGCAAAGTGATACAAGTATTCCAGCACCATAAATCAGATAGAGACTATCTGCGTTATAGTATTCTCCCTCGATTGAGAAACTTTGTGGGATCACGAAGAACAATGAGAGCAAAGCAATAACTCTACGCAATTGCAGAGAGTGAGTTTGATTCATCGTATGAATCCGAACGGCGCTCGCAAACTGAATGTCCATTTTGGGTCGGCTGCAGCCATTAATTCAGAAGGCATTTATCGACTCTCCATCCTTACATCCAGTTTATCGCGCAGGGCATCGCCCAGCAGGTTAACGGCCATCACCAGCGAAAACAGCACCAGCCCCGGCCATATCACCAGTGCGGGGGAGACCAGCATCAGGCGCGAGCCTTCGCGGATCATGGTGCCGAGTGAGGCATCCGGCGGCTGCACGCCGACACCGAGAAAGGATAGTCCCGCTTCGCCGATAATCACCGCCGCCAATCCGAAGCTCGCCTCAATCAGCAGAGGTGCTGCGATATTCGGCAGCAGATGACGTATGGCAATATAGGGTACGCCCGAGCCATTGGCGATGGCCGCCTCGACAAACGGCACCGATTTGAGCGACAGCACCTGCGCGCGGGCAAGGCGCGCAAAACCAACCCAGCCGACCGCCACCAGCGCCATAACCAGATTATCCACGCCGGGACCGAGCATGGCCGCCAGCGCAATC
Organism: Zetaproteobacteria bacterium CG_4_9_14_3_um_filter_54_145; assembly: GCA_002791575.1. Lineage (GTDB taxonomy): Bacteria > Pseudomonadota > Zetaproteobacteria > Mariprofundales > Mariprofundaceae > Mariprofundus. The sequence continues at coordinate 25,116 of PFXI01000104.1, read as the reverse complement.
GCCAGCAGAATGCCGGGAAACGAGAGTACAATATCGGCAAAGCGCATCAACGTTGCATCCAGCCAGCCGCCAGCCCAGCCTGCGAGCATACCGATGGAGATACCGACCATGCCGCCACACAGCACCACAACGACACCGACCATCAATGAGAGCTGCAATCCTTCAGCCAGTCTGGCCAGCACATCGCGCCCCAGCGCATCGGTGCCCAGCAGATGTGCTGTACTCATTGCATGCAGTACCGCATCCAGATCAATGGCATGTCCATCCTGCCCGCCCATGACTGCAGCAAGCAGCACCAGCAGAGGCACAGACAGGCAGGCCCCGGCCAGAACAAGCGCCGGAAAACGACCTTTATGACGCATCAGCCGTCCCGGTTTTCTCGCAGCCAGCCCGCCGCACACATACGGAGTGGTGACCTGCAGGCCACACCTCTATTACTCGTTGACGCATGGGTTGAATCCGGACACTGTTACTCCATTCCGTATTTGGTTTAAGGGCAACGCTAATTCATTCAGCGCTTCCATGCAGCCCTGCTTGGGAGTGACAGGTTCACAAGCAGGGGAAAAACCGTATCCCTGCAGGCCGGTCAAAGGCAGGATGCCATTAACCGCTACGACTTGAAATATGCAGCAATCATGCCTGCATATAAAAAGAACACATGCACTATTTTGATGTGTTTCAACACTGTTACACAAGTCAGACACTTGGAGCCGCGAAACCAGATGAGTAGAGACAGCAGGCCATGCTTTTTTTTAATCCAGCCTTCAGGCGTTAAGGGAATGATTGCCCCATGAACAACACCCTCCCTTCCGACATGAGCAGCAATACCGCAGCTCGTATCCTTGTTGTCGATGACAGCGAGAAAAACCGCAATCTGTTAGCCATGTTTCTTACCAGGCTCGGATACAGCGCCAGCAAGGCCGAAGGCGGCGCTGCTGCCCTGGCCATGCTGGATCAACAGACATTCGACCTTGTGTTACTGGATATGATCATGCCGGAGATCGACGGCCTCAGCGCTCTGAAACTGATACGCGAGCGTTATCTGATCAATGAACTGCCGGTCATTATGGTAACCGGCATGAGCGAGGTTGAGGGCATCACCCGGGCACTGGAACTGGGAGCCAACGACTACATAAGCAAGCCTTTCCAGAAAGATATTCTGCTCTCACGCGTACGCATGCAGCTGGATATATGCCGCCTCTACAAAGATGTAAAAACCAGTGAAGAACGCTATTCACTGGCCTTCTCCGCATCCAGTGACGGCCTGTGGGACTGGGATATCGTGACCGGCAAGGTGTTTTTCTCGGATCACTGGCATGAGATGATGGGCATCTCCCCGAACTGCGCCTTCGATTCGACAGAGCAATGGTTCGACCGCGTACATCCGGATGACATTACCGCCCTGCGACTGGCTATCGAAGAGCATCTGAAGGATCCGCACCGTCTGGTCAAACGGGAGTATCGCGCCCTGCATGAGGATGGCAGCTATCGCTGGATGCAGTGCCGGGCCAGGGCCCTCTTCTCTGACTCCGGCACACCGCTGCGCATGACCGGCGCTCAGACTGATATCTCCGCCAGCAAAACATTCGACCCGATCACCGGCCTGCCCAATGCGGCCGTTTTCATGGACAGGTTACAACGCGTGTATGCCCACGCCCGCCGCACAGGCAGCGCAGCAAACCTGGCGCTGTTTTCATTAAGCATGAATCACAAGGAAAAAGTCACATCGGCACTGGGCCCTGCCGGCTATGAGAAACTGACCTCAGCCATTGCCCGGCGACTGAGTGAAACAACAGCCGTCGACGACTATCTGGCGCAGCTGAAGGAGCCTGCCTTTGTCAGCCAGCTGGCCGACAACCGCTTCATGATTCTGCTCGAAGGCGTACCACAGGAGAGCGCCGAACTGCTGAAAATCGGCGAGCAGATTCAAAAAAGCCTCGCATCTCCCTTCGCCATCTTTGATGAAACCGTCTACTGCACAACCAGCATCGGCATTGCACTCCCCTCCGGGGCCAATGATGCGGTGGATGAACTGATTCAGGATGCCATCTCCGCTGAGTCCATCGCACGCAAAACCGGTGAAGATATCACACACATCTACAACCCGCTGCTGCATGGCAAGGCACTGGACCACCTGCGTCTGGAGAATGAACTGCGCCACGCCATCGGCAATGGCGAACTGAGAGCCTTCTACCAGCCTATCGTCTCCTCGGCAGACGGCAGGCTCGCCGGCTCCGAGAGTCTGGTGCGCTGGCAGCATCCGGAGCGGGGTCTGCTTTCACCGGATCATTTCATCCCCATAGCCGAAAGTGCCGGACTCATTAACGCCATCGACCTGTGGATGTTTCGCGAATCATGTCAGCAATATCGCGAGTGGGTCAGCAACGGCGCCTCGCCGAAGATGTTTATATCGGTGAACATCTCCGTACAGGGACTGGGCATAGCGTGGGCTGATCAGGTACTCAACGCCGTAAAAGAGTTCGGTATTCCGCCCTCCTCCATTCACCTGGAGATCACCGAATCCATTTTTGCCGGTGACATTGAGTCCATCATCACGCTGCTGGAGCAACTGGTAGACCTGGGCATCAGTTTTGCCATTGATGATTTCGGCACCGGCTATTCATGCTTTTCCTATCTCAGGCGCCTGCCTGCCTCCTACCTTAAAATCGACAAGGCATTCATTGACGATGTCGTTGACAGTGAAAAAGCACGCCTGCTTGTCAATAACATTATTCACATGGCCCATGATCTGGGCATGAAAATCATTGCTGAAGGCGTCGAAAGCAGGGAGCAGGCCGAGATACTCGAAGCGCTGGGTTCCGATTATTTTCAGGGATACTATTTCAGCCGACCGGTGGCTGCGGCAGATTGTGTGATGATGGTGCCCGCAGGCCTGCAGGCGTGATCGCGCTGTTGGCGGCAGACCTGTGCAACAGATGGCAGTGAGCGGCGCCTGCCACGGACTTAAAACCCCCGCCTTTGCGGCAACAGCCGGCACTGTCACGTCATTCAGCCGCGCTTGACCAGGGCGACGCAAAGGCTTTCAATTAAGCCTATGTCAGATTCAACATGGTTTCATGCCGCCGGAAACGGCGATAGCGACGCGCTGAAGCAGGCGCTCGACGCCGGCATGGACATCAATGCAACCAACGCACTGGGCAATACCGCCCTGCATGAGGCAACAGGCAAGGCCCAGCTGGCCTGCATGGCCCTGCTTATTGGGCATGGAGCAGCACTGAATGCGGCCAATAACAATGCGGCAACACCGCTTCATCTGGCAGAGAAAAACATCGATGCCATTCGCATACTGCTGGAGGCCGGAGCCGATCCGAATCTCAGGGACAGCGACTGGAATTACCCCTACTACTATGCTTTTTATGGCTCCATGAGCCGTGAGCTGATCGATCTGTACATCAGGCACGGCGCACGACTGGTATACAACAGTAAATAACACTGCTCCGTGCTTAATCAGCTGCGGCGCTGCCTCGGATCGAGCCACAGACCGAGCAGATCGGCCAGCAGATTTGCCAGCACATAGAAAGCGGCGATGATCAGCACGCACCCCTGCACCAGCGGATAATCACGCTGCTGAATCGCCTCAATAGTCAACAAGCCCAGCCCCGGCCAGTCGAATACCGTTTCGGTAATCACAGCCCCCCCAAGCACCGCCCCCAGTTGCAGCGCGAACATGGTAATCACCGGCACTGCCGCCAGACGCGCCGCATGACGCCACCAGATGCGATGCTCGGAGACACCGAAGGCGCGTGCGGTACGCGCAGGATCCATGCTCATCGCCTCCAGCCAGGAGGAGCGGGCCATGCGCGAGAGTACCGCGGCCAGAGCCGTGCCCAGCGTAATGGCCGGCAGTATGATCGAACCCGGCTGATCCATACCGGATACAGGCAACCAGCCAAGCCCAACGGCAAAGATCAGCATCAGCACCGGCCCCAGCCAGAAATTGGGAATGGAAACCCCGATCAGGGAGAAGCCCATGGCTGCCACATCCTCGGCTTTTCCAGCATGGCGGGCAGCCCAATAGCCAAGGGGCAGCGCCAGCGCCAGCGCCAGTAGCAGACTGACCAGCGCCAGCTCGGCGGTTGCCGGCACGCGCTCGATGATACGCACGCGCACCGACCGATGATCAACCAGACTTGTGCCCCAGTCGCCGGTGGCAAGTCCCGAGAGATAGTGGCCGTATTGAGAGAGTATAGGCTGATCCAGATGCAGTGCCTGACGCAGCGCTTCACGATCCGCTGGCATGGCCGTTTCACCGAGCAGCGCATCCACCGGATCACCCGGCACCATATGCAGCAGGAAAAAGACCAGCGTCGCCACCCCGAGCAGGGTGGGCAGCGCCTGCAGCACTCTGCCTAGAAGAATCCGTCCGAACATGCGCCGAGCCTAGCCGGCTTGCATCACGGGTGGTAGGCAGATCATCATGCGTAAGCCCTGCCCGCCCGGCAGCCCTGATGAGAACAGGCCTGCATCCGGTAATGATTTCACCTCTTCTGGCCGGTCCGTCACGCTGGCGTGGCATTCTCCCGGCACTGCATACACCTGACGGCAACGCCCTGACTAACAATAGACAATGAATCTACTTGCCTTCATCTGGTGGCAAACGCAGCTTGCGGGCATGGATGCACAACATTATGACACCAGTGAAATAGCAAAATTTGAGGCCATGGCCGAGGAGTGGTGGGACCCGCAGGGCAAGTTCAAGCCACTGCACCGCATCAATCCGCTGCGCCTGGACTATATCAATCAACAGATCCCGTTACAGGGTGCCGCACTACTGGATGTCGGTTGCGGCGGCGGCCTGCTGGCTGAAAACATGGCTGCGCGCGGCGCAACTGTCACCGGCATCGACCGCTCGCCAAAAGCACTGGCCATCGCCCGCCTGCATAGCGAGCAATCCGGCACGCATGTCGAATATGTAGAAAATGATGCCGAAACCTGGGCAACAACCCATGCCGAATATTATGATGCCGTCACCTGTCTGGAAGTACTGGAGCATGTGCCTGATGTGCCGCGCACCGTCGCTGCCTGCGCATCCATGATCAAGCCGGGCGGTCTGTTTTTCTTTGCCACCCTCAACCGCACACCGACCGCCTATATCAAGGCGATTCTCGGTGCCGAATACGTACTCGGCTGGCTGCCAAAAGGCACCCATGAGTACGCAAAATTCATCAAGCCATCGGAGATAAACAGCGCCCTGCGTGATGCCGGGCTGGAGATCCGGGAGTTACGCGGCATCAGCTATGCCATACTCGCCGACCACTTCTCCCTCTCCGATGACCTTGCGGTCAACTATCTCGGTTTTGCCGTCAAGCCCGCCTGACGGGGCGGCCCGCTCTTTTGAACAAGACAGATTTTCATCACTGCACGCTCCTGCTGCTTAAAGCCATTCCGCTGGCTGCAATGCTGCTGCTCTACGGCATGCCTGCCAGCGCCGAACCAGTGGATATCAACGCCGATCAGGTAACACGGGAGGCCGACGGGGTAATCATTGCCACGGGCCATGTGATCATCAAACGCAAGTCAGAAACACTGATCGCCGATGAGGTGATTTACCGCACCAGAGAGCACATCATGGAGGCCCGCGGCAATGTGATCATCCGCTCGCCCAGAGCCACCATCAACGCTGATGCCGCTCAACTGCAAACCCAGAGTCAAACCGGCACCATTGAGCATGCAACCATCACCATGCCCGGCGGCGAGAGATTGCAGGCAGAGCATGTCAAACGCATTGATGACCAGCGTCTGGAAGCCGATCAGATTATCTTTTCCGCCTGCCCGATCGATGAAGAGTCCTGGCGCATCGCTGCCAGCCACGCACTGCTCGATCAGGAGGCTGGCAGCCTGACCACCACCAACCCGCGCCTGGAACTGTGGCAAATACCGGTGCTCTATGCTCCCTGGTGGAAACAGACACTGAGGCGCAAATCCGGCCTGCTGATGCCCTCATTCGGCGTAGGCAAGCGGCGCGGCACAGAGCTTGCCACCCCCTACTATTTCGCCCCCGCTGAAAACTGGGATGCGACACTGACACCGCACTGGATGAGTGCGCGCGGTTTTATGGGCGAAGCCGAATTGCGTCATATTTCCACGATCGGCCATGAGAAACTTAATGCGGCAGGCATCCGTGATACCGTTACCGGCAGATTGCGCGGCCGCCTGCAGGCTGATGTTGCATGGCAGCTGCCTGCCGAGGCCCGGTTCAATATTAGCGCCGATCATATCAGCGACCACGACTATCTGGCCGACTATGGCGGCAGCAGCGATATCAGCTCACGCTACCTGCAAAGCGATGCCACCCTCTCCCAGCACCTGCAGGCGGGCGACGCACAGACCGACTGGTTCCTGCAGGCCGAACATATGCAGGATCTGCTTCTCACCAGCAACGCCACCATCCTGCAGATCCTGCCTCGCCTGCAGAGCAGCAGCCAGTGGCAGCCGCATGAAAACTTCGTCGCCCACTTCGATCAGCAAACCACGCGCTTTGCCCGCCGTACGGGCGTGGATGGATGGCGCATGGACCTGCACCCCTATATCGAGCTGCCATGGGAATCGAACGGCGGCGGCATCACCGCATCATTAAGCGGCGGCGTACACCACACCCGTTACTGGTTACAGCAGGCTGCAACGGCCAATAGCCGGCCGACCCGGACAGCCCCGGAGGCCAGTGTCGAAATCCGCTCCGATTTTGAACGCATCGGCGAGCTGCAGGATTGGCGGCATGTAATCTCGCCCGTTCTGCGCTATGACTATGTCAATGCTCCCGATCAGTCACTGCTGCCCCTGTTTGACTCCTCCTTCGGCCTGCTAAGCTGGAACAACCTGATGTCAGGCAACCGCTTCTCGGGCTATGACCGTATCGAAAAGACAAACCGTATCAGCCTGATGCTGGAAAACCGCCTGCAAACCAGAGGCGATGAGAGTGCGGCGGCGCGTGACCTGCTCATTGTCCGCGCTGGTGCGGCCTATGATATGTTGCGCCAGTCAGTGGACCCCGCCCTGCAAGCTGCTCCAACCCGCCCTTTCTCCAACCTGCTGGGTGAAATCATCTGGCAACCGCTTACCGGCATGACACTCTACAGCAGCGGCCAGTACAACCCGACCGATCGCTACTGGTCCACACTGAACGCCTACATCAACCTGACCGGCAGTCGGGAAAACAGCCTCTATATCGGCTATTACCTGACCGATGCACGCTATACCACCCGCACACAGCTGATCGACCTGCGCAGCAATATCAACCTGGGCGCGCGCTGGCAGGCCACGGCCAACTGGCAATATGACACACTGCTCAAACTCTCCCAACAGACAGCACTGGGCCTGCAGTACAAGCACCCCTGCTGGACTGTCGGGGCTGAAGGCTACCGGATCAACCGGCGCAGCGGCACCACTACCGCCGCCAACTTCGGCGTACGCATATTGCTTGAATTCAAAGGGCTGGGTAGCGTCGGTTCGTAAGATCGCTATGCTTGCGCATTGTTGAACGCACCGGGATGGGGTCTACTCCGATTTTACCGCCTCCCGACAGATAATGAACGATCCCCGCTTAAACGGTTTAACCAGACTGGAGGCTTCATGCAAATCATTACCCTGTTGGCAGGCTTGCTGCTGTTGATCACGCCCGCACAGGCGGAAGAACTGGATTCGATCGCGGCCGTAGTTAATAACGAAGCGATCACCTGCTCCGAAATCAAGCAGGATGCCGAAACCATGCTATCGCAGTTGCGCCAGAGTGGTTCGACATTCCTGCCCGCCGTATCAGAACTGAGCCAGCGCTCACTCGACGGACGCATTGTCAAAACCCTGCAACAGCAGGAAGCACGCAAACTGGAGCTGTCGGTCAGTGATGAGGAACTGGGCGCTGCCATCAAAAATGTAGCCTCCAGCAATAACCTGTCGATCGAGCAGCTGAAAGAAGCACTGAAACAACAAGGCATGGATTTTGATGAGTACCGCCGCAACCTGCGCGAACAGATACTGAGCAACAAGCTGATCAACATGGCCGTGCGCAGCAAAATCCAGGTCAGTGAAGAGGCCATTCAGGAGTATTATCGCAAATATATGGCCGACCCGAAACCACGCAGGGAGGCTCAGATAGCACAAATATTTATCTCCCTGCCGGCTGAGCCGACGCCTGAGCAGTTGACCAGCACCCGCCAGAAGGTTCGTCTCATCCGGCAACAGCTGCTCGGCGGCAAGGATTTCGGCCAGATGGTCGCCATCTATTCGGAGGCACCGGATCGTCAGCAGCAGGGCGTCATGGGCTGGTTTATGCAGGGTGGCGTCGCCCAACGCTTCTCGTCCGTGCTGGATATGCCTGTGGGGCAAATTTCCGAGCCTATCCGCTCCCCGTCCGGCTTCCATATCATGAAGGTGATGGCCGAGCGCTGGAAAGACCCCGAAGCGACAGCTGAGAGCTATGATGAAGTCCATGCCCGCCACATCCTGTTGAAAGTGCCTTCGTTTGCCGATGATGACACCAAAACAAAGATACGGCTGCGCGCCGAATCTATTGCCCGCGATCTGCAGGGCTCGAGTGATGAGGCCTTTGCCGCCCGCGCCAAAGAGGACTCCCAGGGACCGAGTGCTGCAAACGGCGGCGATCTCGGCTGGTTTAAAAAAGGTGCGATGGTGCCCGCATTTGAAACGGCCGCATTTGCCCTGAAAGCAGGTGAAACAAGTGGCATCGTCGAAAGCCCGTTCGGCTTTCATATCATCCGCCTTGTTGCCCGGCGCCATATTGATCCGAACTCACTGGAAGCGCATCGCGACCAGATCCAGCAGATTCTCAACAACGTAGAGACACAGGAGCAGATGCCGCGCTGGACCGCCTCCCTGAGAGCGAGTGCGGATATTGAGGTTCGCAGCTGCCCCGGCTTTGCCAATGCACAGGTGCTGCCACAGGATCCGAATGACAGCGATGCCGCCATGGAGATCCGCACCACGGCTGAATTGAACGCCACCCTCGCCAGCTGGAAGCGTGCATGGGAACATCAGGATGCCGCAGCTTATTTTGCCCACTACTCCGACCAGTTCAAGGTCCCCGGCCAGTTTCCCAATCTGACTGCATGGAAAGCCGCCCGCAGCAAGTACATTACCGGCAAGGGTTTTATCCGCATCACCATCAAGGATATCAAGGTAACCCGTCTGGATGAAACCCACGCCCGGGTTGAATTCACCCAGCAATATCAATCTGACGACGCAAGCAGCAGTGATCTGAAGTTGTTTCTGATGGAAAAAACAGGCAATGACTGGAAGATCACCCGTGAGATGGCGGCCGTACCGGCAGCATGAAACCATTACTTATCACGGCAGGCGAACCTGCCGGCATCGGCACGGACTGTATCCTCAGAGCCTGGCAACATGCACCAGAACTGTTTGCTCACTGTGTCATTGCGGCACCTGCTCTGTGGCTACGTGAACGAGCACTGCTGATCGGCATCGATATCAGCATAGATGAATCCGCCGATCTGGACTGCATTGACTGCTCGGACACCTCCCGCCTGCACTGCTGGTATCCGTTGACCGGGAATATCGCAATTAGCCCGGTCACCCCCGCATCACCATCGCCGGCAACAGCTGCCGCCGTCATCGGTTGCATTGAGGCGGCAGCACTCGCTTGCCTGAACGGTAGTGCCGCCGCACTGATTACCGGCCCCATCGAAAAAGCCGTGCTGCGCACATCCGGCTTCCTGTTCCCCGGTCATACCGAATTTCTGGCGCATCTGGCCCGCGAGAGGGTCGCACTTGCCGGCAACCAGATGGATCATGTCATGATGCTGGCCAGCGATCAGTTGCGCGTGGCCCTGCTCACCACCCATATCGCCATCAGCGATGTGCCGGCCGCCCTGTCGATTGATGCGACACTGGACTGCATGAAAATTGTCGATCACGACCTGCGCAAGCGTTTCGCCATCAAGGAACCGCACATCGGACTGTGCGGCCTGAATCCGCATGCCGGCGAACAGGGCCATTTCGGCCGTGAAGAGATCGATATTCTGGCGCCTGCAGCAGCACAGGCAATCGAGGCGGGCATCCGCGTCACCGGCCCGCTACCGGCAGACACCCTCTTCTCTGCCCCGCAGCGCCGCCACTATGATGCCATTGTCTGCTGCTATCACGATCAGGCTCTTATCCCGCTTAAGACTCTCAGCTTCGGTGATGCGGTCAATATTACGCTCGGCCTGCCATTCATCCGCACCAGCGTCGATCACGGCACAGCCCTTGACCGCGTCGGTTCCGACAGCGTATCGTACACCAGCATGGTTATGGCCATCCGTATGGCCATAACCATGGTGACCCTGGAAGGCTGATGCAGTTTACAGGAGGCTGTGATGCAGATTCATGAACTGACCGGACAGATCCTGCTTGCCACGCCCGCCCTGCAGGACCCCAACTTCAAAGACGCTGTCGTACTTGTTTGCCAGCATGACCCGCAAGGCTCTCTCGGCCTGATTATCAATCGGCCGCGGGATATCATTCTGGGCGAAGTCTTTATCGATCTGGGGCTGAAATCCGATATGGTGACCGCAAGCCTGCGCGAGCAGGCTCAACCGGTTTATGAAGGCGGCCCCATGGATGGATTCAGAGGTTTTCTGCTGCATGACGGCTGGGATGTCTATGATTCAACCATGCAGGTCAGCCCCGAGTTGCACCTGACAGCCTCGCGCGATGCGCTCGAAGCGCTGGCCAAAGGTTCAGGCCCCGAACACTATATGTTGCTACTCGGTTATGCCGGCTGGGGAGCGGGACAGCTGGAGCAGGAGCTGTTCGATAACAGCTGGCTGATTGCCCCGGCCAGCCATCAGATTATATTTCAGGAGCCACCGGAAAAACGCTGGGACTTTGCCGCCCGCTGCATGGGCATCGAGCGCAGCCATCTCTCCAGCCAGATCGGCCACGCCTGAGAGCAACACCCGGCACGACTGGCAGGGCTTTCAGCGCATTAACAGACTCTGCTTGAAATCGCTGCAACCAGTGACTCACCGACATCCAGCATTAAGGATTCATCTTCTGCCTCAACCATGATACGCAACTTCGGCTCGGTACCGGACATACGTACACTGACACGACCATTGCCGGCCAGCTGGGCCTCGGCCTGTTCAACCAGCAGACAAATAGCAGCGTCCGCCATCACATCCCTGCGCTCCTGCATGGTGATATTCCACAGCTTCTGCGGAAACAGCGCCATATCGGCGGCCATCTCCGACAGGGCCTTGCCCTGCTCTGACATAGCCAGCAGCAGCTGCAGTGCGGTCATCAGCCCGTCACCGGTTGTGTTGTAATCGAGCATGATCATATGGCCCGACTGCTCGCCGCCGATATTACACCCTCGCTCGCGCATCATTTCCAGCACATAGCGATCGCCTACAGCCGCCCTGTGCATCGCAAGACCAAGGCCCGAGAGATAACGCTCCAGCCCCATATTACTCATCAGCGTTGTGACTACAGCGCCGCCCGTCAAACCACCCTGAACTGCAGCATGCTCAGCCAGTATCGCGATCACACGGTCACCATCAACAATTTGCCCGCTCGCATCACATGCAATCAGGCGATCGGCATCGCCATCAAGCGCCAGACCGATGGCCGCACCGGACTCAACTACTCGCTCTGTCATGCGCTCGGGGTAAGTCGAGCCACAATCCCGATTGATATTATATCCGTCCGGCGTGACCGACATGGCAATCACTTCGCAACCGAGTTCACGTAAAATACGCGGTGCAACGTCGTAGGCCGCACCATTGGCACAGTCGACCACCACTTTCAGGCCATCAAAGCGCATACCGCGCGGCAGTGCCGACTTGAGGAATTCGATATAGCGGCCGCGCGCATCATCCACGCGGGCAGCCTTGCCTATATCCAGAGCCGGCGGCAGTGGTGGCAGATGATCTATGCAGTGTTCGATTTCCAGTTCAATCTCATCCGGCAGTTTGAAGCCATCGGCGGCAAAAAACTTGATCCCATTATCGCCGGCAGGGTTATGCGATGCCGATAACATCACCCCTGCATCGGCACGCAGACTGCGTGTCAGGTAAGCGACCGCCGGTGTCGGCACAGGCCCGACCAGCAGCACATTCATCCCCTGTGCGGTCAAGCCGGCACACAGTGCGGACTCAATCATATAGCCGGAGAGGCGCGTGTCCTTACCAATCAATATTTGCGGCTTATGACTCAGATGTCTGGTCAGCACGTGGCCTGCCGCCCGCCCGAGCGCCAGCGCAAACTCGGCCGTCATCGGTGACTGATTCACCGTACCGCGCACACCATCCGTACCAAAATAACGTCTCACTTATTTCCTCCGGCTTCGCCGTTATCATTCGCTGTCAGCTTTTCCAGCACGCCGCGCACGACGATCTCCACCTTGCTGTCAGCCAGCCGGATCGATTTGCCTGCAGGACTCTCAATACCTGTCCTGGCCTCAATCGCGCCCGCCTTTAGCTCAGGACGAATGGCCGTGGTCTCCACTTCCCGCAGAGCCTCCAGCCAGACATCGGGCCCGGTCAGGTTCACCTCTTTCGGCTCCATACTGACCTGCGTGACCTGCCAGCCTTCAGGCAGCTCAAAGTGGGCGCGCACAGGAATGGAGCGCGTTACCCTGCGATCCACCTGTAGCTGCAGGCGCTCCGGCTTCACCTTCTCAATGCGCAAACCTGCAGGCAATTTCACCGAGGAGAGCTGCATGCCGCGCTCAACTACTCCCGGCGTCGTCAAATCCGACACATCCAGTGGTACGGTAAGGTCCTGCTGACGCAACTCTTTCAGTCGGCTCTGCAAGCCCTTGATGGTGACGCGCACATGCTCCGGAAAATCGTTTACAATCACCATATCCGCCGGCAGGCCCTGCACCTGCAGCGGCACATCCATACTCAGCGAGCCTTCACCCTGCCCATGCACCTGCAACCACAGGGCAATAGCGATCATGATTGCCCAGAAATGCAAATTATAACGACGGAACCATGCGATAAAAGCCAGCATCAGTCGTTACCTGCAACAGCTGCGGCCTGAGCCCTGTCCTGAATGGATGACAGGCGCCGCTTAAGCCGTTCATGCAGCATTCTGCTTGTTAATGCCTCGCCCAGCTGCCCCTCCTCAACCAGATGCACCGCACCTGTCTCTTCGGAGACTACGATAACCAGTGCATCGGTCTCTTCACTGATACCCACGGCTGCCCGATGACGGGTGCCAAAATCCCCCGGCACGGCATTCGACTGCGCCAGAGGCAACAGCACCCTGGCCGCCACGACGCGCGCGCCGTCCACCACCACCGCACCGTCATGCATCGGAGAATCCGGACAGAACAGTGACTGAATCACATCGGGCTGCACGGGCGCATCCAGCTCAACACCGGAATCAAACAGATGCCTGAGTCCGGTATCCCGCTCAATCACAATCAAACCGCCCCAGCCCCGATGCACAAGCGAAAAGGCCGATTCGACCAGCATGGCAATCGTTGTCGCATCTGCGCCGCTGCCACCCGATAGCGGGTTCACCGCCACGCGCATCAGCGCACGACGAATCTCCTGCTGGAACAGCACAACCAGGATAACAATGAAGGCGGAGAAGAAGTGACTGAAAATCCATTCAACAGTAAACAGGCCGAATTCGCGCGCCAGCTGGTACACCACCACCACGATGGCCACACCGATCAGCATCTGCACGGCACGTGTACCACGGATCAGACGCAGGAAAAAATAGACCACAATAGCAACCACTGCAATATCAGCGATGTCCGCAATGCCAAACTGCCAGTTTCCCATCAACACCTTACCGTCACGACTAAAATCAGAGGCTCTCTTACAGAGGCTCTTAGCATAGCTGCTTCATGCACCTATGCAAGAAAGCCCTATATTACTCCGGGTCACTACCGGCCAGTCGCACATTGATCTGACCGCGCACAGGATCGGTAGAGTCGATGATGACATCCATGCGATCACCCAGATGATAAGCCGCGCCGCCGCGACGGGCTGCCAGCTGGTGACCGGATTCATCCAGCTCGAATGCACCCGGCAGATCATCGACATTCAGACCACCCTCGGCCAACGTCGGCTCAAGCTCGAAAAAGATACGACGCTTGGTCAGACCGGCGATGCGGGCCGGCATGGTTTTACCGACATCCTTGCTATGAAACAGGGCTGCCAGCATGGCCTGGGTATCCCATTCGCCACGCTGTTGCTTGCGCTCCTGAATGGATGTCTGCATCCCGATCTCAGCCAGCGTACTGACCGGTTGTACCCGGTCGGGATTTTCGCCCCTGACCAGAGCCTTCAGACGACGATGCACGATCAGATCCGCATAACGGCGGATAGGACTGGTGAAATGCGCATAAGAGTCATAGGCCAGTCCGAAGTGACCGACATTGACCGGTGTGTATTTCGCCTGCTGCATCGAACGCAGTACCAGACGGTGCAGTACATGCGCAAACGGTTTGCCCTCGGACTGCTCCAGCACCAGCTGCACATCGCCGGGACGCACCTGCTGACCCTCAGTATCCTTATCCTTACCCTTGATCTTGGGCAGCTTCACAAACAGGCCGAAAGGGGCGAGAAACTCGTTCAGTGTCTCTATAGCCTGGCGCTCCGGGGCGGGATGGATGCGATAGAGCAGCGCACAGTCGTGCGTATCCATATATTCGGCAACAGCGGTATTGGCCGCCAACATCATCTCTTCGATCAGACGATGGGCAATATTGCGATCCGAGGCAATGATATCGACTACAACATCATCCTTCAGCAGGGCCCGCACCTCCGGCATATCCAGATCCAGTGCGCCGCGTTGCTTGCGTTTTTTCTCCAGTTTATGGAACAGGCGCGCAGCATCATCCAGCATCGTGCGTATTTCCGGCTTTTTGACCGCCGCTTCATCACGATGTTCAATCCATGCCGCAGCCTGCGTATAGGTCAGGCGGGCCTGTGAGTGGATCACGGATTCATACACATGGATAGAGCGGCGTGTACCATTGACATCAAAACGCATGCGCACGGTCATGCCCAGGCGAGCGACGTCCGGATTGAGCGAGCAGAGGCCGTTGGAGAGCTTTTCCGGCAGCATCGGAATGACCCGATCCGGGAAGTAAAAGGAGTTCGAACGTGCCAGCGCCTCTTTATCGAGTGCCGAGTTCGGCAGTACATAATGAGACACATCGGCAATAGAGACCCATGCCTCAAAACCCTCGCCGCGTGGCAGCACGCAGATGGCATCATCAAAATCGCGGGCATCTTCACCATCGATGGTGACAAAGGGAATATGGCGCAAATCCTTGCGGCCTGCAATATTATCGCTTTCGAGCACCGTATCAGAGAAGCGATTTGCTTCGGCCGTGACAGCCGGCGGGAACTCCACCTCCAGCTGTTGTTCAGCGACAATCAGATCAATCAGACGCGATGGCGACAGGTTATCGCCCAGCACCTCCTCTACCTTGCCACGCAAATGACCGGCACCGCGATTGATTTCCACACGAACCCAGTCGCCGTCATGCGCGCCTGCAGTATCACCGTGGGCAATAAGAATGCTCTGCGGCATCTTGCGCGAGCGTGGCTGCACAATTGCAATTTTGCCCTGCACCAGAAACTGCCCCACCAGCATGGTCGGCGCATGCTCAACAATGCGCACCACTTCAGCCGAGTCACGACCGCGCTTGCGCACAGGTCGCACCTCCACGGTATCGCCGTGCATTAAACCGTTCATCTCTTCATGCGGCAGGAAAAAACCCTTTTCGCGACCTTCCACATCCACAAAACCGAAACCATCGGGATGGGCGGACACCTTGCCTGTAAATGATTGCTGGGCTGGCTTGCCATGGGCGGGCCTGCCACCTTTCGCCGCCTTCGGGGAGATTGAATCCCATGGTGACTTCACAGGCCGGCGCTCCTGCCTGCCTGTGCTGTCTGCATCAGCAGAACGCGCGTGGCTGGCATGGCCATGTTTACCGGCTTTTTCATCCGGTCTCTTCTTCTTGTTACCTTCATGCATTTTCTTTCTTGACACTAATTAACTCCATCCTATGATTCGCCGCCTCCCGCAGGAAGACATGCGGGATACTACGCCGAGGTGGCGGAATTGGTAGACGCGCTAGCTTCAGGTGCTAGTTTCCTTCTGGAAGTGCTGGTTCGATTCCAGTCCTCGGTACCAACAAGAAAGAGCCACGTGACTTAATGTCACGTGGCTCTTTCGCGTTAGGCCTTTGTTTTCCCTCGGTTATTTCCACAACACTACGTGACTTCATGTCATCACCTCTTTCGCGTCAGGCCTTTGTTTTCTATCTGTTTTCTCAAAACAACGTATAACTTCATATCATCACCTCTTTCGCATTAGGCCTCTGACTTTATCTCCTTACCGTGACGCAATCTCACGTGGCTCTTTCGCGTTAAGCCCTTGTTTTCTCAACAATAGTACCTGACTTCATGCCATCGCATCTGTCGCATTAGACCTCTATTTCCTCAAAACAACCGCGTGCCTTCATATAACTACGCTTTCGCACCGGACAATTTGCCTGCCTGAACACAAAGCGGGTGACACCGCAGCATGTACACCACTAATATGACGCGATGTCCGCCCCCCTTCCGGAAAATGAAGTCATCATCACCGGCCTGCTGCAACGTCTGGCCATGTTGCGCGGCTGGTCGTCACGCACAACGACCTCCTACCGCAGTGATCTACTGCATGCCGATGCATTTTTTCTCAGCCATCAGTCCAGTCTGATGCAAGCTGATAGCGGTGCCATACTGGCCTATCTGGCGGAATTGGGACGCAGCGGCCTGCAGAGCACCACCATCCAGCGCAGGCGCAGTGCCCTCTCTACCTGGTTTACCTGGCTGCAGGATCAGCAGCTGCGTGAAGATCATCCTGCCCGTCATCTACCGAAACTGCATAAAAGCAGGCCACTGCCGAAGCTGATGAGCGAGCGTGATGTGGAGCGTTTGCTGGCTTCGCCTGAAACAGAGGATGCGGTGGGCTTGCGCGACCGCTGCATGCTGGAGCTGCTCTATGCCACCGGCGTACGGGTCAGCGAACTGGTCAGCCTGAGGCGGGGACAGCTCGACCTCGAAGCGGGACTTGTGCGGGTGATCGGCAAGGGCAACAAGGAGCGCGTGGTTCCTTTTGGTGAGGAGGCGGGACGCTGGCTGCAGCAATGGCTGCTGGTGCGCCCCGTTCAGCCACCCAGTCCCTACCTGTTTGCCGGACGTGGCGGCCGCGAGATGACACGCCAGAACTTCTGGTTGCGTATCAAGCACTACGCCACTGTTGCCGGCATCAGACCACTGCCCTCACCCCATACGCTGCGCCACGCCTTTGCCACCCATCTGTTGAATCACGGTGCAGATTTGCGGGCCGTACAGATGCTGCTCGGCCACGCCCACGTCACCACTACCGAGATCTATACGCACGTCTCGCGGGCCCGCATGCATGATCTGGTAAATCGATCACATCCGCTCGGCGGATAGGCGGAAGCATTTATGCTTTTGATTTGCTAGGCTGCGTTTCATCTATAGATTATATGCGAACGCGCTTGCAGCTATCGACTGTGATGCAATGGAGGCAACATGACAGAAAACAACACTCCGGCAGCCGCTCCAATTCCCTGCTATTCACCGGGACTGGCCGGCATTCCGGTAGCAGAATCCGCGGTTTCTTCGGTGGATGGCAAGATTGGCTACCTGGAATATCGCGGCATCGACATCGAGCAACTGGCGGAAAAATCTTCATTTGAAGAGACCTCCTACCTGCTTCTGCATGGTGAACTGCCCACTAGCGAGCAGCTGGCTGCATTCGATGCCAAGCTGAAGCATCACCGCCGTATAAAATTCCGTATCCGCGACATGATGAAATGCTTCCCCGAATCGGCTCACCCGATGGACTCGCTGCAGTCAACTGTGGCTGCTCTGGGTATGTTTTACCCGTTCCCTAAAAACCTGGAAGGCGCTCTGGATCAGGATACGATCGACAGCGTCTGTGTGAACCTGATTGCCAAAATGCCGACACTGGTCGCCGCCCACGCCCGCATGCGCTTTGGTGATGATCCGATTGCACCCAGAGATGATCTCTCCCATGCGGCCAATTTCTATTACATGCTGACCGGTGAAGAGCCATATCCGCTGACAGAGCGCATCATGGACGTGGCCTTTATCGTCCATGCTGAGCACACGATGAATGCCAGCACCTTCTCAACACTGGTCACCGCATCCACCCATGCCGATCCGTACACCTCAATCAGTGCAGCGATCGGCTCGCTCTCCGGCCCTTTGCATGGCGGCGCCAACGAGGATGTACTGCACATGCTCGATGAGATCGGCACCATGGAACATGTTGAGGCCTACCTGAACAAGAAACTGACCAACAAAGAGAAGATCGCCGGCCTCGGTCACCGTGTCTACAAAACCAAGGATCCACGCGCCACACTATTGCAGGAGTTGTATGTACAACTAACCAACAAAATCGGTGTGGACAACACCTACCTGATGGCCAAAGAGATTGAAGAGCTATCCAAAAAAACACTGGGCGCAAAGGGCGTATGTCCGAATGTCGACTTCTACTCCGGCATTGTTTACCGCAAACTGGGCATTCCGAGTGACCTGTTCACTCCGATCTTTGCCATTGCCCGCGTTTCCGGCTGGCTGGCACACT
This sequence comes from Zetaproteobacteria bacterium CG_4_9_14_3_um_filter_54_145, assembly GCA_002791575.1. Lineage (GTDB taxonomy): Bacteria > Pseudomonadota > Zetaproteobacteria > Mariprofundales > Mariprofundaceae > Mariprofundus. Next base: position 6,480 of record PFXI01000104.1, on the reverse strand, counting down.
GGAAGGAGCAGCTGGGCACAGGCCGCATTTATCGGCCGGACCAGATTTATATCGGCAAGAATGGCGAATCCTATATCCCGATTGAGGAGCGTTAAGTTGATCTCTTCCCGTCCCGAAACTGCAGGTTAAAGCATGGCCCGGATACTGGTTGTCGACGATAACATCGAATGGCTATCCAGGCTGAAAGAGGTATTCGTCTCCGAAGGCTATGAGGTCGATGCTGAAAAGAACGGCATCGATGCATTACATGCCGCCGGGAAAAATACGCCCGACCTGATTTTCACCGACCTGTTGATGCCCGAAATGGACGGCTTCACGCTGTGTCAAAAACTGAAGTCCCGACCGGAGCTGAAAGATGTGCCGGTCATCTTCTGCAGCGGCTATTTTGACGAGAAGGATCAGAAGAAGCTGGAGGATGCGCTGGGCGTATCCGAGTTCCTGCGCAAGCCGGCCAGAATCGAAAAGGTTCTGGAGCTGGTTAAGTCAGCGCTTGCCACACCACGGTCAGACAGCGTGCAGGCCGCTGAAAATGAGCATCACGCTTCACTGCAGGAGATCTACAATACAACCATGCTGGCAAAGCTCTCCGGCATGGTGGATATACTACACGAGGAGCGACAGACCTATAAAGATCTGCTGCTGCGCTTCCACTCCCTCACCGACTCGGCTTCCGATGCCATCCTTATTATCGATACTATCGGTAATATATGTTACTGGAACCGGACCGCTGAATCCCTCTTTCAGTACAGCCAGGACGAGGCACTCAACCAGCCGGCCTCACTTATTGCGCCGGAGCCACTGCACCTGAGTAGCAAGGCGCTGTTTTCTGCCTTCCTTGAATCCGATGCGGTCAAACGGCTGGGCAACCAGATACAGTTCCTCGCCCGCCGCAAGGACGGCTCCAACTTCCCGGCCGAGCTCTCCCGCTCCAGCTGGCAGGAGAATGGCACGACCTATCAAAGCCTGATTATTCGTGACGTCAGCGAGCGCAAGCAGGCCGATGAAACCACCAAGCGGTTCAACCGTAAGCTGATGCAGAGCCTGGAAGGCACTATCGCCTCCGTTGCCCGCATGGTTGAAGCCCGAGACCCGTACACAGCAGGCCACCAACAGCGGGTAGGCAAACTGGCAAAGGCCATCGCTACCCGCATGGGATTGAGCAGGGAACAGGTCAGAGGCATTGAGCTGGGCGCAGAGATTCACGATATCGGCAAGATCCAGTTGCCGGCGGAGATATTGAGCAAGCCCGGCAAGCTGTCCGAGCTGGAGTATGCCCTGGTCCAGGGCCATGCCCAGATGGGCTATGATATCTTAAAGGATATCGAGTTCCCGTGGCCGGTAGCGGACATTGCCCGCCAACATCATGAACGACTGGACGGTTCCGGCTACCCACAAGGGCTCAAGGGCGACGCCATATGCCTAGAGGCAAGAATTGTGGGCGTGGCCGATGTTGTGGAAGCCATGTCGAGTCATCGTCCTTACCGGCCGGGATTGGGCATTGAAGCCGCGCTCGATGAGATCAAAAAGCACCGTGGCACCCGCTTTGACAAGGATGTCGTGGATGCATGCCTGAAACTGTTCATTGAAAACACATTTAATTTCGACAGTGAAGGACAACAAAAAAGCGACTGAAGAAGGAGTCTTCCTCATGGCTCGCACACCATGGAAAATCGAGTGGTCGGATGCACTCAGCATGGAAAACAGGCAAGTGGATGCCGAGCACCAGCACTTCATCAGGCTGGTCAACGAACTCAACGAGGCCATCTCCGATCAACGGCGTGACAGAGCTAATGTCGAGCGCATCATGGTACTGATTCTGGAGGATGCACTCACCCACTTCGCACATGAGGAGCTGCTGTTTTGCGAAACAGCATACCCCGGAGCAGAGGAACACACGCAACGCCATACGGAACTGATCGGCATTTTTCAGCAAGCGCTGAAGGATATCCATCATACAGAATCCAGCCGGCGCTGGGTTGAGATCGGCCTGACCATCAAGGATCTGCTGGTAGAGCATGTCGTCAATGAAGACCGCCAGTATATCAGCTATTTACGCAACAACTCCGATAATACAGCACCAAAGGGCAACTGACTCAACGCCTCCGCTACATATCAGCCAGCCGGCTGCGCCCTTGCGCCGGATCTGTGCAGCCAGCGCGTCATACCGGCGGCTGTGATGATGCACCAGACGGCAAACAGGGCCCCCGGCAGCGCCGTCTCCGGCTGAAAGTGCTTCAGCGCCAGCGCCACACCAAGCCCTGCATTCTGCATACCGATCTCAATGGCCAGCGTGATTTTATAACGGTGATCAAAACCGTAAAGCGTTGCTGCCAACCAACCCAGCAGATAACCCAAGCTATTAAGCAGGATAACCAGAACAACCACCAGTGCAGGCGTATCGGCAATGCGGTCATGGTTGGCGGCAACCGCATAACTGCAGATGATAATAATAGCCAGCGAGGCAATGCCGGGCGCAATCTGCTCAGCTCTTAATCGCTGCGAGCCAAGCCGGGTACGCAGCGCCATTCCCAACAGCAGCGGCAGCGCAACCGTAAGCAGAATCGTCTGCATCATCGGCCAGAACGGAATATCCATATAGGCGCTGCCAAGCAACTCGACCATCATCGGTGTCAGCAGTGGTGCCAACATCGTGGCGATCATCGTCATGGCAATCGAGAAGGCGACAGCGCCTCCAGCCAGGTAGGTAATGACATTGGACGCCATAGCGCCCGGTGCGCAGCCGACAATGATAAAGCCCAGCGCCAGCGCCGGATCAACGCCCTGCCAGACACAGAGTGTCGCTGCGGCAAAACCGAGCAGCGGCATGATAGTGAACTGGGTCAACACACCCAGCCCGATCCGGGAAGGACGTGAAAGTGCGGATCTGGCCTCTTCAGGCTTGAGTACGACACCGAGTGCAAACATCGTGGAGGCAAAGCACCAGAGGAAATAATCCCTAAACACCATGAATGCCGGCGGATAAACATAGGCAGCCACAGCCCCCGCCAGTGTCAGCAGCGCCATATTGCGCGATAAAAACTGCCAGAGCACGCGGTGTGCTACAGCAGGTCGGTCAGTTGATTACGAATGGCGATGGTCGCTTCCGATCTGTTCAGCGTATAAAAATGCAGACCCGGCACGCCGGCCTGCAACAGCTCACGGCACTGTTTCACAGCCAGCTCAATGCCGAGTGCTTTCACCGCTTCCAGATCATCGCTGATCGGCCGCATCTGCTCGTGCAACCATGCAGGGATGGTGGCGCCGCACATCGATGAGAAACGCACGATCTGGTCATAGTTACCAATAGGCATAATGCCGGGAATAATCGGCAGCGTAATGCCGGCAGCACGGCAGGCGTCGCGAAAGCGGAAGAAGGCATCATTATCAAAGAAGTACTGGGTTACAGCCGCATCAGCACCGTTATCCTGCTTGAGTTTCAGGTAACGGATATCATCGGCGACACCGCCAGCCGATTCCGGATGCCCCTCCGGATAGGTGGCACAGGCAATGGAGAAATCGCCCTGCTCACGCAAAAATGCAATCAGGTCGGTGGCATGGGAAAAACCACCGCTCACCGCTTCAAAGCGGTCAACACCTTCCGGCGCATCGCCCCTGAGAGCCAGAATATTTTCAATGCCGGCCGCACGGTAGTCGGCGAGCAGTTCGGCCAGTTCATCCCTGCTGGCACCAACACAGGTCAGATGCGCCACAGGTGATAGGCCCGTCTCATCCTTGATGCGGGTGACAATACCCTTCGTGCGATCCTGTGTTGTACCGCCAGCGCCATAGGTGACCGAGATATAAGCCGGGCTGATCGCCTGCAGCTCCTTCAGGCAGAGCCACAGGTTCTCTTCACCCTTGTCCGTTTTCGGCGGAAAGAATTCACAGGAGATCAGCGGCTTGTCGGCCTTGGCCAGAATCTCTGATAATTTCATCGTGGCCAGTCCTTACAGCCTGGGCACGGTCACGCCGGTCTGCCCCTGATATTTTCCTGCCTTATCTTTATAGGAGGTTTCACACTCTTCGTCTGATTCCAGAAACAGAAACTGGGCTACACCCTCTCCGGCATAGATCTTGGCCGGCAGCGGCGTGGTATTGGAGAATTCGAGCGTGACATGACCTTCCCACTCCGGCTCCAGCGGCGTGACGTTAACAATAATGCCACAGCGGGCGTAGGTCGATTTTCCCAGACATATCGTCAATACCGAGCGCGGAATGCGCATATACTCAACGGTTCTTGCCAATGCGAATGAGTTGGGCGGAATAATGCAGACATCGGATTTGATATCGACAAAGGAGCTGGGACAGAAGTTTTTCGGATCCACGACAGCAGAGTTGATATTGGTAAATATCTTGAACTCATCGGCACAACGTACGTCGTATCCATAAGAGGAGAGACCGTAGGAGACGATGCCGCCGCCATCTGCCGCCTGTTTGACCTGACCGTCGACAAACGGTGTGATCATACCTTGTTCGGTCGCCATACGGCGAATCCATTTATCTGATTTGATGGACATTTCCCCTCCAGTACCAATGAAGCGGCAGCATAGCGCGCCCGTCTAAAAATGCCAGCGGACCCCGTTTTACGGCAGACACCGACAGTCTCAGGCCACGGCCTGATAGCGGGCTACAATCGCCGCAAGCAGCAGTGAGCAGGCCAGCGCTATAAACACGAATCGGAGCGCAATACGTAAACCATCCTCGCCCATGCCGGCATGCAGGCGGGCCGCCCAGCCGCTGCAGAAAGGCAGAACCACCGCAATGCCGAGCCATAGACCGGCAAGGCTGGGCCAGTGCGCCAAAAGCAGCGCCTGCCAGTCGGCTTCTGCCAGCAGGTTTACCGATACAGCAGCAGCAGCCATAAAAAAACCGCAGGCAGCGGAGGTGCCCACGGCAACGCGCAGTGCTGCATGTCGCCGCAGCAGCGGCACAAGCATGGTGCCACCACCGATACCGAGCGCACCGGAGAGATAACCGATCGGGGCTGAAAACAGCCTCGGTGAGGGGCGCGGCTCACGCCCTGCATCCACCCGCCGCCCGTAATCACGGGCAACCCAGCCATCGAGTGCGGCCAACGCCAGCAGAATCACCTCTGCCGGCAGGCGCAATGTACTCCACAACCCTAGGCCGGCGCCGAATATCAGGCCCGGCAGTAATGCGGCAAATAGTTTGTTATCGACATGACCCAGTCGCCAGTGGGCCCTGGCTGAGAAAAAACCGGTCATGACAATCGCCACCATACTGGCAAAGATGTACAGCGCCATGCCATCGCCGTGCGTCGGCAGGAAGGCGTAAAACAGCGGCACATAGATCAGCCCGCCGCCAACACCGGCAAGCCCTGCCAGTACACCGGCCAAAGCCCCTGCGCACAGACCGAGCATCAGCCCATAGATCAACATATCCGGTTCAAAACCGCTGATCATCTGCCTGCTCCCTGCGCATCTGCATCTGCAACAGCCGAACACGCGCCCACGATGTTATGCTTTTCCGTATTTGAACAGCAGGTAACGCTCGTACTCTTCCAGCTCCATACGCCCCTGCACATACAACTGCTGATCGGCCAGCATGGCGGGATCGCTGATGTTGTTGCAGGCATTGTGCGCATCGGCAATGGCCTGACGCTGCAGGACTCCGGCTTCATCAAGCAGTGTTGCTCGCTCCATCGCCGCATCAAACCATGTCTGCGCATTATCATATGACTTATCTATTGCACTCATTGGCTCATGCTATCGCCGTTAAATAGAATGAAAACGGTTTGCCACTCAAGACTATTCTGACAGCAACGAATTCGCCTGTTTCATTTCGCTGCGCGACTCAGTAGCTTGCGCCCTCGCTTTCAAGCAGCAAGCACCCTTAGCTCAGCTGGATAGAGCATCGGCCTCCGAAGCCGAAGGCCAGAGGTTCGAATCCTCTAGGGTGCACCATCTGACTCTTAGCCTATATGGACACAGTCGTTCAAATTTTCTTGTGTGCCCATGCAGTGCCCATATCGTGCCTTTGCGCATTCAAGCTGGTTAAGTGTAGATGCGCCTTTGAGCACAAGCCTTAGTGCCCTTCTGATTAATATCTTAGTCCTTTTATATATTCTCTATAGAACCCTTCGTGTGAACCTGTGAAGTTTTCTATGCCTGTTCGGGTAAGAGCTTTCTTGTTGCCACCAGTATGTGGATTGGCCACATAGGTCTGGATAGCTTTTTCTTTATCCGGGTTCTCATGCCATGAGATGTTGAAGGCAGCCAGCTTAGGAAAGAAGAACATCCCTGCATGTAATGGAAAGGAGTGAGGTTTAACATAATTTTTTCCTCGTTTTCTTCTTTTTCTAGATCGGAATATATAGGAAAGTTGGTTTACTGAAAAAATACCTTTTTTGTTGTATTTAACTACACTGCTGTCCGGTCAAAGAAATGACAGCATGAAAAAGGTCTGAATTCCCAAGGGATGTGGTAGATTTGTAGTTACCAAACAGCAAATCTCAAGCCA
>PFXI01000123.1 GCA_002791575.1 Zetaproteobacteria bacterium CG_4_9_14_3_um_filter_54_145 | reverse complement strand
ACACACGGGCAAAACAAAAATTAAAACGATCAATTCCACGAACGAGTCATTGCCGATCAATATCACTCAGACTTTTGCAAGTGGCTCAACCATCATGCCATTTTCTCCGCCATGCTTTTCGCAGATTCGTTCATAGCTTCTACAACCCCTGGTACAAACCCGATATGGGGAGGTATCAGCTAGTGTGTCCCATTGATCGTCGAACCCTGCCTGACTCCCAAGATCAATCACCAGTAGAATAATGATTGCAGGCAGTTACCGCTATGCACCAGTGCGAGCTGACAACCAGCGACTCGTCGAAGAGCAGGCTATGTTGATTAATTTTCACGACTTTGCTCCCTGTGAAGATCGACTGCTGAATGAGAAAGATACCCAGCCAGATAACGGGTAAAATGTTCGCTAGCCGTATGATTCAAGTGTGTTGCATCGGCAAAGTCGCGCTGTCCGAACTGTGGCATATGCTCTGCCGGAATATAGTAAAAGCCGATCTCGTGCGCCATTCGTTCAAATCTCACTCGGGTCTCGCGCCGGAAGCGTGAGTCGGGATCGTAGCGCTGCATCGCCAGGGGGTTGGTCACCCCCTCAAAGAGATAGAGTTCGATGTGCTGGTGATGCATCGCCTGTGCAAAGCGCTCGAATGAGGCAAAATTGAGATCAACCAATGCGCTGCGGTGAATCGTGTTTTCCAGGCGTCGAATATGGCCGGCAATCGCCGCTCTGGGACCGGTTTGTTCCTCTTCCCCGGCTGCTTTATCCTTTCCCAACACGATGTTTTTTATCAGATCCCTGTCACGCCATAACGGCAGCAGCGAGCTGGTCGTCAGATCGGCCAGTTGTGAGCGGTTGTCCCAGACAGCCCGCTTTTCCATCATCGTCGCAAGCTGCCCAACGCCCACCAGTGTCGACGTATAGCGCAGCCGGTTTACAGGTAATCTGTCCTCACGAAACGTATCGAATTCGGAGAGCCAGCACACCACAATATCCGGTTTTTCCTTCAGCAGTTCCGGCACAGACATCTGATACTGCAGGATACCGAAACCGGGGGCCGTAAAGCGATTGATCTTCGCCTTCGGCAACAGCTTTCCCAAATCCAGCGAATTAACAGCCTCGCTGATCTGGCTGGAACCAATCAGGGTGATGTTTTTCCGCCCGTCACCTGCACGACTGTGGAGTACCATCCATTTCCAGTCCGTGACAGCAGTCGGACCGGCACTGGTCGCCAGCGCATACAACATCAACTGTGGCCGCTGCAGACCCGACAGCGCACAAATCGCTATCACAATGAGAAGAGCAATGATTGCACAACCCGGCCATTTGCGACCACTGCGATGTTTGCCCGCCATCATTAGCTTAGCCATCTAAAACTGGAAATAGATGAATGGCTTGTCACCAAAGCTCCCCAGACCGACAAGCATCAGGGACAGCACGGAATAGGCCGCAACCCGCGAAACTGGGGAGAGTCCCATGATAATATTCATGTTACCCGACATAGCCTGAAGCAGTTGCACCAGCAGCAACGGCGCCAGAAGAATGCAGAGCTGCCAGAGCCAGGTCATTGAGCGATCTGTGAACTGCAGCGGCTCACCAAATAGCATCAGCATCTGCACTAGCTGGCTCATCGAATCGCTGCGAAAAATCAACCAGCCGAGACATATCAGGTGAAAAAACAGTACGATCCTCAGCGCCGTCCAGCCTCGTTCACCCAGCAGCGCCGTAGCGGAGACAGGCCAGCGAACACAGCTTACCTGCTTGTGCAGCACCAGCAGCATACCATGATAGCCTCCCCAAAAAATATAGGTCCAGGCGGCCCCGTGCCAGAGGCCACCGAGCAACATGGTCAGCATCAGGTTGATGCAGGTGCGACGCCTTCCTTTCCGGCTTCCCCCCAGCGGGATATAAAGGTAGTCCCGTAGCCAGGTGGAGAGACTAATATGCCACCGATGCCAGAATTCGGAAGAGTTTTTCGCAAAGTAAGGCAAACGGAAATTGAGCATCAACTCGTATCCCATCATCTTGGCAATACCGCGGGCAATATCCGTATAACCGGAAAAATCACAGTATATCTGGAATGCGAAGGCATAGAGAGCGATCAATAACTCCCCGTTCGTAAGGCTCGGGTCGTTGAACGCCCTGTCCACAATTACTGCCAGATTATCTGCAATAACAACCTTCTTAAACAGCCCCCAGAAGACCAGCCAGCAACCCTCATAAAATTGATCCAGTGAAAACACCGGCTTTTTAAGCATTTGAGGTAACAGGTTCTTCGCCCGTTCGATCGGTCCTGCCACAAGCTGAGGAAAGAAGGCAACGAAGAGTGCAAAGTCAGCAATTTTGCGCGCCGGTTTCACTTCTCCACGATAAACATCGATGCTGTAACTAAGCGTCTGGAATGTGTAAAAACTGATTCCCACCGGCAGTATAATATCCAGATGCCAGGTCGCAGGAGAAAAGCCCAGTGAGGCCAGCGCCTCATGCGCTGAATCTATAAAGAAATTGAAATATTTAAAGAAGCCCAGAATCGTCAGGTTCACAACTACGCTTATGCTGACAAGTAACTTCCGGCGTCGATTATCGCTGCTATCGGCAATGGCCTGCCCGCAATAAAAGTCGACAACCGTGGAGAGCAGAATCAGGGATAAAAAGCGCCAGTCCCAGCATGCATAAAAGAAGTAACTGGCTGTGAGCAGAAACAGGTTTCTCGGCTTGTGAGGCAGGAGCCACTGCAATAGTAAAACAGGAATAAAAAAGAGCAGAAAATCGAATGAATTAAATAGCATGAGTTATTGGTAACATTTTACTCATGGTGGGAGGAGGCCCTGCTGACAAACGCTCTTACGAGCGGTACTCTGTTCAATAATGCGGTCTCTTCCCGTCCAAGCCTGTTGGTAAATACCATAACCCAGACAATCGCAATCAAACCGCCCACGTAGAGAGCAACAGCGGCAGGCCCCATGTACCAGCGTGAGCTGATGACCAGCGGTTCAATGATCCGCTCCAGGCCGTAACAGATCAGGCAGATGAACAACGCCGGCCAGAAGATACCTGCCAGATAACGCAGCGTATCTATCAGCCTGCGCCCCTGCAGCTGGTGGAATTTATTCATATAGGCAATACCGGTAGCGGAAATAGCCAGTGCCGTCCCGGCAGCAGCCCCCTCCTTGCCCCACTGCTGAATCAGGATCAGGCTGAATGTCACATTCATCGTAATCGAAACCAGTGCAAAACGGGCATCAATCACCGTTTTGCCCATGGCCTGAATAAAATTCGACACCGGCATAGCCAGCACACTGATAGCAATACCACAGGCCAGCAGCATGAAAACCCAGCGTCCGTGATAGCCGATCTGACCAACCCAGGCAAAGAGGAAGATCGGCGAGACCGCCAGCGGCAATAACAGGAACAGTACCGCCGCCATGCCCGAGGCACGGGTCATGGCCATGTAGTCCCCCCATATCTCGGCACCACGAGCCAGTTTTTCCGTAGCCGTCGGCAACAGCGTTGTGATGGCCGTAAACGGCAGGCTGCGCAGTGCCTGACCCGCACGACTGGCGACTTCATAATGCGCTACTTCTGACAATCCTGCAAAACCGGCAATAATCATTTTGTCGAACTGGAAGTGGACAAAATACATCAGCTCATTGAACTGCAGGTTAAAACCGTGACTGAGCAGCGTCGTAATGGTTTTCCAGCGCAGGAAGTGCGGCGAGAAGTGCCATGGCTGCTCCCTTCTCGCCCAGATCAGAGAAACGGTAATGACCAGCAGCTGTGCCCCCCAATAGGCGATCAGCACCAGATCTAGCCGTTGTGTCGTCAGTGCCGCTACCCAGGCGATAATGTTCGAGGCTATCGACTGTACCATCGAAATACCTGCAACCGCCTGAAAACGTCTGGCGGCGAAAAAGGTATTCAGGCCGATGCGCAGCAACGAGCTGAGCCCGACTGCAACATAGACAAAGAGGATCAAGCCGCCGGCTGACAGCAGTGCGGTATCCGGCAGGTTGAGCCATGCGGCAAGTGGCGAGGCAAAGACAAACAACAGGATGCCCGCACTGGTAAAGCTGATCACCAGTAGTGCCGTGGCGTTGCTGATGATACTACTGACACCGTCGTTATCTGAATCGTCTGATTCTGCCAGAAATTTCACAACCGTTGGGGTCATGCCCATTTCCAGCGTGTAAAAGGCGAGGCTGCCGCCAAGCAGCACCGCCCATGCAGCGAAATTGTCCATACCAAGCTGGCTGAGCAGTACCGGGATACCGGCCAGCCCGATAACGATGCTGAAAACACGCGCAGCCATCATCAGCAGGGCCGAGTCCAAATGTGATCGAATCATCTCTCTCCCGAGTCCGTTATCGCCAGACTGCGCGCCAACAAAATACCAAGAACCATATTCACAGGGAACATTTCTGTCAGATTAGTTGTGAGACTGGCTACAGCAGCAATCATATATACTGGTGCAGCCCGTCGATCGCGCATTGCAGCGTAGCCCAGTAAAAAATAAAAAAGAACCAGACCAGTGATACCGAGCTGAGCCAGCAGAGCCATCGGCATCGCATCCGCGATAAAAATCGTGGCGTGGGAAAACCCGGGGGCCTGATTAGATTGCCAATTCATCATCAGGTTTGCTGCTGTATTCGTTCCAGCTCCCAGCCCCTGGCCGAAGAAAAGTGTAAACAAACTGTTCTGCTCCAGATACTGCTGTATGGGTAATATACGCCCCCACAGCGAATCCATAATATTCCAGCGGCCACTGATTTCGGGTAGAAAGATGATTATCACTGCACATAACAATACAGCAACGATCCTGAATGCTGCTCGGTAGTGCTGGGGAATAACCCGGTACAATGACAGTGCAATAAGCATGAATAACAAAAGAATAGCCATCGCCGAGGCGCTAAAAAAAACCAACGTGGTTGCGATTACAACTGCGTGCCAGTGCCAGCGACTTGTGCCAGAAAAAATCAGATAGAATGACAGCATGATTACAGCCGAAATACCCATACTGCTCGGCTGTAGCAAAGTTCCTACAATGCGGTCACCAGTCAAGCCACCAAAGAATTTAGCGCCGAACATATGTAAACCGGTAGTGAGCTCAATAGGAGCAAGCGCGAACTGGATTACCAGAAACAACAAAAGCACCTGTGACAGGAATCTGAAATAAACATCACGAACACACCAGTGCGCAACCAATGCAACAATAAGCAGCGAGAAAAATCGCAGCCCGGCCAGAGGCATAAGGGGGCCAAACCGGATTGCAGAATAAATTGATGAAACGGCAACAAGCAACAGAAACAGCTGCAGCGGCCATGGAGGGAATGAAAAAACGCGTGACTTGTAGCGAACCAATAGTATGAGTGAAACCGAAATAAACAGTAACAGCCAGATATCCTTGGCCAGTTTCAGCAGCACCTCGCCGCCTTCGCTGGCATAGAAGCGTGATATCATGACTCGAAGCTGTTCGTTTTCTGCTGGCGTGCGCTGGTAGAACGGATTGGGGCCTAGAAATTCCACATACTCCTGATACATCTGCGGCTCAATCCAGCCTACCCGCTTAAGCCAGAACGCCCCGCCATTGAGCACCGCTGCAGCAATCATCAGCGCAAGCAGCAACCTTACAAGTCTCAGTCGTGCAGAGGCATCAAAACCTGTATGAGCATCACTGCCGCTTATACTACGATCACACACCCGCTATGACTCAGGCGATGTCATAATAGTCACGGTACCACTGGACAAAGCGCTTCACACCCTCCGGCACACTCATTGCTGGACGATAACCGACATCCTTTGCCAGCTGTTCGACATCGGCCCAGGTTGCCGGCACATCACCGGCCTGCAACGGCAGGAAGTTCTTCTCTGCTGTCATACCCAGCGCCTCTTCCAGCGCCTCAATATACGCCATCAACCCTACCGGAGCGCTGTTGCCAATATTGTACACCCGCCACGGCGCCCTGCTGCTGCAGGGATCAGGGTGCGCACCATCCCACTGCGGATTCCCTTCGGCCTGTTGGTCCAGTACGCGGACAACCCCCTCCACAATATCATCGATATAGGTAAAGTCGCGCTGCATATCGCCGTAGTTGAACACATCAATCGGCTTGCCTTCCATGATCGCCTTTGTAAACAGGAACAGGGCCATATCCGGCCGGCCCCATGGCCCGTAAACGGTAAAAAAGCGCAGGCCGGTTGTTGGCAGGCCGTAGAGATGGCTGTAGGTATGCGCCATCAGCTCATTGGCCTTCTTTGTCGCGGCATAGAGTGAGATCGGGTGATCGACATTATCGTGTACGGAAAATGGCATGCTTTCATTGGCACCGTATACCGATGAAGATGAGGCATAGACAAGGTGTTTCACACCGGTATGCCGACACCCTTCGAGGATATTGGTGAAGCCGACGATATTGCTGTCGATATAGGCATGTGGATTCTTCAGCGAGTAGCGCACACCGGCCTGTGCCGCCAGATTCACCACCGCATCAAACGAGGCCTCGGCAAAGAGGCTCTCCATTCCCGCCCTGTCGGCCAGCTCCATTTTGATAAAACTGAAACCGTCATGGTCGACCAACTCAGCCAGCCGCGCCTCTTTCAGGCTGACATCATAGTAGTCATTCATATTATCCAGCCCGACTACCGTATCACCACGCTGCAGCAGCCTTTTGGCCAGATGCATGCCGATAAAGCCGGCAGCACCGGTAATCAGCACCTTGCGCGGCTTGACGTCGGCTTCGCCATCAGGTGAATTGTGCAACAAGAGAGTATCCTCTGGGGGATTCACCATTTGAGTTGTGCTAGTCATTGGCTGCGTTCCCCATTGCCATTCCGGTTCTGTCCCGCAACAGTCGTGCAGGCACGCCTGCAACCACACTGTTTGCAGCGACATTGCGCGTCACTACGGCACCGGCACCGATGACCGCTCCGCGGCCGATATTGACCCCGGGCAGAATTACCGCGCGCGCACCTATCCAGACATCATCACCAATGCATACCGGGGCGGATGAGCAGCCCTGGGCATCAATCAATAGTCCGGCTTTAATATTGTGTGAGTGGTCGGTAATAAAAACACCCGGCGCAATCAGCACATGATCACCAATGGTCACCTGCTCACTGACATCAATTTCAACACCCCTGCCGATAAAGC
>PFXI01000078.1 GCA_002791575.1 Zetaproteobacteria bacterium CG_4_9_14_3_um_filter_54_145 | reverse complement strand
CTACTTTCACTTGGGTGCTTTGGACCTGTATCCGGCACCCAATCAGGCAGGTTCGACTTGTGCTGCCCACACAACTTCGTGAAGCGCCAGCTTTCTTAAAAAGCTGGAAAAAAAGCGATGGCCGCAGTTTTATCTCCCCAGCGAGGTGATACAGGATCTGATTGGTGCCCGAGTGGTATGCTGGTTTGTCGATGATTGTCAGGGTATTAATGAACTGATTGCTTCATCCAAGCATTTGAAGATAGAAGGCAAGATCGAAGATTATATTCTTCACCCCAAAGCATCCGGATACAGAGGTGTGCATATGCTGGCGAAAGTCGGCTATGACTGTGTGCAGAAGCAGGGGGGAGCTGTTGTTATAAGCTCCGAAGAGATGATCTGTGAAATCCAGATCCGGACAAAGCTACAGGACGCATGGGGCGATGTTACGCACGAGTTCCATTATAAAGCGCAGTGTGCCGGTGTGGAGAACCGCGTGGACGAACGCATACTGGCTGAAATATCTACCCGTCTGGCGAAGGAGGACGAGTCGTTGCTCGCATTAAGGGATGCCTACCAGAGGCTGGCGGATGAAAAGGGTGTGGCTTAGTTTATTATAACTGCGCCCAGGTGAAACAGGTGAATGTACAGGAAAAAAATACGTTTTCGCCCCGGCATACCGGATTAGAGCGTGGCGGGGCAAAAACGCTTATTTAGACAGTTCCTTGATTTTTGCCTCCAGCTCATGCACCCGCGCATCCAGTGCCGCCAGTTCATCTCTGGATTTTTTTAACATCGCTTCCTGCACCTGCATGCGCTCATGGGTAACCACATCGAACTGCGACAGTGCTCCCTCAACGATGCTGCGTACCTGCTCTTCGGCACCCTGTTTCAGACCACCCAGCAAACGGATGCCGCCGGCAATTTTTTCAGCGATATCATCCAGTGTCTGTTGATTGTTTGTCATCATTCCTCCGCAATTTACCTGCTCTTATCGTGCTACTATAGAGCCTTTCAGGTAGGCAATAGTTCCTGAGGGCAGCTTGATTTTCAACCAGTCATGTTTTTCGCTCTGTTCGGCCGACAGTCTGGCGCCTTGCCTGAACCAGCCGACAGATGCAGATGCCGTTGACGGCGCATCCATCAGCTTATGGTAGCGCTCTTTTTTGAACTGTGCGCTATCGGGCAGGCTCTTCAGCTCTTGCTCAAGCAGACTGATGATAGCTGATTCGACTGACTCCTCACGGGTGTTCGCCCGAACCTTGATATAGATGGTGGTCAACCGTTCCGTCTGTTTGCGCAAACTGATTGTGCCGTCCAGCTTGTTGTTGCTAAAGCCGATCATATAAGCGCCATCTTTCTGCATTTCGAGGATATCGATATCCAGACTCGTACTCTGCAGAACAGACTGTATCGAGGCGATGGTATGACGCATGTTGTAGGCAACACTGACCTCCTGGCCGACAAACTGGTCGGCTACGGCTCCGACCAGCGAACCGGGCACGGCCGCCACTGTGGTCATCGCAACGCAGCCGGGCAGGGTGCATAGCATCAGCAGGGCAAGCAGGGCCTGACGCCCGCCAGTTATGAGCCCCATTTTTTCGCCTCAGTATTCGGCATGTCGATATGATTGAGTACCCGATCCACGACAAAATCAATGATCTCATCGAGTGATTCGGGACGGTGATAGAAACCGGGCATGGCGGGAATCATGTCGACGCCCAGGCGTGCCAGCTTAAGCATATTCTCCAGATGAATAGCCGAGAGTGGTGTTTCTCGCGGCACAAGGATCAACTGCCTGCGCTCCTTGATCATTACATCGGCAGCGCGTTCGATCAGGTTATCAGACGCACCACAGGCGATACGGGCCAGTGTCCCCATCGAGCAGGGGATAATGATCATGCGACGAATGCCGGCGGAGCCCGAAGCTGATGGAGAAAACCAGTCCTTGGTGGCGTAACACCGGATACCGGAGGCATCAATGCCGAGGGCATCAGCCAGCGCCAGAGCCGTGGCCTTCGGCTCATCCGGCAGATCGAGCTCCACCTCCTGTTTAAGCACCACCCTGGCGGCATCAGAGAGCAGCAGGTGTTGAGGAACGCCGGCCGCAGCCAGACGCTGGATCAGTCTTAAGGCGTAAGGTGCACCGGATGCGCCTGTAACCGCGACGATAACCGGTTGCTCTGTCTGGGTGTTTCTATTCATCGCGGCGTGGCTCTCCTTGCATAAACGCTGGTCTATCAGGGTGGCAGTAGCTATCTATTGTGCTGTACAGCATGAATAAGATCAATGGTGAGCCTAAACGTGGCTGCCATTACATGGAAAAACTTTCACCCAGATACAGCCTGCGTGCATCGGGGTGGGCAATAATTTCATCGGGTTTACCGCACACAATAATCTCGCCTGCACTCATCAAATAGGCGCGATCGCAGATCGACAGGGTATCACGCACATTATGATCGGTAATCAATATGCCTATCCCCTTGCTGCGCAATTCGGCGATGATGGCCTGAATATCCTCCACAGCAATGGGATCAACACCGGCAAACGGTTCATCGAGCAACAGAAATTTGGGCTTGGTGACCAGTGCACGGGCAATTTCCGTGCGCCTGCGCTGACCACCGGAGAGGGTATAGGCTTTCTGATGCTGAACGGCTTCAATGCCGAGATCCACCAGCAGCGCTTCGAGCTCCTCCTCGACCTGTACGGCCGGCAGGGCGAGTGTTTCAAAGATGGCCAGCAGATTATCGCGTACGCTCAGTTTACGGAAAATACTGGCTTCCTGAGGCAGGTAGCCGATACCGCTGCGCGCGCGCAGATGCATCGGTTTACCTGTGATATCCAGATCATCCAGCATCACCGCGCCCTGATCAGCAGCAATCAGACCGGAGACCATATAGAAGCTGGTGGTTTTGCCTGCACCATTGGGTCCCAGCAGACCAATACACTCACCGGAATAGACATCAATATCGACCGATGAAACGACCTGTTTCTTCCGGTATGACTTGCACAGCCCACGGGCGGAGAGATGGTGGACAGTGCTCACTTTGTTCCGGCCTCGGGTAGAATGGATGCACCACTCTCTTCGGACTCGATCGTCATGTGAATGCGTCCGCCAGTTGTCGGTGTCACGTCGGTTTTCTGTGTATTCAGATCATGCACGATAGTTTCACCCTCAACCCGGTTACCCTGTTGTTCCAGTACGGCTTTACCGGTCAGTGTCAGTATACCTTTAAGCTGGTCCAGCCGGGCCCTCTCCGAATGGCCATGCACCTTGTCCTGAACAATCACCACATGGCCGATTGCATCAGCATGGGTCAGCTTGTGATCGCTGTAGTATGCAATCAGGCGATCGCAATCCAGTTGCATGGTTTCACGCACCAGATGTACCTTGTCAAAGAACTCTACCTTACTCTCTTTGTTGTGCAGCGTCATTTTTCCCGCTTCGATCTGTATCGTACCTGCCCACAGAGGCAGCGGCAGCAAGCACAACAGTATTGCCGCAATCGTAAGTCCCGGTTTGCCATTCCATTTCATTGTGGTGCGACTCCTTGCCATTGCGGATTCGTATCCTGGATCCATATACCTTCGGTCACGTCAATCTGTTCTCTGGCGCGGTGAAATATCATGTGTTTCCCATGTGCCCGAATGGTGTCACCCTGTATGCGAAAAGCGCCCGCTATGGTGAGCTGATCGCTGCTGCTCTCATAGGCCAGACTTTCGCTGGTCATCGTCCATGTCGAGAACAGTACTTTTACCCTGTCCTGAAAGCGCACATCGCGCTTTAGCGGGTTGAACCAGGCCTGCTCACCATAGATCTGCACTTCCTCGCCGCTATCGGTGTACAAGCGCAGCTGCGGACCGGTCAGGTGCATCTGTCCATCCAGTTGCTGGCTGGCCTCTGCCGCGCGCAGCTGCCAGAGCACCCGCCCATCCTTACGCTCGACAATGACGGGGGCTTCCACCTCCGTTCCGGGGGTCCCCTCTGCATTCGGATCGGTTGGTGGCAATTGCGGACCCGCCGACCAGATCAGAAAAATGGCGACAGCGATGCTGCCGGTCGCAACCAGCAGGCTGGCCCACTTCAGCCATCGCCAGCCGCTACTGCGCATACAGTTACCTGTTCCAGCCGCACTGCGCGGGCGTGACCTGATAACGCTCGCCAATGACGGCATCCCATGTACCGGTAGCAATAATAAGGCCTTCGGCAGCCTGGCGAATTGCACCGCGGCCGCCAGCACAATCGGAAACCCAGTCGACATAAGCGAGCACTGCCTGATGCGCATCGGCAGGAGCCAGGCTCAGCGGCATACGGTACATAGGGGGCAGGTCCAATACATCATCACCCATCATGGCGCACTGGCTGGCAGGTATGCCGGATTGTGTTTCCAGATCAATCAGAGCCTCCGCCTTGTTCAGGCTACCCTGAATCACATACTGCATGCCCAGGTCCCGGGCGCGGGCAGCCACCACTTCCGATGTGCGACCGGTAATAATGGCCACCTCTATGCCTGCGCGCTGCAGCAGCTTGATACCATGACCATCGCGGACGTTAAACGCTTTCAACTCGTGGCCCTGACCGTTCATGACAATCGAGCCATCGGTCATGACACCATCGACATCCAGGATGAGCATGCGGATATCCCGGGCAGCCGCAAAGGGGAAATTGTAACCACGAAACTGTTCTGTCATTTGATGCCTCCCTGCAGGATGTCATGCATATGGATGATGCCATTGATACGCCCCTGCTCATCACGGGCAAACAGTACCAGTACCTTGTTCTCTTCCATCACACGCAGTGCTTCGCTTGCCAGACGGCCGGCTTCAATAGACATCGGATCAGGGTGCATCAGTGTATGCACCGGGGCCTCCAGATCCATGTGGCCGGACTCCAGGATACGACGCAGGTCACCATCGGTGATGCAGCCGATCACCTGACCCGCCTCTGTAATGCCGGTGATGCCGAGACGGTGGGCGCTGATCTCCATGATGGCCTCGCGCAGACTCGCATCACGCGCCACCATAGGCAGATCCGCTCCCTGATGCATGATATCCTGAACACGTAGCAACTTGCGGCCAAGGCTGCCTGCCGGATGTACGCGCGCAAAATCCTCTTCGCGAAAGCCGCGCTCCTTGAGTACCACAACGGCCAGTGCATCACCGAGAGCTAGTGTGGCCGTGGTGGAGGCGGTTGGTGCCAGATTCAGCGGACAGGCCTCCTGTTGTACATCGATATGCAGCACCGTGTCGGCATATCTGGCCAGTGTCGATGCGCGATCGCCGGTCATGGCGATGACATGCGCACCGCGCCGGCGAATCTCGGGTAACAGACCGCACACTTCCGCTGTTTCACCGCTATGCGATAGCGCCAGTACCGCATCCTGACCGGTGATCATACCCAGGTCACCATGCTGGGCCTCTGCTGCATGCACAAAAAATGCCGGTGTGCCGGTGGATGCAAACGTTGCGGCAATCTTCTTGGCGATGATACCTGATTTACCCATGCCAACGACAACCAGTCGCCCCTTCAAACCGAGTATGGTTTCGATCGCCTGAATAAATGAATCATCCAGGGATTCGCGCTGGGCATGCAGGGCGGCGATCTCGATATCCAGTACCTTGCGTGCCTTGTCGAGCCATGCCTGATGTTTTGTGTCGCTGTTCTCTTTCATATTAACCCCAGGCAGCCAGTGGCTGCAGTTGGTCCAGCTGCTTCAGTAGCGGTGCGGTTTGTTGCTCAAAACGTTTGCGCTCGTTGCCAGCAACCGGTCGGGCAGGGGGGTGTTTAACGGTCAACGGATTGACCGCGACTCCCCGGACGCGGAACTCGAAGTGCAGGTGGGGGCCGGTAGCAAGGCCCGACATGCCGACATAACCGATGACCTGCCCCTGTTTAACCCGGACCCCGCGTTTGATGCCGCGGGCAAAGGCGCGCATATGGGCATAGGCGGTGGCATGGTTGCGATTGTTGTGCGTAATCAGAATAAAGCGCCCAAAGCCATTCTTCCAGCCGGAAAAACTGACATAGCCGTCGCCGATGGCGTGGATTGGGGTGCCTGAAGAGGCAGCG
This sequence comes from Zetaproteobacteria bacterium CG_4_9_14_3_um_filter_54_145, assembly GCA_002791575.1. Taxonomy (GTDB): domain Bacteria; phylum Pseudomonadota; class Zetaproteobacteria; order Mariprofundales; family Mariprofundaceae; genus Mariprofundus. The sequence goes on along the minus strand of PFXI01000078.1, from coordinate 1,085 downwards.
TAATCCACGCCGCGATGGGCGCGGGTATAACCCAGCACCGGATGTTTGCGACTGGTCTGGAAACGGGAGGAGATGCGTGAAAACTTCACCGGTGCCTTCAGATAAGCCTTGCGCATACTTTTACCGTCCGGCGTGAAATAGCTGACCTGGCCATTACTCTGCTCATAACGCACAGCCCTGAAGTGGTCTCCCTGATTGATGAACTCAGCCGTTAAGATACTTGTGTTCAGTACGCGTCCGGCATCATCAAAGTGCTCTTCATAGATCACCCGAAAACTGTCGCCGCGGCGCATATCGCGGGCAAAGTCGATGTCCCATGCGAAAATATCCACCAGATTCATTGTCGTGCGTTGATCCATGCCGGCGCTTTCAGCAGCGCCGAAGAGACTGTCATCAATCCTGCCTGTAACCACACGCTGGCGGGTCAGCAACTCACGCGCCTCCATATTGCATGTCCAGCTCTGTTCACCGCTATGCCGCTGCAGGTGGAGTCGCTGTTCTCCATCGATGTTATAATAGACATCGGTATTATCTGCCGAATCGACGCGCTTGAATGTTTTACCGGCGCTGATATTTCTGAGGTTATAGCGATCAGTGGCGATGATGACCATCTCGCGAGCTTCACCGATGCTGAAGCCCAGCTGCTGCAGGATGGCAACGGCATGATCTCCCGGCTTGATGCGTATACTGCGGCTGTCTGTTTTGTTTGCCTGATCCATCTCCGGTGCCAGCCACTCTTCATGCGGCACCACCTGACGTGCATGCACCGCTCCGCCGAGGTTCGCAATCAGGGTGAGCAAGGTAATAGCAACAACTGCTGCGCCTCCCAGCCATGGGAGCCACTCAGGCAGCCGCCTGTTTGCGGCCGGGCCGGGCTCACCGCCGGCCATTAACGGTTCTGATACATCATGTATACGGAATTTGGGCAAGCACGATCTCCTGTTTGTCGCAAACCTAGGTCTGGTGGATTGCTTGTCAAAGTATCAGAAGGCAGAGCCACTTGCAAAAGTCTGAGTGATATTGATCGGCAATGACTCGTTCGTGGAATTGATCGTTTTAATTTTTGTTTTGCCCGTGTGTTTTTC
>PFXI01000119.1 GCA_002791575.1 Zetaproteobacteria bacterium CG_4_9_14_3_um_filter_54_145 | reverse complement strand
CGAAATAACGGCGATTGCATAAGACTAAACCATTTTGTGAACAATATTAATCGGTCGCCTGAAAGGTTTATGAATTATTCAGGTTAGATGTGTCCGTAAAAACAGGGTAGAACCCGATTTTAACTCCAGTAGAAAAAGCGATGTAGGGGGGGATATTTTCTAGAGAACTCCTGTCATGGGATACGGGGTCTGGTCTTGAAATAATGGAATGGTCCGCTCCGTTCCCTAACGGCATTGCAATGTGCCAGAATGGATAATTCCATTACGAAGAAGAACGGAGCGAACCAAGCCCATCGGCCCGTCGGGGGATGACCAAGCCACGTTGTTGATGGATAATGAGAGCCGCTCTGAATATTGGAGGTATTAAGACTTTGGAGCATGTTTTTGAGGGTGAAAAGGGGCCTCCCGAGTTTTTTACCAGGGTTATCTGAATGTGGCCTTATGCGGGTAAGCAGCTGGAAGATATCCCCAACAAGGTGGGGATATGCAGCCATGCACGGACTCTGGCGCGCCAGTCCCGGAGGTCAGTTGTGATGTCAATGGGTGATGGATGACCACATCCGGGGTGAAGAAACCATTGCTTCCTTTTTATCCTTGAGTAAGGGTAAGGCAATGAATGTATTTGTAAGGAGGTACTATGCCGTTGGCTACGTTAACCAGTAAGGGGCAAGTCACGATTCCCAGTAGTGTAAGAAAGAAATTACATCTGCATGCAGGTGATAAAATTGATTTTTCCATGATTAGTGATACTGAAGCTTTGCTTCGGCCTGTCATCAAGGATGTGGATGCAGTGTTCGGTTGTTTGAAACAGGCAAGTAATGGAATAAAGGCAACTGTGACAGAAATGAATGCGGCCATTGAGGAAAAAATGCGCCAGGACTTTAAGTGAAGGCACTGGATACCAATATCCTGATTCGATTTCTGGTGGCAGATGACGAGAAGCAGGCTGGCATCGTTCGTACGCTGTTTAAGCAGGCTGAATTGAAGCAGCAAAAGCTGTATGTGCCATTGCTGGTTATGCTTGAAATGCTTTGGGTGCTTGCATCTGTGTATCGTATTCCGAGGAATAAAATTCTGGATGCAATCCAGAACCTGTTGCTGTTGCCCGTATTATCGTTTGATCGCCAGGTTGCAGTGCAGAATTTTCTTCACTCGGCAAAAAAAGGGAACGAGGATTTGTCTGATCTGCTCATTGCACATGCCGCAGTAGAGGCCGGTTGCTCCAGCGTGCTGACATTTGATAAAAAAGCATCGGGTTTCAAATACTTCCAACTACTTGCTGACTAACACACTTGAATGTTGAATAATCAGCCAGGCAATGCATGTGGTCAAAGGTGCGCCCTATTGTGCTAAACAGGTTAGCTGTTGCGCTCCAGAATGGTGAATGTGTAGGGATAGCTGTTGCGCTCATCGGGCTGGTGGGTCTCGGATGAAACCGTGTGCCAGCTGCCGCGGTCAAAGGCGGGGAACCAGGCATCGCCGTTGAATGCGGCTTCGATTTCGGTGATGTAGAGGCGATCGGCATGCGCTAGCAGCAGGCTGTAAATTTCGGCACCGCCCATCACCATGATCTCTTCGGCATCCGGTACGGCAGCGATTGCGCTCTCGAGGTTGGCAATGACGCTGCACCCCTCGATCGACAGATTCTGTTGTCGGCTCAGGATCAGGTTGCTGCGACCGGGCAGCGGCCGACCTATAGAGTCGTGGGTTTTGCGACCCATCAGGATCGGTTTGCCCATGGTATTTTTTCTGAACCAGGCCATATCTGCCGGCAGTTGCCAGGGCAGGGCGTTATCGCAGCCGATCAGCCGGTTTCTGTCCATTGCCCAGATCAGGGAGATAAGTGGTCTCTTGTTCATGGCCACAGGCTCCCGAATGCGCAGGCCTCTGGCAAGTGCGCGTACCCGTCAGGGTACGGCTTCTATTCAGGCGGTCAGCTCAGCTTCGATGGCAGCGACCTGTCGCTCCAGATAGTTGGCCCGGCCAAGATTAAAGGCAAATGACCAGAAACCGGATTCACGCACGAAGTAGGCATGTTTGCCCAGATAATGGATCATGATGCCGTGCGGCCTGTTTTCAACAGTAAAAGCGCTTACACGGGAAAAAGCATCAGCGATGTGGCGGGCTCTTATTGCATGCATAGTGCACCTCCATTTGATTTATCTATCGGCATGCCATTCAGCCAGTTTAGGAGTGCCTCTGTGTGCGGGTTACCCTTGAATCCGGCAGGAACAGGCAGAGGCAGGTGCACCGGGATACTTGAGGCAGACGGCGTGTGCCGTCATCATCGGCAGATGAAAATTACCACATGGAATGTCAATTCGTTGAATGTGCGCCTGCCGCATGTGCTGCAGTATCTTGCCGAAGAAAAACCGGATGTGCTCGCCCTGCAGGAGACCAAAACGCCGGATGATCGCTTTCCTGTCGCCGAGCTGGAGGCGGCCGGTTACCGGGTTAGCTTTTCCGGCCAGAAGACCTATAACGGTGTTGCCCTGCTTGCCCGCTCGGCTATCGAGCAGGTGGTGGTGGATCTGCCCGGGCTTGATGATCCGCAGCGCAGGCTGCTGGCAGCAACTGTTGATGGCGTACGCGTTATTGATGTCTATATCCCCAATGGCGAGGCGCTGGGTTCGGAAAAATACGCTTACAAGATGCGCTGGCTGGCGGCACTGTATGCATTCTTGCAGGGCGAGATTGCCGCACATGACAGGGTGGTGCTGCTGGGCGACTTTAATATCGCGCCACAGGATATTGATGTGCATGACCCGGCCCGCTGGCAGGGGAAGATTCTCTGCTCGGAGCAGGAGCGCGCATTTTTCGCCTCACTGCTGGAGCTGGGTATGGTGGATAGTGTGCGCAGCCTCTGTCCGGATGCGCCGATGTTCAGCTGGTGGGACTATCGCATGAGCGCATTCCGCCGTGGTTGGGGAATCCGCATTGACCACCTGCTGGTTGCCGGTGATATCAGGCCGACAGCTGCCGGGGTGGATGTTGCATATCGCAATCTGGAGCGACCGAGCGACCATGCGCCGGTCTGGATTGCGTTTACATGAAGCCGAATCAATAATTTTCGCCTGAATCGCAACGTGTGCAGCTTTACCTGTCAGGCTTGTGCAACTAGTCTCGGCCTCTTATTTTTTATAGGCAGGTAAAGCAATGCTGCAGCGTTTGTTCGGACTCTTTTCGCGTGATATCTCTATCGATCTTGGTACAGCCAACACGCTCATTTATGTGCGTGGACAGGGGATTGTGCTCAACGAGCCGTCCGTGGTGGCGGTACATGTGGGAGGCGGCAGACAGCATCGTCGTGTGCTGGCCGTCGGTACGGATGCCAAGCGCATGCTTGGCCGTACCCCCGACTCCATCCAGGCCATTCGCCCGCTCAAGGATGGTGTGATTGCCGACTTCGTGGTGACCGAAGAGATGCTCAAGCAGTTTATCCGCAAGGTACACGAGCGCACATGGGGCATTCATCCGCGCATTGTCATCTGCGTGCCTTACGGCTCAACACCGGTTGAGCGGCGTGCAATTCGTGAATCCGCACTCTCAGCCGGCGCTCGCGAAGTGTATCTGATCGAAGAGCCGATGGCGGCAGCGATCGGCGCTAACCTGCCGGTGACCGAAGCATCCGGCTCCATGGTTGTGGATATCGGCGGCGGTACCAGTGAGATCGCCGTGATCTCCTATGGTGGCATTGTTTACTCGCGCTCCGTACGCGTTGGCGGCGATAAAATGGATGAGTCGATCATCAATCACCTGCGCCGCAAATACAGCCTGCTGGTTGGTGCGCCAACGGCCGAGCGTATCAAGATTCAGCTGGGCAGTGCTTTTCCGCAGGACACCAGGCGTCAGATGGAAGTGAAGGGACGCGATCTGATCAACGGCGTACCGAAAAATCTGTTGCTGGATGATTCCGAGATCCTCGAGGCACTGACCGAGTCGGTGAATGCCATTATTGAAGGCGTGAAGGTTTGTCTGGAACGCACGCCGCCGGAGCTGGCTGCGGATATTGTCGACAAGGGTATTATGCTGACCGGTGGCGGTGCGCTGCTGGTGGGGCTGGATCAGCTGTTGCGTGAAGAGACCGGATTGCCCGTTACCATTGCCGAGAATCCGCTGGATTGTGTGGTGCTGGGCAGCGGCCGCGTACTGGAAGAGCTAGATCGCATGCGAGGCGTTCTGTTCGAGGAGTAAGGCATGCCTCTGAGCAGACGCCGCTACCGGCTGTGGCTGTTTGGAGCGGCCCTGCTGTCCGGGCTCTATATTTTTTCACAGCTGGCAACCGGCTCCACGTCGATGTTGCTGATGTCGCCCGTGCTGGAGGCTCTGCATGCGCCGGCCAACTGGTGGCAGTCGGCCACGCTGTGGCTTTCCGACCGTCAGCAGCTGCAGTCTGATTACACCGATTACCGCAAAAAAGTCGAACAACAGTCTGTCCTGATTCAGGAAGCCAATAGCCTGCGCGAGGAAAACAGGCAGTTGCGTAATATTCTCGATATCGCCGGCATGCCCGGTTACCGCTGGCATGCGGCCAAGGTGCGCGGGCGCAGCCCGGAAAGTTTGAGCCGGCGGCTGGTGCTGCAGGTGGACGGTGTATCTCAGGATGATGTTATTGTCTCCAGCGAAGGGCTGGTCGGCGTGATCGACAGTACCATGCAGAACCATGCCACGGTACGTACGATTTTTGATGCATCGCTCTCCGTTCCGGTAACCATTCCCGGCACTTCGCTGGCGGCACTCGCGCGTGGTCAGGGCAACAGCATCGCCATCGACTTTATCCCGGTGCAGCTGGCTCCACGGCCGGGTCAGATGCTGTTTACCAGCGGCGCTGGCGGCCTGTTTCCACCCGGCATTGCCGTGGCGCGTATTGCCGAAGTGATGCCGATTGCCGGACGCCTGTTTGTCGAGACCCTGGCTGAACCTGCCGCACACTGGCAGCGGGATAACTGGCTGGCTGTGGCCTCCCAGCTGCATGCGGGCCCATGATCGCACTGACTATAACGCTGCTGACCCTGCTGGGTCTGAATATGAATATGGCGTTTTCCAGTTCGTTGATGCAGCCGGACTGGGCGATGGCCCTGTTGCTGGCGAGTTTGCTGGCACAACGCCATAACTGGTTCTGGGCTCTGCCTCTGATTCTGCTGCATGATGTTGTACTCTACTGGTCACCTGCAGCGAGTTTCATGGTGGTGGCAATGATTCCGTTGGCCATGATCTATTTTGATCAGCATCTCGGTGCGGGGCTGCCGCAACGGCTGCTGCTGCTGCTGCTGGCCTTGCTTGCCATGCTGGTGGATGGCTGGACGTTGCAGGCCAGCCTGCTAACCATGTGCCTGTGTGTGCCGGTATGGCACCTATTGACGAGACAATATGCGCAACAAGCAGCTTGAGCAGCGCAGCCGCTTTGATTTGCGGATGCTGTTTTTTTATGCGGTGGTGCCTCTGTTTATGGGGTTGCTGGTGCTGCAGGTGCTCAAACTGCAATGGTTTGAGCATGAGCACTATGTGCTGCAGGCTGAGCAGAACAGACTGAATATTGTGCCGACGCTGCCGGTGCGCGGTGAAATTACCGATGTGCTGGGGCGCGGGCTGGCTATCAACCGGATTGCTTATCATGTGCAACTTATTCCTGAGCGCGTGGTGAATATGGATGAGACGCTGCATGCGCTGGCAACCATGCTGCAGTGGAGCGACGGGAAGCTGGCGCATGTGCAGAGGCGCATTGAGCATACCCGACCGGATCGTCCCGTATTGCTGGATGACAAGCTGCAGTGGGAGCAGGTCTCTCCACTGGCCGCACGTCTGCATCACCTGCCGGGTGTTGATGTGGAATCAGGGCGTTATCGCGAATATCCCTACGGCGGGCTGGCCTCGCATATGGTCGGGTACCTGTCGCTGGCCCGCAAGGATGATCTGGATGCCGGCTACTTTCCCAGTGAGTTTGTCGGCCGAACAGGTGCGGAAAAGGCATTTGAACAGGTTTTGCATGGCAGGCCCGGCTACCAGCAGGAAGAGGTGGATGCTGTTGGTCGCAGGGTGGCCGTACTCAAGCGCTCGCCATCGAAGATGGGGCAGACGCTGCAGTTGGCGCTGGATATCGATGTGCAGAAGGCAGCATCACAGGCGCTCGGCGACAGAACAGGGGCAGTTGTGGTTATGGATGTGCACAGCGGCGGGATTATCGCTCTGCTAAGCCAGCCGGGTTACGATACCAATCGCTTTATTACAGGACTGGAGTCGGATCAGTGGCAGGCCTGGTTGAATGATCCGGAAAAACCGTTATTGAATCGGGCCATGCAGGCGGCTTACCCGCCGGCCTCAACATTCAAGCTGGTGACCGGTCTTGCCGGCCTGGAGCAGGGCGCCCGTCTGGCTGGCGGTTCGACCATCTGTCCGGGCTATGTCGAGCTGGCAGATCGAAAGCTGCGTTGCTGGAAACACACGGGGCATGGTACGATATCCCTGCACCGTGCACTGGTTGAATCCTGCGATGTCTATTTTTACCAGTTAGGTGACCAACTGGGTATGGCGGCGATCAGTGATGCGGCTCAGGCGTGGGGATTTGGTGAAAAAACAGGCATTGCGCTCAGCCCCGAATCGCGCGGCAGTGTACCCAGCCAGAGTCCGTATATGATGTCAGCGGTAAAAAATAGTGCCAGCAAGCGCAAAAAATGGTTTCGCGGTGAAACGATGATTACGGCTATTGGTCAGGGAACGCTGACGGCAACGCCGCTGCAGGTTGCCAGGCTGGCTGCAGCTATCGCCAATGGCGGGCAAGTACTGCGCCCGCAGTTGCTGGCGAATGCGCAGGCCGAGGTCATGCATCGGGTCGATGTCAGTGAAGAGCATTTGAATATTATTCGCAAGGGTATGCGCAGTGTGGTTTCGGACCCGCACGGTACCGCGCATCGTGCTCTCGCGGATGCGCCCTGGCAGATGGCTGGTAAAACCGGCACTGCCCAGGTAATCAAAATGGCCCAGGATAAAAAGAACATCATCAGTCAGGATCAACTGGATAAAGAGCATCGGGATCATGCGTGGTTCATGGGTTATGCGCCCTATGTGAATCCGAAAATTGCGATAGCCGTGTTTGTCGAACATGGTGGTCATGGTGGCAGTGCTGCCGCCCCTGTTGCGGCTGCAGTCATTCGGGCCATGGCATCAAAGTACGATGTGGTCGATGCCACGGTGAAGCCCTGATGCGCGTGCTGAAATCACTCGATTGGGTGTTGCTGGCCAGCATCTGCAGTCTGGCAGTGCTGGGCATGGTGACGCTGTATGCCGCAGTGCATCAGGGAAATCCTGACCTGTGGCAAAAGCAGGGGATATTCTGGGGCGCCGGTTTTCTGGTGTTCGGTGCGCTCTGCTTTGTGCCACTGCGGCTGCTTGGTCTGGTATGTTGGCCGATGTACGGGATGGCGTTGCTGCTGCTGCTGCTGGTGCCGCTGATCGGTGATGTCCATATGGGGGCCAGGCGCTGGCTGGATCTGGGTGTGATGAATCTACAGCCGTCGGAAATCATGAAGTGGGCGCTGATGTTTATGCTGGCCAACTGGTTTGCCACGCGTGAGGCCAGAGGATGGGTGGAAATTCTGGCGCCGGTGCTGCTGACCGTATTGCCCGCCGCACTGATTATTATGCAGCCGGATCTGGGGACGACGCTAGTGCTACTGTTCGCCGCAACAGCCTTGATTATTGCCGCAGGCCTGCCGTGGCGACTGCTGGGTATTGCCGTTGTCGCGGGGCTTGCCTCGCTGCCGCTGCTTTGGCACTTCATGCATGACTATCAGAAACAGCGTGTGCTTACGCTGCTGGATCCGCAGTCAGATCCGCTGGGGGCCGGCTACCATGTGATTCAGTCGACGATTGCAATCGGATCGGGCGGCCTGCTTGGTAAGGGGTTTCTGCATGGTACGCAGGCGCGCCTGCACTTTCTGCCGGAGCAGCATACGGACTTTATCTTTTCGGTACTGGCCGAGGAGGGGGGCTTTATCGCCGTGGCCCTGTTGCTCTCTTTCTATGCATTGTTGATCTTTCGCATCCTGTGGATTGGCCACAGGGCACACAGCCGTTTCGGGTCACTGCTCTGCATCGGTATTGCGGCCATGTTTATTCTCTATATAACCGTCAATATCGGTATGGTCTCCGGTATTTTTCCCGTGGTAGGCCTGCCTCTGCCCTTTATCAGCTATGGCGGATCAGCGCTGGTGACAATGCTTGGTGCAACAGGCCTGGTCATGCGGGTGGCCATTGAGTCGAGGGGGCAGATTCCGTGGCAGCGACCGGGCAGCCCGTTAGCCTGAAGCAGGTGATTTGCTACCACAGGATGTGATTGCAGATCAGGTTAGAAAAAGGATCATCGCGGATTAGCGGGAAGCTTTCCGGGCGAACGTTTAAGTATGAATCGTTCGTGCGGCTATTATTTTATTCTGTCGGCAAGTGGCGCGAGCAAACAGGGGCAACTACAGGGCAGGTTGTGTTAGCTGGCGTGCCAGCATTATCGGCCTGCAGATAGAGGCGATGGATCAAAAAAAACGACCCGCCTGTTTCCAGACGGGTCGTTATTAAACCGTGTTGATGTGTTGTTGCTTAAGCAGCGGTGACGTTACGAGCCTGTGGGCCCTTCTGTCCATCTTCGATTTCGAACTCAACTTTCTGACCTTCCTGCAGTGACTTGAAGCCATCTGTCTGGATAGCGGAGAAGTGTACAAACACGTCGTCGCCGCCATCATCCTGCGCGATAAAGCCGAAGCCCTTAGTATCGTTGAACCACTTTACTGTACCTGTTGCCATTTGAATTATACCTCAATCGTTATTCGATAAATTATGCATGCATGTTTAATCAAATGAGACTGTTCGTTGGGATAATCGAGAAGAAACTTCCGAGCCGGCCAAACAACACTTTCAACAATCATGATCTGCGGGCCTCATGCTAACGTGTATAAAACAAGAATGCCAACACTTTTATTTTCGGCCGAATGACAGGCCGGGCAAGGGCCCGGCCTGTCTGCAGACTGTTACTGAATGTCCTGATCCGGAATAATCAGCATTTCGACACGCCGATTCAGCTGGCGGCCGGCTTCGGTTTCATTGCTGGCGCGCGGCTGTATTTCACCACGGCCCTCGGTGGTGATGCGGCGGGAATCAACACCCCGATCACTCAGGTACCATTTTACCGCTTGTGCCCGCTGCTCGGAGAGCTGCTGATTGTATTCGGTCGAACCACGGGAGTCGGTATGGCCGGTAATACGGATGCTGGTGCGCGGATAACGTTTCAGGATATCCGCGACCTTGTCCAGCGAGGTGTGGAACGCGGGTGTCAATTGAGCCGAGTTGTAGCCGAAAGATATTTCCGAATTCATGGTGATCTTCAGGTTCTCGTTTTGCAGGCGTTCGACTTCAATCTGATGCGCGCTCTGCTCGGCCGCTAACTGGCGGTCGAACTCGGCCTGCTGCTTATCCATATACATACCGGTGCCTGCGCCCAGCACACCGCCGGCAGCACCGCCAATCAATGCGCCACGTAGTGCGCCGCCTGAATGATCGCCCTGATAGCCGATCACTGCACCGGCGAGGGCGCCGATGGTTGCGCCTACGGCTGCATTCTGTTTGGTATTTTTGTTCGGGTCATTCGGGTTACTGGCACAGGCTGCGAGTGCCAGTCCTGCGGTCAGGCTTAAGAGTATAATTCTTTTCATGGTTTTTCCTCCGAAAGCGTTGCTGGTCTAATCCGCTAGCGGATCCAGCGGCGCGGATCATATATATCGTCAGGCTAACGACAATGATCTGCATCACCAAGTGCAAAATAGCCGCCACAGGCGAAACAGACACACCATGCAGCGGCTTGCACTGCTGCTTTCGAAGCGTGCCGCCTTGCTGCATGATAGCGCAATGGATGAAACCGCTATACGGCTGGTCGCCTTTGTCTCGATGTTTGCCGTCATGGCTGTGGCGGAAGCCGTGGCACCGCGCCGCAGACTGCGTTTCGGTCACAGGCGCTGGCCGGCAAACCTGTTGATCGTACTCATCAATAGCCTGGTTGTGCGTTTGTTACCTGTGGCCGGTGCTGGTGCCGTCGCGTTGTGGGCCGAGGCGCATCATTTCGGATTGTTCAATCTGTTGTCGTGGCCATCCACGATCGAGCTTGTTTGTGCCGTCATCCTGCTTGATCTGGTGATCTACACCCAGCATGTGATCTTCCATGCCGTACCGCTGTTGTGGCGGCTGCACATGGTTCATCATGCCGATCGCGACATTGATGTAACCACCGGTTTGCGTTTTCATCCGCTGGAGATCCTGTTGTCTATGCTGATCAAGATGGCTGTTGTGGCCCTGCTTGGGGCGCCTGTGCTGGCAGTGCTGCTGTTTGAGCTGATCCTTAACGGCATGGCCATGTTCAACCATGCCAATGTAGCGCTGCCGTTACGGCTTGATGCACTTATACGCCGCTTGCTGGTGACGCCGGATATGCACCGGGTACATCACTCTGTGATCAGGCAGGAGACCAACAGCAATTATGGCTTCAATCTGAGTCTCTGGGATCGACTGTTTGGCACTTATCGGGCACAACCTGAAGCCGGCCATGATGCGATGGTGATCGGCCTGGATTATTTACAGCATGCCCCGACGCAAAATCTGGCCTTTATGTTGCGCTTGCCGTTTTCAGGGCAAATCGGCCAGTATCCGTGGCTGCGCGGCAAATCGCGTCGACAGGAGGGGGATCATGTGTGATGAGCAGGTAAATCGCTGCGAGTGTGTACATAAAACATTTGAGCAGCTCAAGGCTTTTTCCACCCTGGAGGCGGCACAAGAGGCGACCGGTTGCGGGCTTGAATGTGAAGGCTGCCTGCCCTATGTGAAGCTGATGTTTGCCTCGGGCGAAACAGCCTTCGAGCTGGATGACCCGCGTCTGGCTGAGTACCAGTAGCATGCAGAGAGGGCATCCATTTCTGATTACCGGCGCGGCTTTCGTGGTGGTTGTAGCCGGCATGCAGGCGGCAGCCTCCCTGCTGATTCCTTTTTTACTGGCAGCATTTATTGCCATTATCTGCCTGCCTCCGCTCTATTGGCTACAGGGGCGTGGTATTCCGACTGCTGCTGCCGTGCTGATGATCGCTCTGACGCTGGTGTTGGTGGGGACACTGATGGGGGTCTTTGTCGGTAGTTCAGTTTCCGATTTTTCGCGCAATCTGCCGGCCTACCAGACGCGCTTGCAGTCGCAGACCGATGGCATGCTGACGTGGTTGGCCGGACTTGGTCTGCAACTGGATTCACAGCTGCTGCGTGACAATCTCAGCCCGGCGCTGGCCATGGGCATGGCGGGCAAGTTGCTGGCGGGGATGGGTAATGCGCTGGCCAATACCTTCCTGATTGTGCTGACGGTTATTTTCCTGCTCATTGAGGCATCCGCGCTACCGCACAAGTGGATTGCCATGGGCAGTCATGCTCCCTCCAGTGAGCATTTCAGCCGCTTTGTCGCCAGTGTTAACTCCTATCTGGCTATCAAGGGGTGGGTCAGTCTGGCGACCGGTGCGGTCATTACCATCTGGCTGGCAGTGCTCGGCGTTGATTACCCGCTGTTGTGGGGGCTGATCGCCTTCCTGTTCAATTTTGTACCCAATATAGGCTCGATTATTGCAGCGGTACCGGCTGTGCAGCTGGCGCTGGTACAGCTCGGTCCCGGTCCTGCACTGGCGGCAGGTGCCGGTTATCTGGCAGTCAACATCGTCATGGGTAATGTGATTGAGCCGCGCTATATGGGGCGAGGTGTCGGCTTATCCACGCTAGTTGTATTTTTGTCGCTGGTTTTTTGGGGCTGGATACTGGGCCCGGTCGGTATGCTGCTCTCTGTACCATTGACGATGATCGTCAAGCTGGCGCTGGAAGCGGGTGATGATACCCGCTGGATTGCTGTGCTGCTGGGGCCTGATATCGAGCCGTTGCAGGAGAGTGAACAGTGAGTGTTCCCGGCTATTGTTCCAGCTGGATATGGTGATTCCGACCTGGGACGGATGATCGGTATGCAGATCAGAGTTCTTTCGATTGAAAATAAAATTACACTGATTGTGACTGCCGGTTTTACACTGGCTGCTATTATCGTCGGTACCTACTTCCTGCGCGCAGAAAAGCAGCATGTCGAATCCCTGCTGCTCAAGCAGGCCGACACGCTGTTTAACCAGATACAGGAGGCCCGCCACTGGAATGCAGGACACGGCGGTGTCTATGCGCGGCTCAATGCGGGCGAAAAACCCAACCCCTATCTCTACAAGGTTTTTCCCGGCAAGGGCGAGCCATCGCTGGTTGAGCCGGAGATCACGGACCTGAAGGGCCGCAGGTATGCATTGATTAATCCGGCCCTGATGACGCGTGAAATCGCAGCGGAGAGCAGAGAGCACACCGATATTCGCTTTCATCTTACCAGCCTGAAGCTGATCAATCCGGACAATGCACCCGACATCTTCGAAAAAAAGGCACTGCAATCCTTTGAGCAGGGGAAGAAACGCCAGTTTGAGTACGTTGATGTGGCCGGTAAACCATACTTTCGCTACATGGCGCCACTACAATCGAGCGTGATTGTCTGAAATGCCATGGCTTTCAGGGCTATAAAGTAGGGGATATTCGTGGCGGCATCAGTGTTTCGATTCCGATGGATGATGAGATCGCTGTGGCTGAAGAGAATACGCTGCAAACGGTTGCCATCGGCTTACTGGTATACCTGTTAACGATACTGCTGCTGATTGTTGCCATACGCAGGGCCCGCTGCGCGGGCTGATGCAGATGGCCACCCGGATAGGCTCCGATAGCTTCACAGCTCCTCCGGCACCAAAATTCCATGATGAGGTGGATGCGCTGTGGCGCGTGCTTACCGATACCGATGAGGCGATCCGGACGCAGAAGGAGGAGCTGGAGGCGCTTGCCCGCGAACTGGATGAGAACAGCCGCATCGATCCGCTGACCCGGGTTCACAACCGCCACCATCTCTATCTGGAAGCGCCGAAGCTGTTTGCCCTTGCCGGACGTAAACAACAGCCGGTCTGCCTGATGATGATTGACGTCGACTATTTCAAACGGGTCAACGATACATACGGCCACAAGGTTGGCGATGATGCATTGAAGCTGATCGCGGCGACCATCGGCAGGGCAGTGCGCGAGTACGACCTGTTTGTGCGCTTTGGCGGAGAAGAGTTCATGCTCATCATGGCGGAGGGCGAGCAGGGGCAGTATACTGCAGAACGTATCCGGCACAGTGTTGAGACAGCGGTTCTGCATCTGGACGATGGTCGCTCACTCACTTTGCGGGTCAGTATTGGTCTCTGCTGTGCGCCAGGTCTGACGCTGGAGCAGGCGGTGTTGCGCGCTGATAGCGCGCTCTACCGGGCAAAAAACAGCGGCCGCAACCGGGTCTGTGTCGACGGGGATGATGCGCAGCCGACCTGAGCCGGTCAAAGGCCGCTCCCGCCCGTTTGCGTCAGGCTGGTGTCGATCAGTATAGCAATATTTTTCCGCTTTGTGTTCGCACAGGGGGCTGTCCGTTCTGCATCCATGTGCTAAAATCATGCGGTAAGATGTTAACAGGTCCTGGGGAGAGCGGAGGCTGTTTGTTCAGAGGCGTTTATCTTCTGTTTATTGTACTGGTGCTGCTGCCGGATTGCCGGGTTGCGCATGCAGCTGAAGGGGTATGGATCTCCGCGATCCATGTCACGGGTCTGAAGCGGACCAGATTGCGTACGGTGCTGCGCGAGCTGCCGTTTACCACCGGCGATCAATGGAAGGCTGACAGCGGGGCAGAGGGTGAACGGCGACTGAGAAATATCGGCCTGTTCAGTACGGTAGTCATCCTGCCGCCGGCAAGCGACGGCCAGGTTCAGATCCGCGTCAAGGAGCGCTGGTCGCTGTTTGTCCTGCCGGAGGGATCCCGCTCTGATACAGGAAAATCATCTGCCGGGGTTACGCTGACGGAGCACAATCTGTGGGGACTGCATCATCAGTTACGTATTGCGACCCGCGAGGATACAGGCAAGAATTTTTCCAGCATCAACGGCACACGCGCTGATGGCAGCTATCTCTGGCGAAGGGTCGCCGATGGGCCGGTCAGCCTGGGGTTCGGTCTGGGAGGAGGGCGTAGCGTGTATGATGTCTACGACAAGGGGATGTTAACGGGCCAATATAAGCAGCAAGGCAGCAATTGGTATGCAAATGTCGACTGGGCGCTCGGTGAGGTGCCCGGCGATGGATGGGATCTTGGCCTTGGTTTCAATAGTAACCGCTCCACCTACAAGCTGGTCAGCGGCATGCCTTCCTTTACACTGCATAACAGTCGGCGCAACAGTATGCTGGGCAGCATCAGCTATACCCATGTTGATGACCATACAACCTGGCTGACAGGTGTTGCCTTCCAGTACTCACTGGATGTGGCGCATCACGCACTGGGATCCACAATTGATGTGTACCGACAGTCGGCATCTATTGCAACGCATGTGCCGCTCTCGCCCTCATCAACCAGCACGCTTAACCTTCGTCTGAATGCAGGCAGCGCTTACGGTCAGGTGCTGCAGGACGGGCTATTTGATATCGGTTTCAACAGAGGTCTGCGCGGGTATTTTCCGGGAGAACTGCAGGGGCGCTTCTATCTCTACACGAATATCGAAGGGCGCTTCCCTTTGCCCCGCTACAGCAATTTTCAGTTGGTCGCCTTTTCCGATATCGGTCAGATATGGAACAGTCGACGCCCGGCGTATGGCAATGCTATTGTTGCCGGCATCGGCGGTGGTGCCCGCTTTACGCTACGCTGGCTGGTCAATGGCACCTTCCGGGCCGACGCCGCCTATGGCTCCGGCAGCAAGCGCTGGCGTTTCTATTTCGGCACCGGTCAAACCTTCTGAGCCTGTCCGGCGCTGTCTGTTTCAGTTATCAGCGGCAGTGCCTGCGGTCATTGCGGCGATGGCTTCGCGATAAGCCGGCTTGCGCCCCAGCCACAGGCGGGTGAGGAAAAAGGAGACCGGCTTGAGGTAGATCAGAATCAGCAGCATCAGGATACTGGATATGCCCATCAACCAGAGTCCACCGCTATAGCCTTTGTCGACCAGCATGGCATAGGTGAAAAAGTAGATGCACAGGGTCAGGGCAAAGGTTACACCGATGACCACTGCAATGTTCTCCTGTTTCTTTGTGATTGAGGCGATGGTGGCGGATGGATCGCTGCTGGTCATGGCTATGGACTCCTCTGTCTGAAGGCGATGCTGCGGGCGGCAGGCTAGTCCGATATGGACGCTGCGCAAACGGGGGCTGCATCCAGGCGGCGGAAGCGGTGCACCCAGACTTTTGCATCCAGATTCCACACCATGCCCTTGTGCATACGCAAGATCAGGTCCTTGTAGGCTGCCAGGTCAGGGTAGCCTTCGGCCTGTGCATCGGCATCGGTCATGTCGCCCAGTCTCTCGCGCGTGAGCGAGGTGACGATGAATGCAATGCCCTCAAGCTCGAATGTCTCTTCGGGGTAGGCATAGACGCCGTCGCGACCCTGGCGCGTTTTGACACCGGCAATGGCGGCTGCCACCAGTTTGGGATGGCGAACAAGGCTTGTGATGTCGCATGTTTTTTCGGGATAACTACTCATAGGCGAACTATCGTTGATATGACTATCGAAAGTCCACCGTTTCCCCTGTTGACCTGCTGGCTGAGCTCCCACTCCCCGGCGTAGCCTGGCTGCAACTTCTTCTTTATGCTGGTGGAAAAAGGTCTGGGAAGGCTATTTTCAGGCGCTCAATTGATTTTTGCAGATGCTGATGGAACGTCGGGCTGTGTGCCGGGATTTGCAGTTGCTCGATAGTGCGTTGGGTGCTGTCGGGCCGGCAGACGCGTTTGTGCGACTGCCAGATACCATTTGCATGCGGCTGAGAGGAGGGCACCAGCTGCTGTAAAATAAGATGTGCAAGATGGTTTATCATCGCCGCTTCCGGTTTGGCAATGGCATCAATATCCATTTGCTCCGGATCATGATGCTGTTCGATAAATTGCCTGATCTGTTTGGGTAGCCGCCAGTGCAGGGCCAGCATCATACCTGCATCGATATGGGTATATCCGAGAACGGTGTGCTCTGCGGCGAGTGAATCTACTCCTGAGTGGATGGCAGAGCCCAGTTGAACCAGCTTATCCTCCGGTTCGATATGAATAATAACGAGTTTGCCGATATCGTGCAGCATGCCGTTGAGAGATGCTTGCGAGCGGTCCACGATTTGCGCGGGTTCGGCCAGCAGGCGGGACAGGACTGCAATCGCCTGGGCATGAAACCAGATGTGTCGTATTTGATGCTGATTTTTGTGACCGGTCAGATCGGGGGCCAGTGTATGGAATATGATGCTACTGGCCTCTTGCAAACCAAGACGGGCAATGGCCAGTGGAATATTGGCGATTTCAGACTGGTTGGATGAGGCGTATGCAGCTGAGTTGCATGCGGCGAGCACCTTTGCCGTCAGGATTGGATCGCGTGCGACACACTGTCCGAGGTCGCTGGCGGAAGAGTGCGGTTGTTGCAGGATAGCCTGAATTTCATGCCATATTTCAGGCATGGGCGGGATCGAGTTGATGCGGGCGTTGAGGTGATCCTGAACATCTTTGCATATCGCCGGAGGTTGCTCCAGATTATATACTGGAGCGCCTGCAGAGGCCTGCGGGCTGCGTGCCAACAGCAGTTGCAGGGTTTCCTGTTCTGTATCATCCGCATGTGAGCTTTGGGCCGGCTGTCCTGATTGCGCACTGACCGCCTTGACAGGCTGTTGTGTACAATGGCTGTCGTCAGGTGATTTATCGAATATTTTGTTGAACCATGACATTGCAGGTCTCCACTATTTTGCCGCACAGTATGAACCCGGTTCCGGCGGATGATGAGCCAGCTTAATCAGCTGCCGGCAGACGAGCAAGCATGCCGGCACAGACGCCGGATCTGTAACAGGTGTTTGCCTGTGCAATTCAGCCGACTTAGCGTACGACACAACATGAATGAAAAAACCAAACCCCTGCAATCTCTGGATACGCTGTTTATCAGAACCTACGGCTGCCAGATGAATGAATATGACTCCGGTCGCATGGCCGATATCATGAAACAGGCTTACGGCCTGAGGCTGGTAGCTCTACCTGAAGATGCTGATGTGATCCTGATGAATACCTGCTCAGTGCGTGAAAAGGCTGAAGAAAAAGTGTATTCGGAATTGGGTCGCTATCGCAAACTCAAGCTCAAACGACCGGATATGATTATCGGCGTCGGCGGTTGTGTCGGCCAGCAGGAGGGTGAGCGTATTCAGAAGCGGGCACCATACGTGGATCTGGTGTTCGGACCGCAGACCTACCATCGTCTGCCGGAAATGGTGAAACAGATTCGCCGTGAGCGCGTGCACCTGACGCAGATCGAAATGCCTGAAATTGAAAAATTTGACCATTTGCCGCGGCATCAGGGTAAGGGTGTTGCCGGTTGCGTGACCATCATGGAGGGCTGTGACAAGTTCTGCACCTTCTGTGTTGTCCCCTATACCCGCGGGCCGGAACTGTCGCGCCCTGTTGCCGATATCCTCAGCGAATGCCAGCAGTTACTCGATGACGGCGTAGTTGAAATCAGTCTGCTGGGCCAGAATGTCAACGGCTATCGCGGCCCGGGCGTGGATGGCGAAGAGTGGGATTTCACTATGCTGCTCTATGCAGTTGCCGGATTGGATGGATTGAAACGGTTGCGTTTTAGCACCAGTCATCCGATGGAGATGACCAGCGAGCTATGCCTGGCTTTTGCCGAGCTGCCACAACTGATGCCTTATCTGCATCTGCCTGTGCAGTCCGGTTCCGATGCCATGCTCAAGGCCATGCACCGGGGCCATGATCGCGACACCTACCTGCGTCTGATAGCAGAGCTGCGTGAGCATTGCCCCGATATTGCTCTCTCATCCGACTTTATCGTCGGTTATCCGGGTGAGTCCGATAGCGATTTTGAAGATACACTCGATCTGGTGCGTCAGGTCGGTTATGACGCGGCATATTGCTTTAAATATTCACCGCGTCCGGGTACTCCGGCAGCGCATGCCGAGGATAATGTACCGGAAGCCGTGAAAGACGAACGGCTGCAACGCCTGCTGACGCTGATGCGGGAGTTGACCAAAGCCGGCATGGTGCGTCAACTCGGGCGCACGGTAGAGGTGCTGGTTGAAAAGCCGGGTCGCAATGATGGTGATATGGAAGGTCGCACGGCGGATTTTCGCATTGTCCATTTCCGTGGCAATGCACGCCTGACCGGTCAGGTCATGCCGGTGCGTATTATCGAGGCCTATGGTCAATCGCTCAGAGGCGAATTGATTCTTGCCGGTGAGTGAAGGCGAGCCGGTGTTTTTGCCGCTTTCACTGGATCAACAGATGGGCGCTGCTGCCCTGCAACGTTTATGTGGGCCGGATAACAGTTTTATCAAGCGTATCGAGACCAGCTACAATGTCCGTTTTCTCGGGCAGCCCGGCAACTGGCATATTGAAGGGGATCACTGTGCTGCAGCGGCGCAAGCCATGCTGCGATTACAGGCGCAACTGGTGCAACATGGGGAGTTAAATAACGTGGATATTGAAGGCGTGCTGAAAGATGATGTTACAGCGAGCGATGTCTTACCTGTAGCAACGGATGTACTGATGGCCGGGCGTCGTCGCATCAGCGGCAAAACAGCGAACCAGCGTGCCTACCTGAAAGCCATTCAGAGCAAGACGCTGACACTGGCGGTGGGACCAGCCGGTTCCGGTAAAACCTACCTGGCTGTTGCGGCGGCTGTAGCCGCGATGAATAACAACCGTGTGGAGCGAATTATCCTGACCCGTCCGGCCGTTGAAGCCGGCGAGAGACTGGGGTTTCTGCCCGGGGATATGCAGCAGAAGGTAGACCCTTATCTCAGACCGCTGTTTGATGCGCTAGCGGATATGCTCGGCACGGAGCGGATGAGTGCGCTACTGGAGCAGGGCAAGATCGAGATTGCACCGCTGGCCTATATGCGCGGCCGTACGCTCAACGATGCTTTCATCATTCTGGATGAGGCACAGAATACAACCCGTGAGCAGATGAAGATGTTTCTCACCCGTTTGGGTTTTGGTGCATGCATGGTGGTTACGGGCGATGTGACGCAGGTGGATCTGCCTCGCCATCAACACAGTGGCCTGCTGCATGCACTGCAGGTGCTGGAGCGAGTGCCGGATATCGGTATCTGCCGCCTGAGCGCCAGCGATGTGGTGCGCCATCGTCTGGTTGAGCAGATTGTAAATGCGTACGAGGCCGATGAGAATGTGTGACCAGAGCGTGGATATTATTGTTGATGATGCGCTGGCCGGAGACTTTACCTTGCCGGATGGGATTAAGGCGGCGGTGCAGGCGGCCTGTACTGTTGCCGGCTTCACCGCCAAGCCACTGTTATGCATCCGCTTTGCCACCGATGCCGAGATACAGCTGTTGAACAGTCAGTGGCGCGGCATCGACAAGGTGACCGATGTGCTCTCCTTTCCTATGCAGGATGGCGACGAGATAGATGCTGCCGATTCTCTGGGCGATATCGCACTGGCTATGCCGTTTGTGCAGCAGGAGGCGGAGCGACTTGGTCTGCCGCTGGCTGATCACATCATGCATCTGGTTGTGCATGCAACTCTGCACCTGTTGGGTTATGATCATATTGATGATGAGGAGGCTGTACAGATGCAGCAATTGGAACGCCAGGCGATGCAACTTGCCGGCCTGCATGATCCATATCCGGAGCTACAGGCATGAGCGGGTTGATGTCGCGCTGGACAAGGCGGTTGCGCTCCCTGCTGATCGAGTCAATGCGTCCTGGCCGTGACGAGCAGGAGCTGCTGGCTATTCTCGGACGCGCCGTAGCCGTTCAATCCGAAGGTCAGCGCAATATGCTCGAAGCCATCGTACACTTTCACGACACGCGTGTGCGTGAAGTGATGATCCCGCGCTCCGACATCCAGTCTGTGCCGGCCAATGCGGTGCTGGCGGATGTGGAGCGGATCATGATTGATCTCGGTATTTCGCGTATGCCGGTGATCGACGGTGATATCGATCATGTGCTCGGTATGGTGCATGTGCAGGATATCATGGATGCCAGACTGCGGGATAAGGCACCGGCGCTGACTGACCTGTTGCGACCCTGTTTGAAAGTGCTGGAGCTCGAACAGGTCTCCGGTCTGTTGTCGGAGATGCGCGAACATGCCTGCCGTATTGCCATCGTACTGGATGAATTCGGCGGCACTGCGGGTCTGGTGACGCTCTCCGATCTGGTCAGGGAGATCATCGGTGAAATCGGTGAAGACGGGGAAGATGAAGAGCAGGAGTGCAAGGTGTTGGCGGATGGCAGTTTCCAGGTACTGGCTCGCATGCATATCGAGGAGCTCGCCGAGGCTGTGGGCGCGCCGTTATCTGAAGGTGACTATGATACGGTTGCCGGGTGGTTAATCACCAAGCTCGGTCGTATTCCGCAGATCGGAGAGGTCGTAAAGCTGGACGGTTTCCGCATCCATATTCTCGAGGCCGATCCGCGTCGGGTCAGCAAAGTGCGCATGCAGCGCCTGACTCAACCCCACCCATAACATGAAGGTTCCTTCAGTTCGCCATCTAGGCCGCTATACAACGGCTTTCGGACTTGGTGCGCTGATGCCGTTTGCCTTCGCCCCTTTTGATCAGCTCTGGCTGGCGCCGCTGTTGCTGGCCGGCTGGTTGAAACTGCTGATGGCAGGCAGGCCGCTGTATGTGGGCTATGCCTTCGGGCTGGGCTGGTTCGGGCTCGGCGCGTGGTGGCTGGCACCGACACTGCATCAGTTCGGTCATCTGCCATGGCTGGCGGCGGCTTTCTGCGTACTGCTGGTCGGCTGCGTGATGGCGGCGCTGCCGGCCCTGCTGGCGTGGTTGTGCTGGCGCACTGCAGGCCGAAGCGACTGGATACTGCTCGCTTTTCCTGCGGCAACGGTGATCGAAGAGTGGTTGCGCGGTCATCTGTTTACCGGCCTGCCGTGGACAGCCCTGGGCAATCTGCTACTGGATACCCCGGCTGTGGGGTGGGCGGCCTGGTTCGGCGTTTATGGCGTAGCTGCACTGCCAGCACTGGTAGCGGCCTCGCTGGTGCTGCTGAGTATGCGCCGCTGGCGGCCGGCTGCAGTCGGTTTTGCCGTGACCCTGCTGCTGGCGCTGCTGGCACCGGCTTCGTTTGGCGGCAGTAGTGATCTGTACCGGGCAACGCTCGTACAGGGCAATATTCCACAGGATCACAAATGGGACAGCGCTTTTGTTGATGAAACGATGCATCGCTACACGGATCTCTCGGCCAAAGCGGCAGACCAGAGCGATGTGATTATCTGGCCCGAGGCTGCGGTGCCATTTTTTCTTGAGCGCGCTCCGGGCTGGGATGGCTGGCTAAAGACCCAGATAGAGGGCTGGCAAACGCCGCTGTTGTTCGGCGGCCTGCAGTTGGGCGGGGGCGGAACAGCCCAGAACGGCCTGCTTGCCGATGACCCTGCCGTGGCTGGACGACAGTTTGCCGGTAAACAGCATCTGGTGCCATTTGGTGAATATATACCATCCTGGATTCCGTTCCTGCATACGCTGGTGCCGGAAATTGCCGACTTCCGGCCGGCTGAGGATAGTGGCGTGGTTGTGGTGCGCGCACAACGTTTTGGCGCGCTGATCTGCTATGAGTCACTGTTTCCCGAGCTGGCCCGCGCGCGGGTGTTAAACGGCGCACAAGTGCTGGTTAATGTCACCAACGATGCCTGGTACGGCACCACGCCGGCAGCCTGGCAGCATTTTCAGGCGGCGCGCATGCGGGCTGTTGAAACAGGACGGTATGTGTTGCGTGTTGCCAATACCGGTATCACTGCTGTGATCGGGCCGGACGGAGCGGTAAGGGCGAGCCTGCCGTGGTGGGAAGAGGGTGCACTGACAGCTTCCTATCAGTTATCGGACCAACAAACGCCCTATGTGCGCTGGGGCGACTGGCCTTTGCTGGTCACTCTGATGATGCTGGTTATGGCATTGGCAAGGAGTCGACGATATGAGTGAGCGGGTGGTAACGGTACTGGGTGCCGGCTCCTGGGGTACGGCGCTGGCACTGGTGCTGGCGCGCAGCGGTTGCGATGTGCGGCTGGTGGCGCGCAGTAGCGAACAGGCTGATCTGCTGAATCGCAGCCGTGAAAACAAGCGTTACCTACCGGGTATCGCACTGCCGGATAACCTGCAGGTGACAGCGGATGTGGCAACCGCGCTGCAGGGAATCAATGCCTGTGTTTATGCACAGCCCTGTGCGGCTGCCGATGCAACGCTGCCGCTATTGAGCGGTGGTGATTACACCGTGATCGCCGCCTGCAAGGGTTTGCATCCGGTGACGCTGGAGCGAACAGATCAGGTATTCGCCCGTCATATCGATGCTGCGCGTATCGCACTGCTCTCCGGCCCCTCTTTTGCGGCCGAGGTCGCATGTGGACAGCCGACCGCGATCACCATGGCTGCCTCTACCATCTCCCGCGCGGAAGCCGCCGCCGCCCTGTTTGATGATACCTCCTTTCGCATCTACAGCAGCGATGATCTGATCGGTGTGGCTATGGGCGGCGCTTTGAAGAATGTGATCGCCATTGCCGCCGGTATGGCTGACGGGCTCGGCTTCGGCCATAACTCGGTGGCGGCAGCCGTAACCCGCGGACTGGCGGAAATGGCCCGGTTGACCAAGGCCTGCGGTGGTCGTTCCGAAACACTGATGGGGCTGTCTGGCCTGGGCGATCTTGTTTTGACCTGTACCGGTGAGCTGTCGCGTAATCGCCGCTTTGGTGGTGAAATGGCCAGAGGTCGGGGGGTGCGGGAGGCTGTCGAGGGTATCGGTCAGGTCGTCGAAGGCGTGCATACGGCGCAGGCGGCTGACCGGCTGGCCGAGCAGCTGCAGATCGAGTTGCCGCTGATGCAGACGGTGCACCGGGTATTGTGCGGGCAGGTACCGCTGGAAGATGCCGTGCATGCGCTGATGAGCAGGCCGGAGCGCGCGGAGTAACAGTGGCGATGGCGGCAGACGAGGATGATGATCTGTTTGCCGAAGCGATGGGTCGTGTCCGGCCATTGCCGGCAGTGGACAAGGTGTTGTCACGCAAACGCTTGCCGCGCGGCTTTGAGATTGCCGGCAGGCAGCCACGGAATGCTACCCCTGTGCCCACCCGGAATGGGTCGCCTGCCCGGGTAACGGATCAGGAGTGGGTGCTGGTGGCCGATGGTATTTCACGCGAGCGACTGAAACGACTGAGCGGTACTCAGTCAGCGGCTGCAGGCACATTTGATCTGCACGGCATGACCCGGGATGCGGCACTGGATGCATTGCTGCAGGGGTTTACCAGTGCGCTGGCTGCCGGTGCGCGCGTGCTGTGCGTGATTCATGGTCGTGGCCTGCACTCTTCCGATGGCAAGCCGGTACTCAAACAGGCGGTTTATCACTGGTTAAGCGAAGGACCTTTTGCCGCGCATGTGCTGGCTGTTGTGCCGCAACCGGGCAGTGGCGGCGGCGCATGTCTGGTGCTGTTGCGCCGTATGGGGCCATGAATGTCAGGCCAGAGGATATGGCATGAACAGCTTATGGGATGATGCCGAGACCGCAGCGATGGCCGGTGATGCGCTGGTCCTGCGCGTGTACAGCTCGCGCCTGCTGGGGCAGGAGCCGTCACTGGTGCTGCATGGCGGCGGAAATACCTCGGTCAAGGCCGATGCGGTGAACCTGTTCGGTGAGACAGAGCAGGTGCTGTACGTCAAAGGCAGTGGCTGGGATCTGGCAACGATCGAAAAGGGCGGCTTCGCGCCGGTGCGTCTGGATCTGCTGCTGAAAATGGCGCGTCTGCAGTCGCTTTCCGATAGCGATATGGTCAATGCCCAGCGCGCAGCGATGCTCAACCCGAATGCACCCAATCCGTCGGTGGAAGCAATTTTGCATGCCATTATTCCATTTGCCTATGTCGATCATACGCATACGGATGCCGTGGTGACGATCAGCAATACGGCCGATGGCGAAGCACGTCTGCGCGCGATCTATGGCGATGAGGTGTTGATACTGCCTTATGTGATGCCGGGCTTCGTGCTTGCCAGACAGGTGTATGAGCTGAGCGAAAGCAGCGACTGGTCGCGGCTCAAGGGTATCATACTATTGCATCACGGTCTGTTCACCTTTGCCGATGAGGCGCGCGAGAGCTACGAAAACATGATTGAGCTGGTCAGCAGGGCGGAAGCCTATCTGGCGACGCATGCGCCGGCAGCGGCTCCACAACCGCCGCTGTGAGCGTTGATCTGATGCATGTTGATCTACTTCAGCTTGCGGCCATGCGGCGTGCGGTATCAGCCCGGCGTGGTAGTGCTGTGCTGGCGCAGCTGAATAATGGTAGCGAGGCAGTCGCTTTTTCAGTGCGTAATGATGTTTCTGCTATCGCCACACGCGGCCCACTTACGCCCGATCATGTCATTCGCACCAAGCGTACGGCGATGATTGTCGGTGCGGATGCCGTGGCCAGTGTGAGTGCATTTGCCGACGCATACCGCAGCTATTTTACACGCAACAATCATGACGCGCTGACCTGTCTGGATCCTGCGCCGCGCTGGGCGGTATGGCCGGGCCGTGGCACATTAGCGTTTGGAACGACTGCTGGTGAATGCGGCATAATTTCGGATATCAGCAGCCACACCCAGCAGGCGATCACGCGGGCGGAGGCTCTGGGCGGCTGGCAGGCCTTGCCGGAGCAGGATATTTTCGCGCTCGAATACTGGGAGCTGGAGCAGGCCAAGCTGAAGAAATCCGCATCAGCGCCTGAATTCAGCGGCCGTGTTGCACTGGTTACGGGTGCAGCCAGCGGCATCGGTGCAGCCTGTGTCGCATCACTGCTGGCCCGCGGAGCGGCAGTGGTAGCACTCGATATCAATCCTGCGGTTGCGGAACGCTTCTGCGATGACTCGGTGCTGGCGATGACCTGCGACATGAACGATGGAGATAGTGTACGTCGGGCAGTTGAGGCGACGGTAAGTCATTTCGGCGGACTGGATATAGTCATCAGCAATGCCGGCTGTTTTCCGCCAAGTCACAGCATCGAGCAGATGCCCGCAGATATCTGGCAGCAAAGCATGGCGCTGAACCTGACCAGTCACCAGCGCTTGATGCAGGAGGCCATTCCCTACCTGAGGCTGGGTCTTGATCCGGCCATTGTGATCGTGGCCTCGAAGAATGTACCGGCACCAGGACCAGGTGCTGCCGCCTATTCGGTGGCCAAGGCCGGCTTGACGCAGTTGGCGCGGGTTGCGGCGCTCGAGCTCGGTGGTGATGGTATCCGGGTCAATGTGCTGCATCCGAATGCCGTGTTCGATACCGCTATCTGGACCGATGAGATACTGGCAAGACGTGCGGCCAGTTATGGTTTGAGTGTTGATGGCTATAAAAAAAATAATGTTCTGGGTTGCGAAATCACCTCGAGGCATGTGGCGGAGATGGCCTGCGCCATGGCGGGCACGTTATTTGCCTGTACCACAGGCGCACAGCTGCCGCTGGACGGAGGAAACGACCGTGTTATCTGAATCGAATGTGCAGAGAAAAAAAACAGCTGCCGGGCAGCCCTGCGGCTGCTATCATGCATGCATGATAATGATGCGTGTAATTCCCTCCCTGATGCTGGCACTGCTGCTCTGCTCTCCAGCACAGGCGGCCGACGATGTCATGCCGCCGCCACAGTCGATTCCTGCGGAGCAGCAGGCCGAACAACCGGCAGTGGTTGAGTCAGCGCCGAATATGCGTGATGAATTACAGGCGCCGGATGACACGACTGCGGTTGATATCCGTTCCTATCAGGATAAGGACGGGGCGACCATCACTGAATATGGTGTGCGCGGTAAGGTGTTTAAAATAAAGGTGCAGCCTGTCGGCGGCATGCCCGCCTATTATCTGTATCGTGATCCCAATGGCCAGTTTGTACGCCGCCTGCCCGGTGGCGCTACCGGCATTACACCACCCAGCTGGATTCTGAAGGAATTCTGATTCACCTGTAGCTGCGCAAGCGATGAGCGTGATTCCGCCAGCATTGACTCTGATTACCGACTCAGCGCGTTTCTCCGGCGATGCTTTCTTCGCTGCAGTGGAGCAGTCGCTTGCGGCCGGTGTGGATGCGCTGCTTGTGCGTGAAAGGCAGCTTACTTCGGCCAAATTACTGGCGCTTGCCGCACGTCTGCGCGAGCTGACGCGCGCCCATCAGGCACGCTTGATTATTCACACCCAGGCCGATATTGCCGAGGCGGTTGATGCCGACGGGGTGCATCTCTCATCTCGTGATATAGGCACAATTTCGGCGGTTCGCGGCTGGCTCAACGATTCGGCCAAGACCATCTCCGTATCCTGTCATCATGGGCAGGAGCTGGCTCTGGCTGCACAGGCAGGGGCGGATTATGCCATGCTTTCACCGGTGTTTCCTACAGCCAGCCATCCGGGTGCGGCGTGTCTGGGTGTAACAGATTTTCGCCGTCTGGCCGAACAGGCCCTGTTGCCGGTAGTGGCACTGGGCGGCATTAGCCCGCACAACTGCAGTGAGCTGGACTGGCCTCATCTGGCCGTGATCAGTGCCATCCTTGGAGCCGAAGACCCCGCCGAAGCCACCCGCGCTCTGCTCGCCAGAGAATAAGGGCGCTTCACGAAGTTGTGTGGGTAAAATCTAAGAATCAGCTATATTTGGTTAATGAGAGACAAGCATTTATACCAACAGATACTTG
>PFXI01000019.1 GCA_002791575.1 Zetaproteobacteria bacterium CG_4_9_14_3_um_filter_54_145 | reverse complement strand
CTTGGTAGATTTACCCTACCAGACAGGGAGATTCCTTTCGCCTCTTATGCGAGGCTTAAATCAATTGGTTTGAATAGTTTTGCAAGAGGCTCAAGGATTGAAGCAATGATGGATTATCAACCGCGCAAGATACTGGTAACCGGCGGCGCCGGCTTTATCGGCTGTAATTATGTGCGCTATATGCTGGACAGTGATCCCGATGTGCAGATCGTCAATCTGGACAAGCTGACCTATGCCGGCTCGCTGGATAACCTCACGGACCTACCGGATGCGTCGCGACACACATTCGTGGCGGGAGATATCTGTGACCGGGCGCTGGTAGATAAGCTGCTGCGCGAGTATCAGATAGATACGGTCGTCCATTTTGCTGCCGAGTCGCATGTGGATAACTCCATTGCAGGCCCCGAAGTGTTTGTGCAGACCAATGTGATGGGCACATTTACCCTGCTGGAGGCTGCCCGCCACTACTGGTTGCATGAGGCAAGGCTCGATGCCGGGCAGTGCCGCTTTCATCACATCTCGACAGATGAGGTGTACGGCACGCTGGCTGCGGATGATCCCGCCTTCAGTGAAGCCACGCCCTATGCGCCGAACTCTCCCTATTCGGCATCCAAGGCCGGCTCCGATCATCTGGTGCGTGCTTATTTTCATACCTACGGTCTGCCTGTGACAACCTCCAACTGCTCGAATAATTACGGCCCGTATCAGCACGGGGAGAAGTTTATTCCGACCGTGATTCGTTCCTGCCGCGAGGGTAAGCCTATTCCGGTCTACGGTGACGGCTCCAATATCCGCGACTGGCTCTATGTGGAAGATCACTGCTCCGGTATCGATGCGGTGATCCGCCGCGGCCTGCCCGGTGAGGTGTATAATATTGGCGGCATCAATGAATGGAAAAATCTGGATATCTGCAAGCTGATCTGCCGCTTGATGGACGAATTTCACCCCTCATCATCGAGCGATCACGCCGCACTGATTACCTTTGTCAAAGACCGGCCGGGTCATGACTGGCGCTATGCCATTGATGCGGCGAAGATGAACGATCAACTGGGCTGGCAACCGGCAGAAACCTTTGAGAGCGGTATCCGCAAAACCGTGCAGTGGTATCTGGATGTCTGACAGACGACAGTGGTTTGCCATTCGCGTGAAACCGAGGCAGGAGTCGCTGGCGGCGGCGAATCTGGAGCGGCAGGGCTTCAGGGTCTATTTGCCGATGATGAATACCCGCATCAGCCATGCCGGCAAGGTCAGCTGGCAACCGCGCCCGTTTTTTGTCGGTTATCTGTTTGTTCACCTAGCCAGAGATGAGCAGCGCTGGACCACGATCCGCAGCACGGTCGGTGTATTGGCGCCTGTGGTCTTCGGAACCTTCTATCCGCCGCTCAATGATCAGGTGATCGCGTTACTGCAGGCGCGCCATGATGAGGACGGTTTGATCTCTTTCTCTTCTACGCCGGAAGCGCCGTTCAAGGCAGGGGAGAAGGTGCGTATGCTGGATGGGTCACTGAAAGGGCTGGAGGGTGTCTTTATTGAGATGCGAGGCCAGGACAGGGCCTTGATTCTGCTCGACTGGATGAAGAAGTCGATGCGTGTTGTGGCGGATACTTCGGTACTTGCTTCCGATACGCGCTAGGTTTTCCGCCGGTAGATTGCCTGTGCTGAAAAGCCGCCGGTTGCAGAATTTATTGTATTTACAGGGCTGCATCATGGTTGTGTTCTGACAGGTGAAAAAAGCCATTGACGTCGATGCACTTATGCCTAAACTGCCGGCCTCCAAGGCGCTTTAGCTCAGTTGGTTAGAGCATCGGAATCATAATCCGGGTGTCCGGGGTTCGAGTCCCTGAAGCGCCACCAAATAGAAAGAGGGAGCTGACTAAATGTCAGCTCCCTCTTTTGCGTTAGGGCCATCGTATATACTATCTCTACCAATGGCTTTGAGTAAACACCGGCCAGCCTTATCTCTTTTTAGAATCGTCAGCAATATCAATTAATAGTGGCTATACTAGGGCGCGTTCAGGGGCTTCTGGATGAAGCTTTAGGGGGGAGATAGTCGTGAATAAGTTAAGGTTAGTTTTGGCTGCTATTGGTGTTTTTGCATCATTTATTATGTCTTCGGTTACAGATGCTGGCGAGATGTATCAATGCAAGGGGCCGGGGAAATTCGATTCGCCTGTCTGGCAAGATACTCCATGCAATGGAAGATCGGAAGTCGAACACCGAAAGCTGCATGACTATTCAAAAGAGGATGCATCAACCGTAGGTCATGGAAGATTTACCTCAAGACAAGCGAGCGACCTGATTCGAGCCAGGAAAATAGCTGTCGGAATGAGTAAAAATGACTTGATCAAGTCTTGGGGGGTACCGACAGAAACCAATACGACGTTAACTGGGAGTGGTAAAAGGCAACAGCTTGTTTATGGCCAAATGCTTAACAGGTCTTATGTTTATATGGATGAAAGAAATGAAATATCATCCATCCAATATTCAGAAGCCAAAAAGAGACCAAGTAATCCAACGACTGGCCTCGGGAATGTAAATACGAGTGGCTATGGTAAATACAATAAATTATAGGGTGAGTCGCCCATATATTCCCGGGCACCTATGAGAGTGACAAATCAGCTCAAAGGAGATTACACCAGATTTGGGACTTGATCGATCGGTGCACTTATTCCGGCCGGAACTTGCGCAGTTTGCCGCTTGCTTCTAAGCTGCATCATTCATGGCCGGGGGCCAGATCGGGGAGGATTCATGTTCAGGTTTTGTGCTGTATTGTTAGCGATGATCGCCACTGCCGGAGTGAGTCTGGCAGCCGAAACAGTGACCGATCCGTTGACCGGGATGACGTTCGTACTTGTGCCTGCCGGTTGTTTTCAGTTTACTGCTGCATCTGCCGACAAGAGCGGAGCTGGTGCGGCACAGGTCTGCCTGCCATCCGATATCTGGATGAGCAGTTATGAAGTTACCCAGGAGCAGTACAGCAAGATCATGGGTACAAATCCGTCCGGCTTCAAGAAAGGCGGACGCTATCCGGTGGAGCGCGTGCGCTGGTTTGATGCCGTCCAGTTTATCCGCAAGCTCAACAAACAATCAGGCAAGCAGTTCCGTCTGCCCAGTGAGGCCGAGTGGGAATATGCAGCCCGTAGTGGCGGTAAGGATGCCACGTATGGTGCCTCCGGCACACCCGATCAGGTGGCGTGGTATATGCGCAACAGCAAGTTCACTTCGCACCCTGTGGGTGAAAAAAAGGCCAATGCACTGGGTCTGTATGATATGAGCGGCAATGTATGGGAGTGGGTGCAGGACTGCTGGAATGCGGATATTAACGCTGCCCCCAAAGATGCATCGGCGCAGACGCAGGGGCAGTGCACCGCCAGAGTACTGCGTGGCGGTTCCTGGTACGATGCTGCTGAAATGATTACCACCGGTAGCCGTTTGTGGAACGATGCCGACAAGCTTGATAATAACACGGGTTTCCGGCTGGTTCTCGAACCCTGATCTTTTTTTATGCATCAATAATGCAGGTGAATTTCATGCCTGCACACTGGCGGAACAACTGATATGCAAGTACGTAAAGCGGCAATCGAAAGCCTGACGGATATCTTTGTCCGCCAGCGCAAGGCGGAACAGGCCATGGAGCGTAACAGCGCGACGATGGATGTGCGTGGGCGCGGCCTGCTGCATGAGCTGGTCTACGGGGTATTGCGCCGCTTGTATTCACTGGAAGCCGATTATTCACGTTTCTGCCGCAGCAAGCCTGATGACACCGCGCGCATGGCTCTGCTGGTCGGTACCTATCAGTTGCGCCATATGCGTGTGCCAACGCATGCCGCCGTATCCGAAACGGTTGCGGCAGTGATGCAGTCGAACACCAAGGCGGGCGGTTTCGTTAACGCAGTGCTGCGCCGGGTGACCGAGCATGAGCCGCCGACAAAACTCAAGCCCAATCAGCGGGCTGAATTGCCTCGCTGGATCTATGCCAGTTGGCGCGATGCCTTTGGTGCAGAGCAGGTGACGCAGTGCAGTGAAGTGCTGAAAGTTGTGCCGTCACTCTCTCTGGCGCTGTTTACCGACAGAGATGAGTGGCTGGAGCAGGTGGTGGCAACGGGCATCGATGCGGTTGCCGGTGAGATCACGCCCTATGCCGTACTGCTGCCTGCCGGAACGGATGTCACGGCGCTGCCGGGATTTGCCGAAGGTGCATTTACCGTTATGGATCAGTCGGCACAGGCTGCTGTGATGGCACTTAAGCCTGCGTGCTGTGATGGCGTCATTGTCGATGTCTGTGCGGCACCCGGTGGCAAGACGGCACTGCTGGCCCACCGCTTTCCAGCGGCCCGTATTATTGCCGTGGAGCTGCAGGCGCGGCGTATCCCGCGTCTGGTCGAAAACCTGCAGCGACTGAGCTGCAGCAATGTGCAGATTGTACAGGCTGATGGCCTGCAACTGCCGCTTGCGGACGCGAGCGTTGATGCACTGCTGCTGGATGCGCCGTGCTCGGCTTCGGGGATTTTGCGTCGACATCCGGATGCGAAGTTTTTACATGATGAGCAGGGGGTTGAGGTGCTGGCTCAGTTGCAACGCCAACTGCTGCTGGAATCAGAGCGTGTGCTTAAACCATACGGGGCTATGGTCTATGCCGTCTGCTCCATCCACCCGCAGGAGAACGAGCAGGTGCTGGATGAGAGCGGGTCGGATTGGCTCATGCAGCGCCGCTTTCCGGAGAGCGACTGCGACGGTTTCTTTCACGCGGTTCGTCAGGTTCCGGCGGTCTGATCCGTGGGCGAGTTTGATCTGATCGACAGCTGTTTTGCCGGCAAGGGTGGTAAGCCGCGTGCGTTTACCCTGCTCGGCATCGGTGATGATGCATCCATTCATCAGCCGGCTGCCGGTATGGAGCTGGTTGTCAGTACAGACGCGTCACTGGCCGGTGTGCACTGGCCGATGGATCTGCCTGTTGCCATTGCGGCCGGGCGGGCGGTCTGCTCGGCACTATCCGATCTGGCGGCCATGGGGGCAGAGCCTCTGAGCTGCTGGTTGAATGTGATGGCCGAAGATACCGATGCGGTGGAGCAGATGGGGCTTGGCGCGACAGCGGCACTGCTGCGCCATGATGTGGAGCTGGTCGGTGGTGATACCACGCGCTCGCCCTGTAATGCGCTGGCCGTGACGGTAGCCGGTCAGCTGCCGGCAGGCAGCGCCATGCGCCGGGATGCCGCTCTTGCCGATGATGATGTCTGGTTATGCGGGCGTGTCGGGTTTCATGCATCAGGTTTACAGCAGTGGCTAACCGGTGAGAAAGATGGGTGTTTTGTTGTCGAATTCACACACATTGAGCCGCTGTTGCGGCAGGGGGTGATGCTGCGTGAACAGGGCGTGCGCTGCTGCATGGATATATCCGACGGACTGCTGCAGGACGCGGAACATCTGGCCCGGGCCTCAGGGGTTGGTATGGATATTGAGCTCTCCCTGCTGCCTGATTGGTCACAACTGGTGGCTGAGCTTGGTGAGGCAAAGGCGTTGCAGAATGCTGCCCACGGCGGTGAAGATTATGCACTGCTGTTCACGGCTCCTGCAGGCAAAACATTGGATCAGGCTTGCAGGATCGGCCGTTGCCGGTCGCAGCCGGGCGTGGCTTTGCGTCTGCATGGGGATCTGATCACGGTGGAGAAGTCGGGTTATGACCATTTCAAATAGATCTTACGGTGTCGCCGGTTGGGTAGCGGCGGGCTTTGGCAGCGGCTGGCTGCCGAAAGCACCGGGTACATGGGGCTCGCTGGCATCACTGCCGCCGGCGTGGTTGCTGCTTCACTTTTTCGGCTCCTTTACACTGCTGAGCGCGGGTCTGCTGGTCTGGCTGCTCGGATGTCTGGTCTGCGCACGGGTGCTGCCGCTGATGCCGGACAAGGATCCGGGCTGGATCGTGATTGATGAGTGGGCCGGTCAGTGGCTCTGTCTGGCTCTGCTGGCCACGTGGATGGGCTCTTCAATGCCGGTGATGCTGCTGGCTTTCATGGCCTTTCGCCTGCTGGATATCTTTAAACCCTGGCCGGTATCGCTGGCCGAACGACTCGGGCCACCGTGGTGGTCAATTATGGCAGACGATGTACTGGCAGGCGTGATCGGTGCGGGGTTGATCATTGCTGCCGGTGTCATGGCAGGCGGGATCGTGTGGTGAAGCGAGGCCGCTGGATTATCAGTGAGTCCGGGCTGCAGAGTCTGGCTTTTGCCGGTATCACCACCGGCTGGTTGCGGGCATGGCTGCATGCAGCCGGAGCCGAGCAGACAGCTGTCAGCCTGCTGGCAGCGGGTGACTGGCAGCGTGAACCTGATCAGTGGCGCCTGTTTTTCGCCACGGAGAACGAACTGGATGGGGTGCGGGCAACGATTCCGGATACGGCTCAGGTGGCTTTTTTTGAGCTGGATAATCCAGCGCGCCGCTGCAGTTGTTATCGGCAGGACGGGGTGACAAGCCTTTTGCTGCCGCTCGGAGACATTGTCTTCCAGCGACATTCATATCTTTCTTTGCTTAATGAAACAGGTGCTTTACAGTCGTTATCTGTCTATGCGGATGAATTGCATCCGTTGCCGCTGGAGCCCGGACTTTCAGCATCGGGTGCGTCGGCCGATACGCCGCATCTGCTTAATAGCTCAGGCCTGCTCATTGAGGAGCAGTTGATTGCACTGTTGCGCCGCCACTCGCTCATGTTGCGCAGCGTTGAATCGTGCACGGCGGGCATGATTGCTGCGCGCCTGTGCCGGGTGCCGGGGGCATCCGATGTTTTCGATCGCGGCTGGGTGACCTACAGCAATGCTGCCAAAGAGGGTCAGGTTGGTGTGCCGGCAGCATTGATTGATCAATATGGCGCAGTCAGTGAACCGGTTGTGCGGGCGATGGCTGAGGGCGGAGCGGTTAAAGGCAGCGTCTGTGTGGCAGTCAGTGGCATTGCAGGCCCCGGCGGCGGCAGTGCTGACAAGCCGGTTGGTACGGTATGGATTGCTGTTTCAATACAGGGAGCGGCGACATCCAGTCGCTGCCTGCAGCTCTCTGGCGCCCGTTTTGAGATACAGGCAAAGAGCGTGGTGGCAGCTCTTCAGCTGGTGCTTGTCGAAGTAGAGAAAGCATACCGCTGAGCAGGCCTGCCGTAATCATTACTGTTGGCAGGTGATTATTATCTGCTAATGTATCGGATAACTGCGGAAAAATAAAGAAAATGCTGAGCCTCTTGCAAAACTATTCAAACCAATTGATTTAAGCCTCGCATAAGAGGCGAAAGGAATCTCCCTGTCTGGTAGGGTAAATCTACCAAG
>PFXI01000073.1 GCA_002791575.1 Zetaproteobacteria bacterium CG_4_9_14_3_um_filter_54_145 | reverse complement strand
CGTTGAGAGCAATCTCCGGTGGGGCTTTTTTTATGCCCGCAAGAAATATGTAATGCCATGCCAGGAATTTGATTCGGCACATCCATGTGCCTCACCCTTTGGGCGGCAATTCGCCGTCCGAATCTACTATCCTGTAGGTTCGTGATTCGGCACATCCATGTGGCTCACCATTCTGGCGTGCAGAGCAAGTCCAAACGGTTCTCCTGACTTTTTGTGATTCGGCACACCCATGTGCCTCACCCTTTGGGCAGCTATGCAGAGGTCCAATCTGAAGTTCCTCTATGGCGAAGCGGTGACGCCGCTACTTGCTCCTGCTACTCCACATGTTTGACGCTCCCAAGTGTAGCCATAGCCACAGAGTGCTGGCCATCACATTACTGCATGATTAGTTAGGTGAGCGTCTCTCCATGCGGTAGCGACCGCCAAGGAGATTAATATGGAGATGAATCGAGCAGATAAAAAAGAGCTTAAACTATTTAACCGTTCTTTTCTCCAAATGATCGCCGGAACAGTAGCATTGCATGTCACGATTGGTGCAATCGTCGCCTACAATCTTTCATTTAGTGTGTGACTATTCCGATAACTGATGGCTGATTGTTGCTGAGCCAGTGGTTGTGTTGTAGCCCCTGGCTCAGGCGAATCGGGGGCAGGCCGATCAGGCTGTCGGGTTATCTCCTTCCATCTTTAAACTGGATGATGCAGAGCTTTTCTGATTTTAAGCCATTGATATAGTCCTGAGGGTGCTCAAACGCTACATAGTGGCTGATTTCTGTGCGGCTCAAATAATGCCGAGCCTGGGCTTGTTTCGCACATTAACATCTGACTGATAGACCTTCTATCAACAGGCACAGAGACTGCGGGAATGCGGCGGTAAGCCCTCTTTGTACGGACAGCCACTTCTCACCTCTACACAGACAAGCACCAGTGCTGACAACATCAGGGGGACGGCCAGATAGATCGTAGAGCTATTTTTTTGATGGAAGAATGCCATGGAGTGCCTGCATATAGATCACAGCTAAATACAGTAAAGCGGCTTGGAGCAGGTGATGCCGAAACACACTGGTTTATAGTGCGTCTATCGTTTGTTGCAGGGCCAGGAAATCGACGGGCTTTGTAAGCATTCTGGCATCATAGTGTTCGATTTCGTTATGAGCATCCGGTTCTGAGAATCCGCTGATGGCGATGATGGGGAGTGTTTCATTGTGGGCCCGAACGGCCTTGATCAGCTCTACGCCGTTCATTTCCGGCATACATATATCGGTAATCAGCAGGTCGAAGGCATTCCCTGCAGACATGAAGAGATTCAGTGCATGGCGGGCGCTAGGAGCACTGGTCACGTAGTGACCGAAATCGGTCAGTACCTCGGTCATCATATCCAGTACTGTCTGATCGTCGTCCACCAGTAATAACTGTTTTGATTTGTGATTCATGTTCCCCTTCATAGCCGCGAAATATATGTGCATATGATTGCTTTTCACCCCCCCATATAAGGGGTGATGCGCGAGTCCCCTGCGGTTATAAAGCGATTTGTATCAAACGGGGTGCTTCGACGGTTGTCGGCAGGAGAAAGAAGTTGGAGATTTCTGTTTTTAACACGCTAGTGATGGAGCTGTACAGCTTGTGTTCCAGGCAGGAGTCATTGCCGTATTTTCTGAGCCAGTTGTCAAAATATTACGGCTGTCGATCGATTGGGGTTCACATTGTCGACAGGGAAAATTACCATGTCGTTTGTGAGGCGGTGCCGGATGATGCCGGAGAGGATGAGTTACAACGCTATGCCGCTCATTTCGGCCAGCTCAAGCCTTATCTGGATAACCTGAAAGGTATTGAGAGGCGAGCCGTTGCGGGACAGCTCTATCTGTTCCGGGATAATCGATTACTGCCGATGGAGAGTGCGTCAGCGGTACTACATGGCACGGGAAACTCTCCTGAAGTAATCGACCTCCTGTTCAGGGAAGACGGGTATATTGTGCATATGGTGATCTGTTGTCCGGAAAATGCTCAGCCCAGCTATGAACGATTAATGGATAGCTCACTACTGCTGTTGCCGCATGTGCAGCAGGCCTTCAAAATATATCATACGATTGAGCAGCTGAAAAATTACTCCGTGGGATTCGAGCAGGCAATGCATAAGCTAAACTCAGGTATTTTGCTCTTCGATGGTAACGCGACACTGGTGTACCAGAACCGCAAGGCCAGAACGATTCTCGCATCGACACATGTGTTGAGCATTATCTCCGGCAAGATGGTTGGTCCCTCTTCCGGCACAACGCAGGATCTGGCGCGGTTGATCAGGAGTGCCGTGGAGCAGGGGAAACAGGGGAGCCAAAAGGCCAGCGGTATGACGTTACGCATGGGTGATGGTCATGACCAGGGGGTAGCTGTGATTGCTATTGCGCTGCATCCGCATATTCACTCTGCATTTACGGAGGAGACCGGCGTATATGCCGCAGTGATGATCTCAACGGGAGGGGCGGGATCGGGGTTGGAGCCGGACCTGCTACAACTGTTATACGGCCTGACACCGGCTGAGGCGAATCTGGCGATCGGCTTGTCCGACGGCAGCAGCATGGAGCGCTATGCATCGGAGGCCAGGATAAGCCTGCATACAGCACGCGGCTACCTGAAGCTTGTCTTCCAGAAAACATACACCAGCCGGCAGGCGGAGCTGGTGGCACTGCTGCGCAGTATTCCGGTCGTTATTCACTAACCCCGTTCGTTATCTAAGAGCGCAATTCGAGCGGTCGCAGCCACTGACTCAGGCGAATCAGGGGTAGCCCAATCAGGGCTGTCGGATCATGACCCTCCATCTTGTCGAACAGGCTGATGCCGAGCCCTTCCGACTTAAAGCTGCCGGCACACTCCAGTGGTTGCTCAAGTGCCACATAACGGCTTATTTCTGAGCGACTCAGTGTACGGAAACAGACGTGGTAGGGGATAAGCTCATAGCGGCAGCTATCTGCATCCAGCACGCATAGCCCGGTCAGGAAGGTGACGCGTTTTCCCGATAGCAGTTGCAGTTGCTGCTCTGCCCTGGCAATAGTGCCCGGTTTTCCCAGCACGATGTCACCGCATACAGCGATCTGGTCGGAGGCGATGATTGTGGCGTGCGGTGCGATATTCAGAACGCTGCGCGCTTTGCCCAGTGTATTGTGCTCTACCAGTTCATCCGGTGGCATGCTGCCCGGCGTGGCCTCTTCAAAGCCGGGACTCGCCTGCTCAAAGGACAGATCCAGGCGCTGAAGCAGAGCGCGGCGGTAGGGCGATGTCGAGGCAAGGATCAGCTGCACGGCGTTGCTACATCGACCAGATAAACAGTGCAGCCGATGCCAGTGTGTCCCGCCCCCAGGACGGCCATAGATGCCAGTGCTGTTGGTTGCGCCATAGTGCGTACATGGCCCGCAAGCTGTGGATGGCAAACATCAGTGCCAGCAGCCAGCCGCCTGAGGGCTGCCGCAGCGCAGTAGATATGCCGAGGGTGGCAAGCAGGATCCAGCTGCAGGCAAATGCAGGCCACAGGGTGTCGGGCTGGTAGTTGATGATACAGTCAGTGGTTACTGCGCAGATAAGCAGCAGGGCTGCCATGATCAGCCAGATCTGATGAATCTTCTGACCCGGATTTAACCCGTTATCGGTGAAGGCAGGCAGGGCAGGCCAGAGCAGCACAGGCACCAGCAGCGTTGCGCTAATAGCGATGTAGACCAGGGCAGGGTGGACTGTCTCCTGTTTAATAGGACTCATCGCCGGGTTGTTGTTCGGATTGGGAGACCGGTTCGCCGGCTATGCGGTAATCCTCGGATGCCCAGCGGCCCAGATCAATGATGCGGCAACGTGCGGAGCAGAACGGAAAGTCTTCAGCTTCCCGTTGTACACCCTTGCGGCAAACGGGGCAGCGGAATTTCAGTGTTGTTTGTCCTGTCATCAGAGTCCCACCGGTACGAGCATCATGGCGTAGGGCTGATCACCTTCAAAGTCCGATGGTGGCGAGCCGGGAGTCCATAGTTGAAAACGAATGCGGATAGCCAGACGGTTGCCGGAGATATCGGGCATAATGCCCTTGGCAACGACATCGGCCGGCATGGCAATGACCAGCAGTCCGAATGCCTTGCCTCTCTCCGGGGTGATGTGCCCCGTACCATGGGTGGCCACGCACTGTTTCCACTGCACAAAGTCATTGAGCATATTGTCCAGGCAGTCAACCGCCTCGCAGAGCGGCAGCAAGGCTGTGTGTAACGGCTGGGTGCGTATTTCCGATTGCTTCCAGATTGCCCCGATGCTTTGCTGAATACAGAGCTTGTGACCCAGCCAGTCATGTTTCTTCTGGGTGTTCAGGTAGGCATTGATCAGCGCGTCTTCAGCCAGAAAGTTGCAGGCATCCGGCAGGCCGGAGTGCAGCTGCTCTATGTGTTTGATGATTTTGTCGCAGGCCAGCTGGATATGGGAGCTGTAGTGCGGCGCATCTTTAGCCAGCTGATGCAGGTGAACCTGCATGTCAGAAAACAGGACAATGACTTCAGGGATAACGTTTTTGCGCCCCTGATCGCCGAGCAAGGAAGCGCGCAAATCGCACGCGGCATGCAACCAGGCCGTGCCTTGCTGAGCCGAACGGGCTGCCTCCAGGCAGGCCAGTGCGTCGCGCAGCTCGATAAACGAGCGCATACGTGGACTCAGGGCGAAGGAAAAGTGAACCATTTCTGTCATGCGTGTCCTCTGGACTGTGGCAGCGAATCCGGCGAAAGCACTTGCCAGTGCTGTGTTGCTGTCTGCTGCCAATCATGCCAGCGATTACAGGCAACAACTACGATTGTTTTTGAAGCTCGCGCCCAGTCGGAAATGTCAGCGATCAACTGTGCGGCATCTGCGGCAGGGAGTGCATCGGTGGGATTATCCAGTAATGTCACTACAGGGGCTGCCATGCTGATGCCGGCAAGCGTTACACGTACTGCCTGCAGGCGGTTGAGTGCGGTCGTTTGGCAATCCACAGCAAGCTCAGACACGCCCCAGCGCGACAGGGCGGCTTTGATCTGCTGCTCATCGGGTTGGTAGCCGAGCCCGAAGCGGAGTTCATCGTCAACGCTCTGGCCCAGCCAGATGGCCGGCCACTGCTCGAAGAGCATGCGTGTGATCTGTTTTGCTACAGGTTGGTGATTAATGCGTGCATCGATCTCTGCAGGCATGGGTACGAGACCTGCCAGTCTGTGCAGCCATAACGTTTTGCCGCTGCCGCAACTGCCGGAAATCAGGATGATCTCACCGCTTTTGGCAAGCAGTTCGGTGCCTATTTCCAGTGTGTGATCGGCATCATGCGTGGGTGTATGTAAGGGCTGGGTTGCTGTCTGCATATAAGTGTTGGTTATGGAGCGGGTGAAGGGAATCGAACCCTCGTTCTCAGCTTGGGAAGCTGCTTTACTACCATTGTAAGACACCCGCGTATCAAGAGGTCGCGGACCATAGCACCTTTTTCACATATCTGCCAAATCAAGTGTGATTCAGCAATCATTCATGTGGTTATTTCGGCATGGTGCCAGATGCACTGGCCGCCGCTCTCCTTGTGGATTCGTTGCAACAGTGATTGATGTGCGTTCAGATCCTCTTCCGGTATATGTAGCGACTTGCGCTGCATGATGCGTGCTGTTTCGGCTTTTTCCGTGCGGCTGCGGGATGGCTCGGGTAGCTGTACAAAGGCCGATGCCGGCTGGCGACTGGCATCCATGCCGAGTGAAAACTGCCTGCCGCCGGTCATGCCCAGATACACCTCGGCCAGCAGCTCCGAGTCGAGCAGTGCGCCATGCAGCTCACGGTGGCCGCGGGCAATATTGTAGCGATCGCACAGGGCATCCAGATTGTTGCGCTGATGCGGATGCTTTTTGCGTGCAAAGGCCAGCGTGTCAATAACCGGGATATCCTGGATGTTCGGAAAACCGTGCAGGCGCAACTCGTTCATAATGAAGCCCAGATCGAACGGTGCGTTGTGAATAACCAGTGTGGCGCCGGCAATGAAATCAAGGAACTCCTGGGCGATCTCCTTGAAGGTCTTCTCATTTTTGACTTTGGCATTATCAATGCCGTGAATGCGTACGACTTCGGCCGGTATATTGCGTTCCGGGTTGATGTAGCGGTGGAACACGTGCTTGTCGCCGGAGAGAATCTTGCGATTCATGACCTCAATGGCACCGATCTCAACCATGCGGTCGCCATTAAGTGGCGAGAGTCCGGTGGTTTCTGTATCGAGCATGATCAGTCGCATGGCCGGCATTATAGACGGCTTTCGACGTCTGCCAATGTCGCATTCCGTTTGCCGGTCAAATTGACGCAGTTTTTCTTATGCGCCTTGGCGGCTGTTGTTGGCCTGAGGCCTTGCGCAGCAACGTTTACTTTTCAGGCCGCTGCCGCAGGGGCAGGCACTGTTGCGGCCGGCTTCCCGGATATCGCATTTGCCATCGCGATAGCGCCAGTGGCTATCGACCCGGGCAAAGCGGCTGATTTCGTGCAGCGCCATGATTTTGCCGTCCTCGCGGAAGCCGGCGATGAATTCAACACTATCCGTAGTCGCTCTGACGATGGTCAGGCCGATCCACGCCGTGTTGGTCGGGGAGACGCTGGCAGGGCGGGTATCCGGGTGCCAGCTCTCGCGCAGGTAGCGCCAGTGACCCAGCACATAAGCGCAGTAACGTGAGCGCATCACGGCTTCGGCATCAGGGGCAACAGCGCCGAGAATGATCGGCTCGCAGCAGCTGGCGTATGGTTTGCCGCTGCCGCAGGGGCAGCACTCAGCCACGTGCTTCGTCCGGATCGATGATATGGCGGATGATATCCTCTTCCGTGATTCCTTCGGGGCTGGTGGTTTTGTGCTGCAATGAGATGCCGGCCGTGTGTACGGACTGCTTATCGCCGGAGATCAGCGGGTGCCAGTCAAACAGTGGCTTGCCTTCATGCAACAGACGGTAGGCGCAACTCTCGGGTAGCCAGGCGAACTGCTTCTCCTCCAGAGCACGGATGTCCATGCATTCCGGTTCAATGGTCGTGCGTTGCGGATAATCGGTGCAGCGGCAGGTTGATTCATTGAATTGCTGACAGCGGATGTCGGTGTAGAGGATCTCGGCGGTATCTTCATCCTCGAACTTCCATACGCAGCAGCGACCGCAGCCGTCGCACAGCGACTCCCACTCATCATCACTCATTTCGCTCATTGCTTTCTCTTTCCAGAACATACGTTGCCACCCGGTAAACCTTGAAATTATCCGCCAAAGCGTACGCATGAGAAGGATAAAAACCACATTATGATGTTAAGGCGGCTTGAGCTTTCGAATGACAGCAAGTTTTTCAGGTTACTCAAAGTGCTGTGCAGGGGATAGCTGATACAAAAGTTGGTAGTGAATATTGAGTTTAGTTTGTGTGCGGGTTCGGTTTAATCCTCGGCGTGAGGGCTGATGTCGATGTCACCATTCTGATCATTCGCCATTGCCGCGAAGATGGACTCATCACGTTTGCGGTACGCATCATCCAGAGCCTGTTTCACGGGATCAACAGTATCGAGTTCATCGAATCGGCTGAACTTTCCATTGAATAAAAGCCTTGCCCGCGTCAGTTCGCCATAGCATTGCTTGGCAATAATGATTTCAGCGTCACCTTCATGATCCGCTTGCTGATGATAAACCTCTTCACGATACAGCAGGAAAATGACATCGGCAGTTTGTTCAATCGCTGAGACACAGCAGAGGTCGTTTATGCAGGGGCGTTTGTCTGTACGGGCCTCCAATGTGGGTTTGAGCTGTGATGTGACAACAACCGGAACATCCAGCTCTACGGCCATGGATTTTAACGCCTGAGTCATTGCAGATGTTTCATGAACAGTCTGTTTGATCCCGATGCGTTCAGCCAGCGACTGTAAATCATCAATGAAGACCAAATCCAGCCCTTGCGTCTCGTGCTTAAGATGACGGCACATGAGCTGAATGGTGGCCAGTGAATCAGGAGTGTCTGCGATGATCATATTTGCTTCAGTCAGTTGTCCGCTGAATTCAGCCAGCTTATGCCAGTCCTCCCCTTTGAGCGTGCCTTTGCGCAGTGAATTGAGCTCCACGCGGGCGGCTGCCGCCATCATGCGCATGCTGATTTGTCGAGCGGTCAAACCAGCTGAAATCAGCGCAACTGAGTATTTGTCTGTACTGGTAGCGGCATTGGTGGCGAGATTGATGGCCAAGGTACTTTTTCCCATGCCTGTGCGGCCGCCGATGATTTTAATGCGATTGCCCTGTGAGGGGGCCAATATTATCTGCGGTATGCTTTACGATCAGGAGGCGGGGGATGAGATCAGCGTGACGGTGGTAGCGATGAGGGCGACCGCTGAGTCAAAGCCATGCAGCAATATCGACTGCAATGATGAAACGTTTGTCGTGCCAGCCTTTCTGCGCAGGCGGGATGGCTAATGGGGCGGGAGCAGCTAAAATAATTATTCTGGCGAGTTATACCTGTCGTTCATGTTTGATGCTATTTCAGCGAATTGCTCTCTTAGTTCAACCGGCTTAAGAATTTCTACCTGATCACCGAAGGCCAGCAGCCACCAGCGCAATTCATTGGTGTCCTGAACTGTGGCATGAAGCAGCATGAGATCATCCTCCTGCCCCTCAATGGTTTGGTCATCGGATAGCGGCCGTTCACCCAGATGAAATGCAAGGTTGCTTGAGATCAGCGCCTTAAGCTTGATGTCTCCGCCCACGGCAAAACGGAGTTCGCCTGAGGCAATGTAGCTGTCCAGATCAAAGCCCTCCGGCGAGCGGGCCGGAATACCCAGCGCCTTGGCTTCTACCATGCGGTGCAGTGTTAGCAGACGAATATCGGCATAATCCCACATCGAACAGACGAGATAAGACATGCTATCCTTGAATACCAGTCCCAGCGGATTGATCTCATATTGTTTGGGATCCTGTTCCTGTTTTGGGACGTATTGAACCTGTAATTTTCGGTTGTGCAGCAGGGCGTCATAAACCTGATATTGCACATCAGGGTCGATAGCAGGTGTTTGCAGATCAGGCCCGGAATGCAGGACCCGCACCTTGTCCCGCCAGCCTGCTTTCCCGGAATGGGTGCTATCCTGAACCTTTGCTGCTGTTTTAAAATGAGGCTGTAGTTGCCGCGAGGTACTGTTCGGGAGCAGGGGTGCCAAATGTTGCTCGGCCAGGAAAAATGCCAGAGCTGTGTGCGAGCCCATGCCGGGCACATCCATGGCGTGGACATCGGTTGACCAGTACCAGCCATAGGGCTTGTTGCGCTTATCGCAGTCAATGGGAAATAACTCCGAGAGAAAAACCAGATCGCGTTGAATCTTGCGCGCATAAACGTTGAATCCCGACTCTGCGAGTCGATGTACCAACTCATCGGGTGAAACCTTGGATGGGTGGCGCGGAATCATTTTTAGCATCTGCCATTGGCGCATCAGGGTTTCGCTCATGCGGATCTCCTCATTGAGTGGTATTCGTCCATGCGACTTATTGTGTCGTATCAGGGCATGAATGAATAGTTCGACGGTGAAGGTGCTGACGTCTGTTCAGGCCGGGATCTGGCGGAGATCTTACCCACATTCCCCCACGGCGAACCAGTTTTACAACGGTTGCGGCGGATTGGTCAATCTCTGCGAGGCTCAACGTCAACGTATGCACTCATTTTTTTCGGACAAGGCCGCATGAAATTGTGATTTATTGGTGCCGAGTTAGCCACGGTTGTGGAAGTGGCACATGCGTGCTGAAACGCCTCATCCTTTAATTATATTGTATTTACAGGGGTTGACAGATGTGGATCGGTGGACACTATTGGGGTTAAGTGGGGA
Organism: Zetaproteobacteria bacterium CG_4_9_14_3_um_filter_54_145; assembly: GCA_002791575.1. Taxonomy (GTDB): domain Bacteria; phylum Pseudomonadota; class Zetaproteobacteria; order Mariprofundales; family Mariprofundaceae; genus Mariprofundus. Next base: position 61,089 of record PFXI01000073.1, on the reverse strand, counting down.
TTTGTGGGTAACAAGTCCTGCCACGGAAGCGGGCGAGGGTCGGGAACGTATGTTTCAAGGCGAATTCAGCAATAACATGGATGACAAGGGACGCGTCAGCATCCCCGCTTCGTTCCGTGATGTATTGAACAGCTGTCATGCCGACGGTAAAATTATCATTACCCGCTCCCATAATACGCCATGCCTGATTGCCTACCCGACCAGGGAGTGGAATCGTTTGCAGGCTGCGATCAAGGATATGCCGGCCAATATCAAGCGTAACTTTATCCGCGCGGTGATCACACCCTCGCAGAGCTTTTCGCCGGATAAACAGGGCAGGGTGCTGCTGGCCGGAGTACTCAGGGAACATGCCGCACTATCGCGGATCGTGCACTTTGCCGGTACCGGTGAAACGTTCGAAATCTGGGACAAGGCCAGCTGGGACAAGCAGCTGGAAGCCGATCTGCTCGCCTTGCAGGATTTCGAGCTGGATATGTAGTGTGGATGAGCATAATGCTTACGCCGAGCATGTCCCGGTGCTCAGAGATGAATTTGTTGAGGCAATATTCTCCGATCCGGACGGCCGTTATGTCGACTGCACCTTCGGTCGCGGCGGTCACAGCCGTGAACTGCTCTCCAGACTATCGGAAAACGGGCGCTTGCTTGCACTCGATCGTGACCCTGAAGCCATTGCGGCAGGGGAAATACTGGCGCAGCAGGACTCCCGTTTCACTATCGTCCATACAGACTTTGCCAAACTCGGCGAAACGCTCGACTCAAGGGACTGGCTGCAGGTGACCGGCATCGGGTTCGATCTGGGTGTCTCTTCACCTCAGGTGGACCAGGCGCAACGCGGTTTCTCGTTCAGGCAAGACGGGCCGCTGGATATGCGAATGGATACCAGCAGCGGCCAGCCGCTATCACGCATGCTGGAGCATGTCTCCGAACGAGAGCTGATTGATGTGCTGCGCAGCTTTGGCGATGAGCGTTATGCCCAGCGTATTGCCCGCTCCATACTGAAAGCCAAACATGATGGCACGCTGAACACCACGGCCGACCTGGAAAACTGCTGTTTTCATGCCGTGCCCAAGCCGGCCCGCTATGGCTCGACGCACCCGGCTACACGCACGTTTCAGGCGCTGCGTATCTGGGTCAATGATGAGATGGGCCAGATAGATTGCGGCATCACTGCTGCCATTGACCATCTGCAGCCCGGCGGCCATCTCGCTGTCATCTCTTTTCACTCCGGTGAAGACAGGCGTATTCGTGATCTGGTTGAAGCGGAGGTGCATGCCTGTACCTGCCCGCCGCAGATGCCTGTCTGTGTCTGTGGCAGAAAACCGACCATGCGCTGGTTACAGAAGAAGCCTGTAAGGGCGGGGGAGCAGGAGCTGGCGGGTAATCCGCGCAGTCGCTCTTCGATGTTGCGTGTGGCCCAGCGCCTGACGGATGCAGAGGCATTGAAACTGGCCGGCTATGCCGGAGGTGTGCATTGATCGCCCCGCGTGCATGGATGTTCCTGCTCCTGGCCGTTGCCATACTGGCCGGTAATCAGGTGTGGCTGTCACACCTGCGCTATGAGTTGTCGCTCGGCTCGCAGAAGCTGGCTGCCGAACAGGAAGCAATCAAGCTGGAGACCAGCACCTTGCGTCTGGAGATCGCCAGTCTGACGCGTCCGGATCGTTTGCGTGAATATGCCCGCAGCACACTGGGCATGGCGCCGCCACGGCCCATGCAGGTACTGCATCCATGAGTGGCAAGGAGCAGGTGTTCATTCGCCGCCGCATCGAGTTTGTCGCCGGCTTGCTGGCGCTCGGCGTGCTGCTGCTGGCTGTGCGCGTCGTCGATCTGCAGTGGCTGCAATCGGATCGTCTGAGCGATATGGCGGAGAAACAGCGTTATCGGGAGTTTACCACGCAGGCGCCGCGCGGACCGATTCTGGACCATAAGGGGCGTGTGCTGGCAGAGAGTGTCGAGATTCCTTCGATCGCGGCAATCGCCGACGAGGTGCCGACAGCGAGCATTGCCAGTCTGGCGCATGAGCTGGGTATCTCATCACGTAAGCTGCATAAGAAACTACACAACCGTAAGGGCTTTGTCTGGCTGGCCCGGCAGATATCACCGGCCAAGGCGGAAAAAGTGATGGCGCTGGCGATCCCCGGTGTGCGTATGGAGAGCGAGTGGCGTCGTTACCAGCCACTGGGTCCTGTGACTGGTCATCTGCTCGGTTTTGTCGGTATCGATGGCAAGGGGCTTGAGGGTATTGAGCGCCGCTGGAACGCACAGTTGAGCGGAGAGCCGGGCATTCGTCAGGTACGCCGTGATGCGCGCGGTCACTCCCTGCCCGATGGTGTATGGTTGCGTGAACCAACGCCGGGCAAGGGTTTCAAACTGACGCTGGATGCCTCCATCCAGAGTATCGCCTATGCAGCACTCGCCGATGGTGTGCGGGAGCAGCAGGCCAAGGGCGGTTCAGTTGTCGTGATGCGTCCGTCGGACGGTGCGGTGCTGGCTATGGCCAACTGGCCGGGATACAACCCCAACAATTTCGGCGACTTTCACCCGGGTGAATGGCGCAATCGTGCCATCACCGATGTGTTTGAGCCGGGCTCAACCATGAAGCCGTTCACCATTGCCGCAGCGTTGCAGTCCGGTCGCTGGCAGCCGGACTCGCGTGTGTTCTGCGAAAATGGCGCCATGCGTGTGGCGGATTACACCATTCATGATGATCATGAGGCCGGCTGGCTGGATCTGACCGGCATTCTGGTGCATTCGAGTAATATCGGTGCGGCCAAACTGGCGATGGATGTCGGCTCCAATGATATGTATGACATGCTGGAGCGGGTCGGCTTTGGCAGTCGAAGTGGTTCAGGTTTGAGCGGGGAATCACCCGGCATTGTACTCAGCCCCGAACGCTGGGGCCCTGTTGAGACAGCCAATATCGCATTTGGACAGGGGATCGCTGTTACGCCGTTGCAACTTGCAGCGGCCTTTTCTGTTTTTGCCAACAAGGGCATATACACAACGCCGCGCCTGTTTGCCGATCAGGCCGGAAAGCATAAACGTGTCATGACTGCGGCGATTGCGAATCAGGTGCTGACGATGCTGGAGTTTGCTACCAGTGAAGATGGCACAGGTAAATATGCCGTGCCTGAAGGTTATCGGATTGCCGGTAAAACCGGCACGGCCCAGAAGCCGGGTGTGCATGGCAGCTACAGCAAGAGCAAATATATGGCTGTATTTGCCGGTGTAGCACCGGTGAATGACCCGCAGCTGGTGATCGTGGTCGTTGTCGATGAGCCGCAGAAGAGTATCTATGGCGGCCAGGTTGCAGCCCCGGTATTCCGCCATATTGCAGAAAGCGTGCTGCCCTATCTGGGTGTGTCGGCACGTATCGAAGATCAGACGGCCTGGCGGAACATGACCATCGCCACTGAAGTACCGGTTCTTGATGGCACATCGCTCGCAGGCATGTCCATGCGCGAAGTGCGGCGCTATGCGGCAGAGCGTGGCTTAAGGCTGCATGTGCATGGCTCCGGTTGGGTACAGCGTTACAAGCCTGCTGCGGCATTAAGTCTGCAGCAGGGTGATGCTCTGGAGGTATGGCTCAATGACTAACGCGCAAACACGCTCGGCTGAGCTGGAATCCGGATTCTCACTGCGGGCACTGGCCGACGGGCTTGGAGAGCTGAAAGCCGATAGTGATGATGATGTCCAGATCATGGGCATCTGTGATGACTCCCGTTATGTGAAGCCGGGCTATGCGATGATGTGTTTGCCGCGCAGCAGGGCGCGTGCGGCAGAGTATGCCGAGGTGGCCAGCCGGCAGGGAGCGACTGCGATTATTGCTGTCGGTGTTGCGGTGGAGTCTGATTTGCCGGTACTGCAGCTGGCATCGATGCAGCAGGCAGGGCTGTTGTTGCGGCGCCTGTTCCGCACGGAGCATGCGCGCACCCATTTCTACGGCATTACCGGTACCGATGGCAAAACCAGTGTTGCCTGGATGCTGCGCGAGGCACTGACCCGTTTTCAGTCCCAACCGGTGTGGAGCTGCGGTACACTGGGCTGGTTACGCTCTCCGGATGATATCCTCGATATCGGCAATACCACGCCATCGATGCTGACCATGCATGCCATGCTCTCATCGGCCAATCTGGAGGGCGTCTTCGGTGTTGCCTGCGAAATCTCTTCGCACGGTATTGCACAGGAGCGCATTGCAGGTATCGATTTCCATACCGCTGTCTGGACCAATATGGGCCACGATCATCTGCAGGATCACGGCGGTTATAGCGCTTATCTGAAGACCAAGGCCGGTTTTGTACAGGCAACTGCGGCGCACGGCGGCAATGTGGTGGCCAATGCCGATCATGCCGACATCCGTGAACATGCGCCGGAGCAGAGCTGCTGGTACGGCCACGGCCTCTACCGGGATGATGTCGATCTTGCCTGGGAGCAGGAGTTGCCGGGACTGTTGCGCCTGAAAAGCGGCGATGATGAAGTGGTTATTGAAGATATCCCGCTGGGTGATTTCCATGCCGAGAATGTGGCATGTGTAGCGCTGACACTGATGGTATCGATGGCCGTTCCGCTGACGGATCTGCCGCAACTGCTCGGCCGTATCAGCGCACCTCCCGGACGTATGCAGGAGGTGACCGCCGGTTACGGCCAGGTCTATATCGACTATGCTCATACGCCGGAAGCGCTGGAGCGCTGCCTGCTGGCCGCGCGTAAGCTGACCCGCGGCCGTTTGAGTGTGGTGTTCGGCTGTGGTGGTGAACGCGATCGTGAAAAGCGTCCCCAGATGGGTGCTATTGCGGCCGAGCTGGCTGATCTGGTCTGGATTACCTCGGACAATCCGCGCGGCGAAATGCCGGCAGTGATCGCATCCGAGATAGAGCAGGGGATGTCCCGCCCCTATACGGCCGAGGTCAAGTTGCAGCTGGATCGCGGCAAGGCGATCGATGAAGCCATTGCTGCGCTGGAGGATGGTGATCTGTTGATCATCGCTGGCAAGGGACATGAGGCCTATATGGAAGTCTGCGGGCAGCGTTTGCCGTGGAGCGATGAGGCGATAGCCAATACCTCGCTGCATCTGAAACATGGCATCCCCGGGTTGGATCGATGCGCCTGAGCGGAGCGGATATCCAGCGAGCGACAGGCGGCGAATGGCTGCATGGCACGCCTGCGCGGGTGAGTGAGATCACAACCGACACGCGTGATTTTCACGCCGGCCAGTGCTTTCTGGCGCTGCGCGGGCCGAATTTTGACGGCCACCATTTTGCCGTGCCTGTAGCGGACAGGGCCTGCGCCCTGATTGGCGATGCCAGAGGTGCACGCCACTGGTCTGAACTGGCCGTGCCACAACTACTGGTGACAGATACGCTGCAGGCGCTCGGCGATATTGCCCATGCGTGGCGCATGCAGCTGGAGCGGACTCAGGTTGTGGCGATCTCCGGCTCATTTGGCAAAACAAGTGTGCGCTCACTGCTGCAGCATGGTCTCTCCATGCTGGGCGTGCGTGTGGCTGCGACAACGGCCAACCTGAATAATCTGGTGGGTGTGCCGAAGACCCTGCTGGCAGTGCCTGCAGATGCTGATGTGGCACTGATTGAATGCGGTATCTCCGAGATCGGTGAGATGCAGCGTCTCTCCGCCATAGTGCAGCCTGATATCGCCGTGCTGACCGGTATCACCAGCGCCCATAGCGAAGGGCTCGGTGGCCTGGCGGGCGTGGTTGCGGAAAAAGCCAAGTTGTTCACGCATCTGAACCCGGGCGCATGGTGCGCGCTGGGAGCAGGCGTGGCAGGGCAGTTGAGCAGGTATCAGGTTACACCGCCATCGGATTTGCTCGATGTTGAACAAGCGGAGCTGCGCTGGCGGCTGGAAGGACAATGCCTGCATTTTAAGCGCGGTGATGAACAGGCAGAGATCAAGCTGGCACTGCCGGCACGACACTGGGCGGCCAATATGCATCTGGCTGCCTGCATCATCATGCGCCTGATGGCGGATGTGCGCCTGCATGATGTGGTTGCAGCACTCGCATCATGGCAGCCGCCGGCCGGCCGCATGCAGGTGCTTACCGGTAGCGATGGCTGCACGGTGCTTGATGACAGTTACAACGCCAATCCGATTTCGATGCAGGCTGCTCTTGATACGCTTAAAGCCATGCCCGGTTGCCGCGTGGCGGTGCTCGGCGATATGGCCGAGCTCGGGCAGGAGAGCAAGGCGGCGCATACAGGCCTGGATGTCAGCGGTATCGACAGGCTCTATCTGGTGGGCTCTAAGATGCATGATCTGGCCATCGGATCATCCAGTGCCCGCTGGTATCCGGATCATCGCGCTGCGGCCGCATCGCTGAGCCGCGAGTCATTCGGCCCGGAGGCAACCGTCCTGGTTAAGGCTTCGCGCAGTATGGCGCTGGAAGCCGTGGTCAATGTGCTGTGTGCCAGCCAGAACGCGGAGGTACAGCATGCTGTATAACCTGCTCTACCCGCTGGCCGACCAGTATTCGATATTCAACCTGTTTCAGTATATTACATTCCGTACGGTATATGCGCTGATTACCTCGCTGGTGATCTGCTGGCTGATGGGGCCATGGTTTATCCGCTGGCTGAAAATCAACCAGGGCAAGGGGCAGCCTATCCGCAATGACGGACCGCAGACCCATCTGATCAAACAGGGTACGCCGACGATGGGCGGCCTGCTGATTCTGTTTGCGCTGACGGTAGCGACGCTGTTGTGGGCTGATCTGACCAATGGCTTTATCTGGCTGGCCATGCTGGTGACGCTGGGTTACGGACTGGTGGGCTGGCTGGATGATTATCTGAAAATCATGCGTCGCAACCCGAAAGGACTTGCCGGGCGCTGGAAGCTGCTGCTGCAGACCCTGTTCGGCGGTATTGCCGCGGTTGGTTTGATGATGATGACCGAGCCGGTGGTTGATATTCCGTTTTTCAATATGCAGTGGGATATGGGCTGGTTTTACGTGCTCTTCGTGTTGTTTGTGCTGGTGGGTACATCGAATGCAGTGAATCTGACAGACGGCCTCGATGGACTGGCAGTGGCGCCGACTTTTATGGTGGCATCGGCACTGGCTGTTGTCGTTTACCTGGCAGGCCATGCCAAATTCTCGGCCTATCTGATGATTCCGTTTGTACCGGGAGCGGGTGAGCTGGCCATTTTCTGCGGCGCACTCGTTGGCGGCTGTCTCGGCTTTCTCTGGTTCAATACCTATCCAGCGCAGGTGTTTATGGGTGACGTCGGTGCACTGGCACTGGGTGGCGCACTCGGTTTTGTCGCCTGCGCCGTGCATCAGCAGTTTCTGCTGGCCATTGCCGGCGGTCTGTTCGTGCTGGAGGCTGTATCGGTGATGGTGCAGGTGGCCAGCTTCAAGCTGACCGGTAAACGTGTTTTCCGCATGGCGCCTATCCATCACCATTATGAACTCAAGGGGTGGCCGGAGCCGAAGGTGATCGTCCGCTTCTGGATTATCTCTATCCTGCTTGCGCTGGTGGCGCTATCCACCCTGAAACTCCGGTGAAAAACATGGCTGCCAACAAAGGTGCGATGCACACGGCCGTGGTCGGTATGGGGCGAACGGGCATCTCCGTGGTGCGCTTTCTGCTGGCCAACGGCATGACGTGTGAGGCGTTTGATGAGTCGAAGCTGAGCCTGCCTGCAGGTATTGATCTTCCGCTGCATATCGGCGCGCTGGATGGCGTCCGTCTGCTCTCATTCGGGCGTATCATTGTCAGCCCCGGCATCAACTGGCACCACCCGGCACTGGTCAGCGCGCGTGCGGCGGGCATACCTGTTTATGGCGATCTGCAACTGTTTGGTGAACACTTTCATGGTGATATGATTGCCGTCACCGGTACCAACGGCAAAACCACAACGGTCACCCTGATCAACACCATGCTGGATGTGTTGCCGGGAGGTATTGAAGCTGCCGGAAACATCGGCAAGCCGATGCTGGAATTGATTGATACGGGCGACCAGCCCCCGCGGGTAGTGCTGGAGCTGTCGAGTTTTCAGCTCGAACGTGCCGAGCCGATTCACCCGTGCTGGGCGGCGTTGTTGAATGTGCAGCCGGATCACGCCGATATGCATGTTGATATGCAGGCCTATCGGGAAGCGAAATTGCGTTTGTTTGCCCGTCAGGGCGCAGGCGACAAGGCGATGCTGCCAGTAGATGCGGAGTGGGATGCGCTGGCCGGCGAGCTGAAAAGCCGTGGTGTCTATGTGCGCCGCTTCGGCGTGGGGTCGTCCGACGGTCTCGATTGCGGTGTGCAGATGAGTAAGGATGGTAGCTGGCAGCTGTTCTGGCACCATTATGATCAACCCTACACGATTGAGGCAAGCGAGTTGCAGGCCAGAGGACGTCACCAGCATCTGAATCTGGCTGTTGCCGGTCAGGCAGCGGCTGATTTCGGTATATCACCGGCTGTTATACGGCAGTCACTGACCTCGTTTCGCGGCCTGTCGCACCGTTTGCAGTCGCTGGGCGAAGTGCAGGGACGCCAGTGGTTTAACGATTCGAAGGCAACCAATCCGGATGCAGCCAGTGCTGCATTGCACTCTTTTGAGCAGGTAATCTGGATATGCGGCGGCTTGCGCAAGGGACTGGATATCAGTGCATTGAAAGATGTGGTTGCCGAGCATGTGGCGCTGATGCTGGTGATCGGCAGCGATATGGCCGCATTTATTGCGCTGGCCAAGCTTGCGGGTGTCAGGGTTGATGCAGTTGGCACGATGCAGAAGGCGGTTGCTGCAGCGACTACTGCAACAGCCGGGTTGCCCGTACTGTTATCGCCTGCGGCCGCGAGTCAGGATCAGTTTAGCGACTATGCCGAGCGTGGCCGCTGTTTTGCAGATGCTGTTGCCGCACTGGAGCCGGGCGCATGAGTCGGGCCATGAAAAAGACAGGTGATCGCTTGCTGCCGCCGGATGGTGTGCTGCTGGGCTGCGTATTGGCGTTGTTGTCATTCAGTGTGCTGATGGTCTACAGCACCAGCGTCAGTGTGGCTGAAGTACGGTACCATGATCCGCTACGCATCATCAGTCACTGGCTGTTCTATATACCTGTGGGGCTGTGCATTATGTGGGGGCTCTCACGCATTGATGTCAACTGGTGGCGCGCGGTCTCCCTGCCCGTTCTCGGTCTGGGGCTGGCCCTGATGGTAGCGGTGCTGATTCCGGGGCTGGGGCGCGAGATCAATGGCGCGCAGCGCTGGTTCTCCATGTTCGGCCTGACACTGCAGCCTGTTGAGTTGCTCAAGCCGGCAGTGATTGTCTATATGGCCTACTATATGGGCTCTTTTCCCGAGCGCTTGCAACAGTTTTCATCTGGCCTTGCCCCCATGCTGGTGGTGCTGGCCATCTCGCTGGGCTTGCTTCTGCTGCAGCCGGACTTCGGCAGTGCCGTGCTGTTGTCCGCAGCATGCTTCTGCATGTGGTTTGTCGGCGGCGTACCGATCAGGCATCTGGCGCTGATGATTGCAACATTTATACCATTGGGCGCGATGGCGGTGATCTTTGAGCCGTATCGTATGCAGCGTATGGTCACTTTTCTGGATCCGTGGCAGGACCAGTATGGCAGTGGCTATCAGCTGATCCAGTCGGAGATCGCCTTCGGTAGTGGCGGCCTGTTCGGTGCCGGCATCGGCCAGGGCGTGCAGAAGCTGTTTTACCTGCCTGAGGTATTTACCGACTTTATCTCCGCCAGTATCGGTGAGGAGCTGGGTATGGTGGGCATGCTGCTGATGCTTACCGTATTTGCCGTATTGCTCTCCCGTGGCATCTGGATGGCGATTATACAGGAAGATATGTTCGCCCGTCTGATTGTGCTTGGCTGCATGATGAGTATAGGCGTGGCGTTGTTGATCAACCTCGGTGCCGCAATGGGCATGTTGCCGACCAAGGGCATGCCGCTGCCGTTTGTTTCCTATGGCGGCAGCGCACTGATTGGTGAATGCATGCTGATCGGACTCGTGCTGTCGGTGCAGCGACATGGCTCAGGCAATGTCCGTCTGCAAAAGAGGGCAGCCCCCCGCGAGAAACCGCTTGCCGGTGGCAAAGACCGGGCGCGCACTGCTACGCCCGCGCAACAGCCTGAGCATGACGGACTGGAGCATCTGTTTTGAGCCGCGTACCTGTTCTCTGTATTGCCGGCGGTGGTACCGGCGGCCATGTCATGCCTGCACTGGCGCTGGCCGATGCTGCGCGCGAGCGCTGGCCTGCTCTCGACGTACGCTTTATCGGCGCGGAACGCGGACTGGAGGCGAAGCTGTTGCCGGAGCGCGGTGAGTCGGTGTTACTGCTGAGTATGCACGGCATCAAGGGTGCGGGCCTGTGGCAGAAGCTGCGCGTATTGCTGTGGGAGTTGCCGAAGTCGGTCGTAACGATACTGCGCAACTGGCGTGAGAACCGGCCGGATCTGCTGGTCGGTGTCGGTGGCTATGCCAGTGTCTCGGCTGTGCTGGCGGCACTGCTGACGCGCGTGCCGGTGATACTCTACGAACAGAATGCCATGCCGGGTCTGGTGAACCGGACGCTGGGCCGTTTCTGCAAACGTATGATGCTGGGCTTTGCCGCAGCATCCGGTCACCTCAGCCGGCAAGTGCGAAGTGTCGTTACCGGTAACATCGTGCGTGCATCGATCATGCAAATAACCTGGCAGGCCCATCTGCCGCCACGTTTACTGGTGCTGGGTGGCTCGCAGGGTGCGCGCATCCTGAATCAGTGTGTGCCGGCAGCCTGTGCCATGCTGGCAAGAGAGGGGCGGGTATTCACCGTGCACCATATTGCAGGTCACGATGATGCCGCGCGTAAGGCTGCTGCCGAGACTTATGCTGAGGCCGGAATCGCAGCTGAAGTGGCATCGTTTTGTGATGATATGCCCGCATTCTATGCGGCAGGCGATCTGATGATTGCCCGCTCAGGTGCCATGACCGTCAGCGAAGCGGCCGTATGCGCCATGCCGTCGCTGTTTGTGCCGCTGCCGCATGCAGCGGATGATCATCAACGCCATAATGGCCGAGCACTTGCCGATTGCGGCGGGGCACTGCTGATCGATCAGCAGCAGCTGACAGCGGAATCACTGGCTGCACAGATTGAAACCTGTCTGTTCGATCAGGGCAGGCTGAGCACCATGAGCAGTGCCACGGCAGCGGTTGCACCGATGGACGCGCGCCAGCGGCAGCTGGATGTGCTGGCGGCATTTCTGCCGGCAGCAGACAGCAGCGGGCAACAGCACAGTAATATGCAGGAGGCACGCTTATGAAGGCACGGGTGGATCATATTCATCTGGTTGGCATCGGCGGCATCGGCATGAGCGGTATTGCCGAGCTGTTGCATAACCAGGGCTTTGTCGTGGCCGGTAGCGATGCTGCCGAGGGGCCGAATGTGGTGCGTCTGCGCTCTCTCGGTATTACCGTCACTATTGGACATGCGGCTGAAAATATCAGGAATGCACAGGTGGTTGTGCTCTCCTCGGCGATCGATGCAGGTAACCCGGAAATTTCCGCAGCACAGCAGTTGGGTATTCCGGTGATCCCGCGGGCCGAGATGCTGTCCGAGCTGATGCGCATGAAACAGGGGGTGGCGGTGGCCGGCTCCCATGGTAAAACGACCATGACCTCACTGATTGCCCACGGCATGGAAGCCGCCGGCATGGATCCGACCTATATTATCGGTGGTCGTCTGACCGCTACCGGCAGCAATGCCCGGCTTGGCGCCAGCCCGTGGCTGGTGGCCGAGGCGGATGAGAGCGACGGCTCCTTCCTGCGGCTGTCGCCAACCATTGCCGTGGTCAGCAATATCGATCCGGAGCATCTGGATCATTATGGTGATTTTGAAACGTTGCAGGAGGCATTCAGAAGCTTCGTTAATCTGGTGCCGTTCTATGGCCGGGTGGTGTTGCATCACGAACATCCGAATGTTGCCGCCCTGCGTGCCGACCTGCATAAGCCGGTGACAACCTATGGCAGCTCGCTGCAGGCGGATCTGCACCTGCTTAACTCGGAAGCGGATGCAAGTGGCCAGTGTTTTCACGCCGCCAGCCGTCTGGCTGGCGATCTGGGCAAATTTCATCTGGCCATGCCGGGCAGGCACAATGCCGAAAATGCACTGGCCGCCATGGCCGTGCTGATGGATCTGGGCATTGATATTGAAATTATCCGCAGCGCAATCGCCTCTTTTGAAGGTATCCAGCGGCGCTTTCAGCGCACCAGCAGTGGTGAGGGTGTGATGGTCGACGATTATGCCCACCATCCGCGCGAGGTTCTGGCAACATTGCAGGCAGCCCGCGATTGCTGGCCCGATCGCCATATCAGCGTGATTTTCCAGCCACACCGCTTTACCCGCACGCGCGATCTGATGGATGATTTCATGGGTGCATTTGATACGGCCAATGAGGTGTCGCTGCTGCCGATCTATGCGGCCAGCGAAGCGGCCATTGAAGGTGTTAACAGTCAGGTGCTCTGTCAGGGGATGCTGGCGCGCGGACATCGGCAGGTATCGCTGCTCGATGATCTGGATGCAGCCCGTACAGCGGTACGTGCGCAACTGGCGGCAGGCAATATTGTCATGCTGTTGGGGGCCGGCTCCATCGGTGCTCTGGCGGCAACGCTGCGTGAGGAGCTGGCATGAGCGCGCTGATGCATGCAACGGACTGGCAAACGCAGCTGGCTGCTTTAGGCGTGATGCGTGAGCAGGAGTCGATGGCACGTCATACGACGCTCGCTGTGGGCGGACCTGCACGCTGGTTTTTCCGGCCGGCTGATCGTGAATCGCTGGTGGCTGGCATCAGTCTCTGCCCGTCGGATATTCCGATTGTGCCATTGGGACGCGGCAGCAATATGCTGGTGCCGGACGGTGGTCTCGATGCCATGGTGATCGATTTAAGCGATCTTGATACGCTGGTGTTTGACGGATGTGTCGTGCGCGCCGGGGCCGGCGTGCGCATGAGTCGCTTTGCCCGTCTCTGTGCCGAACATGGACTTACCGGCTGTGAATTTCTGGCGACGGTACCCGGTGATATCGGTGGCGGTGTGGCGATGAATGCCGGTGCTTTTGCACAACAGATCTCCGATACGCTGGTCAAGGCCGACGTGCTGATGCGTAGCGGTGAAGTTATAGAACTGGATGCTGCTGCACTGGCCATGACCTATCGTCATAGCGTGCTGCCCGCACAGAGTCTGGTGCTGGCCGCAGAGTTCAAGCTGCATCCGGGCCATCCCGATGAGGTACGTGAGCGTATGCGTACCATGCGCAGGCGTCGTTCAGCCACGCAACCGTTGGCACTGCCCAATTGCGGCTCGGTATTCAAAAATCCGCAGGGAGATCATGCAGCCCGTCTGGTTGAAGCGGCCGGGCTCAAAGGTTTTGCCATTGGTGGCGCACGTATCTCAGAGCAACATGCCAATTTCATTGTCAATGCGGGTGAGGCCAGCAGTGCCGATATTGTGGCACTGATCAAACGGGCACAACGCGAGGTGAAAGAGCGCTTCGATATCGACCTGGAACCTGAAGTGCGCATGATCGGAGAGCAGTTATGAGTGGTGTCGATATGCAGCGATTCGGTCGTACAGGCGTGCTGATGGGCGGCAGATCCGGCGAGCGTGCGGTTTCGCTGCGCTCCGGTGCGGCGGTACTCGAAGCACTGCAAGCTGCCGGTATTGATGCTGTAGGCATTGACCTGCAACAGGACTGGGCAGCGCAGATACGAGATGCCGCTATCGACACCGCCTTTGTCGCACTGCACGGCACGCTTGGCGAAGATGGCTGTGTGCAGGGCCTGCTGGAGATTATGGGCATCCCCTACACCGGTTCACATGTCATGGCCTCGGCCCTGTGTATGAATAAACGTTTGTGCAAACAGGTGCTGGATCAGGCCGGTTTAACGACGCCGGCGGAGATTTGTATTCAAGCCGATGGACCGGAGCGCTATCCGGTCTTCATCAAGCCTGTGGCCGAAGGCTCCAGCATCGGCCTGCATCAGGTCAGCACGCAGCAGCAGTGGCAGGCACTGCAAATTGAATCATCCGATCAGTGGATGGCTGAAATGCCGGTGAACGGCGTGGAAGTTGCCGTCTCCGTGCTGGCAGGTGAAGCGCTGATGCCGGTTGAGGTCGCACCGAAATCCGGCGTGTATGACTACGCCTCCAAATATACCACCGGCGCAACAGCCTATTACTGCCCGCCCAGACTGCCGCCGGAAACGCTGCGCTACTGCATGGATTGCGCCGAGAAAGCGGTCAGGGCATGTGGCTGCTCGGGTGCACCGCGTGTGGATATCATTGTCGGCAGTGGCGGAGAAGCGACGATTCTGGAAATCAACACCCTGCCGGGCATGACTGAGACCAGTCTGCTACCCAAGGCTGCTGCGGCCGCCGGTATCGATTTTCAGGCACTCTGCCTGCGTATTCTGGCGACTGCTTCGCTGGGGGTGGAAAAGTGACCCGCGGCAATCAGCACCGTATTGACCCTGCCAAGAAACAGGCCGAGCAGAGCATGTTGCTGGCGCGCATCGGTCGTATTGTGATGGCGGTGCTGCTGCTGGCCGGTTTCTCCGGCGGTGCATGGTGGCTGAACCGGACACTGGTTGTAAGTGAGTGGACCGTGACAGCACCGGAGCCGATCAAGCAGGCGATAGAGAGCCGTTTGCAGGCCATGCAGGTGCGTGATTTCCTGCATACCCGACCGGGCGCATTGCGTGAGCAGTGGCTGGGTGAGATTCCGGATATGGACGATGTGCAGATTGTCCGTCAGCTGCCGCATGCGATGCGGATTACGGCGGTTGCGCGCACACCTGCCGCACTCTGGCAGGATGAGCAGAACCGGCTGCATCTGTTTGACAGTAACGGCCATGTTTACCGTATGCTGGCTAAGGATGAGTCGCCGGATCTGCCGCTGTTGCGTGTGCGTGAAGAGCAGTTGCCGGCGATGCACCGTTTGCTGCAGGCACTGCTTGCCCAGCAGGTGCACACGCTTAGTGAGCTGAGCGAAATTCATGCGGGCAGCAATGACTGGAAGCTCTATTTCTCCAGGGGCGCTGCATGGTTGCTGCCGCAGCACGCCGATGAGAAAATCACAATTGATGCCATGGTATCGCTGCTGAGCCAGCCGCGCTGGCGTCAGGGGCAATGGTCTGTGGATACACGAATAGAGTCGCGCTGGTTTATCCGGCCAGCGGGACACGGAGGCATAATCTGATGGCGAAACATGACCAGGTGCTGGTCGGACTGGATATAGGTACAAGCAAGATTGCCTGTATCGTGGCCGAGGTCGGACCGGACGGAAAGGTTGATATCATCGGCATTGGCACGCACCCGTCGCGAGGACTGCGCAAGGGTGTGGTGGTGAATATTGAGTCGACTGTCGAGTCGATCCGGCTGGCTGTAGAAGAAGCGGAGCTTATGGCTGGCGTGGATATCCAGTCTGTCTTTACCGGCATCGCCGGTTCCCATATCCGCGGCTACAACAGCCATGGCGTGGTTGCGACAAAGAACAATGAGGTTATGCAGGAGGATGTTGATCGCGTGATTGATGCCGCGCGGGCGATGAATATCCCGGCTGACCAGAAAGTGCTGCATATTCTGCCGCAGGAATACATCATCGATAATCAGGATGGCATCCGTGAGCCGATCGGCATGTCCGGCGTGCGTCTGGAAGCCAAGGTGCATGTGATCACCGGCGCCGTTTCATCGGCACAGAATATCGTCAAATGCTGCAACCGCTGTGATCTGGATGTCTCCGATATGGTGCTGGAGCAGGTGGCATCCAGCGAAGCGGTACTGATGCAGGATGAGCGTGAGATTGGTGTTGTGCTGGTGGATATCGGCGGCGGCACGACGGATATCGCGGTATTCCTCAACGGTTCGATCCGTCACACGCATGTGATCCCGATCGGTGGCGATCACCTGACCAATGATCTGGTGATCGGTCTGCGTACCTCTGCCCGTGAAGCCGATCAGCTGAAACGAAAATACGGCGCCTGCCTGACCTCGATGGTGCCGCCGGAAGATCAGATCGAGATACCGAGCGTGGGCGGACGTGCACCGCGCCCGATGCCACGTCAGGTGATGGCCCAGATTCTGGAGCCACGGGTGGAAGAGCTGTTTGAGATGATTCGCGATGAATTGCAGCGCTCCGGTTATCAGGAACTGGTCGCTGCCGGCATGGTGCTGACAGGCGGCTCATCGCTGCTGGATGGTATGGTGGATCTGGCAGAAGAGATATTTGATATGCCTGTGCGGCTTGGGCGACCGCAGGGCGTGGGCGGGCTGGTGGATGTTGTTTCCAGCCCCATGTATGCCACCGGAGTAGGGCTGATTCTGTACGGTCAGCGCTACAGGCAGAGCCCGACAAAGTTGAAATCAACCGATCATAACTTGTTTGCACGCGTATGGACGCGCATGCGGGGCTGGTTTGGAGATACCACGTAGATGAATCAGAACATGATTGTAAACAACGAAACTGAAATACAACAAAATAGAGAGCAGGAGGAGGGCACCATGGCATTATTTACGTTTGAGGATACAGCAGGTTTGTCGGCACGCATCAAGGTGATCGGTGTTGGTGGCGGTGGCGGTAACGCGCTGAACAATATGATTACACAGAAGCTGCGCGGGGTGGAGTTTATTGTTGCCAATACCGACGCGCAGGCGATTGAACGCAATCATGCGGAAACCAAGCTGCAACTGGGTGCGGATATTACCCGCGGCCTGGGCGCGGGCGCGAATCCGGGTATCGGTCGCGATGCGGCAGAGGCCGAGCGCGAGCGTATTCGTGAGTTCATGCAGGATACCGATATGGTGTTCATCACCGCAGGCATGGGCGGCGGTACAGGAACCGGTGCTGCACCCGTGATTGCCGAAGCTGCCAAGGATATGGGCGTGCTGACGGTCGCCGTGGTGACCAAGCCGTTTGCCTTCGAAGGCAAGCGTCGTATGCGTCAGGCCGAGGCCGGCATTGCCGAGCTGCGCAAGTTTGTGGATACGCTGATTACCATTCCCAATCAGAAACTGATTGGCGCTGTCGGAAAAAATACCAGCATGCTGGAAGCGTTTCGCAAGGCCGATGATGTCCTGTTGCAGGCTGTGCGTGGTATTGCCGAGCTGATTACCCATACCGGTTACATGAACGTCGACTTTGCCGATGTGAAAGCGGTGATGAGTGAAACCCGCGGCGTGGCCATGATGGGTTCCGGTTCGGCATCGGGTGAGAGCCGTGCCATTGAGGCGGCAGAGCGGGCGATTTCATCGCCATTGCTGGAAGATATCGATATTCACGGTGCTCAGGGTATTCTGGTCAATGTCACCGGTAATGAGGAGATGACGCTGGCCGAATATGATGAGGCAGTATCCATTATCCACAATATGGCGGATGAGGATGCCAACATCATCTGCGGCATGGTCTATGACCAGGATGCCGGAGAAGAGATCCGTGTAACTGTGGTTGCAACCGGTCTTTCCGGTGAATCCACGCTGCGTCTGGCAGCTACTGCCCGTGAAATAGAGCCGGCGAAGGCAGCAGCACGCATGCCCAATGTACAGGTAGGCACTATTCCGCTGCAGAAAACAGCCAACCAGCAGCCTCCGCAGCAGCATGCTCAGCCTATGCCGTTTGATCAGCCCGGCTTTAATGATGATGAGTTTGCAGTACCGACTTTTCTGCGCCGGCAGGCAGATTAATTCTGCCCGCCGTTACGCCGGGTACGGGCGAAGGAGCGCCTGTTCTGCCGGTGGCGGCGGGGTGTTGCGGGCTTAATAGTTTGTCATAAGTTCATTTTATGGCAGCATTTGGCTCTGTATGACCTGTGGATTGATATCAGTGATGCGGATCATGGTTCTAATTGTTGTATCCGCAAGTATTGGCAGTCACGATGTTGTATGACCCATCGTGTAAGGAGATATACATGATAGCACAGAGAACTTTGGATCATTCGATTCGCTGCAGCGGTATCGGTCTGCACTCCGGTCGCAAGATTCAGCTGGTGTTACATCCTGCTGCAGAGAACAGTGGCATTACCTTTATCCGTTCCGATCTGGGCATAGAGATTCCGGCCAAAGCCGAGTCTGTTACAGATACGCGTTTGTGTACGACGATTGGTCATGACGGCGCGAATATCTCCACCGTTGAGCATTTGCTCTCGGCTCTGGCAGGGCTTGGTGTGGATAATGCGCGTATTGAAGTCAGCGGGCCTGAAGTGCCGATTATGGATGGCTCATCTGCCCCGTTTGTATTCCTGATTCAGTGTGCAGGTATACGCGAGCAGTCACAGGCCAAGAAAGTGATGCGTATCCTCAAGCGTGTTGAAGTGGAAGATGGCAACAAGCGCTGCTCTCTCTACCCGGCCGCCGGCTTCAGTGTCTCCTATCTGCTCGATTATGATCATCCGTTGCTCAGACAGCGCAAGGTGAAAATTGATTTTTCGCGTCAGGCCTATACGCGCGAAATTTCCCGTGCCCGTACCTTCGGCTTCCTGCACGAAGTGGAAGCTTTGCAGAAGGCCGGTCTGGCTCTCGGTGGTTCACTGGAGAATGCTATTGTGCTGGACACGCACCGGGTCGTGAATGAAGGCGGCCTGCGTTATGATGACGAGTGCGTACGCCATAAAATACTCGATACGCTGGGCGATCTGTCGCTGTCGGGGTTCCCGATTGTCGGTGCCTTTGAAGGTGAGTTGACCGGTCACGATATGAATCACAAGCTGGTCATGGCGCTGCTGGCCGATCCGTCGAGCTACCGCATTGAAGAGCTGCAGGCCGAAAAAGAGTCCTCAGCCGTGATCGCTGCCCGCACGCAACCGGCGTAAAGCACAACCGTTTCTGATCTCCTCTATCTACAGGCCGGCTATTGCCGGCCTGTTTTGTTTCCGCGGATAAACGTTCAACCTGTTGAATATACAAGAGGTCTGCCGGCTTCTCTGGTTTTTACGTCAAATGGCACCTGATTTGCTTTGCGTGCTCATGAGTACATTTCTCCGCAAACGATATATCCCGTATGACCGCTGTCAGGAGCCGAGCCGGCATGGCTGACTACCCCTTTTCCATTCGCCTGCGCGTGATGCTGATCGTCGCGCTGTCGGTCGCAGTCATCATCACCAGCGGTTTTGTTATGACCCGTTATTTTATGAAGGTCGAAATGCAGGAGCTCTCCTACCAGCAACTCAGTGTGCTGGGCGAGAGCCTGAAAACCACCATCGTTGAAATCATGAAGTCCGGAACAGACAGCGATGCGCTGGATCTGGTCTATGCGCGTATCGTGGAGAAACAGCCGGAGGTGCGGGCTCTGCGGGTGCTGCATGGTCATGCACTGAACCGCCAGTTCGGTGTGCACAAGGATGAACTGGCCGAAACTGATCTGGAACGGCGGGGGCTTGAGAGCAGGGAAGCTCTGATTGAGCAGAATAGTGATGGTGACAGGCAGGAGACCGCATTTGTCTATCCGCTGTTTGCCGAGCAGATATGTCTCTCCTGCCATCAGGCCAAAATCGGAGAGTCGCTGGGCGTGCTGTCGCTGCGGCTGGATAGCAGCGGTATCCATGCAAAGATTGATGCGGAGAGAACAGAGCTGCTGTTGATCAGCCTTGCCGAGATGCTGCTACTGCTGGTGCTGCTGTTATGGGCGCTCAATCGCCTGATATTCAAGCCTTTGGGGAAGCTCGGTAAAGGGGCCAACAGGATGTCGCAGGGGGACCTGAGCCAGAATATCGAGGGTGAGGCTCACACGGAGCTGGGCGTCGTGGTGCAAGCGTTCAATCATATGGCGGGCAAAATCCGTTCACTGCTGGGCGATCAGGACAAGGTGATTCAGGAACAGACCATAGAACTGACGCACCTGATGGAGACCAGTCAGCATATCGGTTCGGAGGCGCCTCTGCCCGAGGTGCTCAACCAGCTCTCCAGAACACTGGTTGATGTGTTGAGGGTGACGACATGCCGCATATTGATGCTGGATGAGCATGAGCGGCTGAATATGAGCATTGAGTACCCGATCCGGCCGGTTGCGGAACAGTCGCAGGTTACCGGCAACAGGGAAAGCTGCAGGCACATCTGGAATGTGATCGAGCTGAATGATTACGTCCAGATCAATCACGATGACCCGATCAGTGATATCGAGCGTGCATTGCTGCGCCTGGATCAGGCCGAGGCGGCCCTGGTTGTGCCTGTAGCCAACAAGGGCAGGGTCTTCGGCGTGGTTGTGCTCAGCGAGTTCCGCTCGCTGGATCGCGAACCGATCGATGTACGAAAAATCCAGCTGTGCAGAGCCATGGTTAATCAGATGGGTGTGGCGATCGAGATGGCCAAGCTCTACGAGCGGCTGGTTGAGCAGTTGATGGAGACCGTGCTGGCCATGGCCGAGTCGGTGGAAAAGAAGTCACCGTGGACAGCCGGTCACTCACGGCGGGTGACCGACTATGCGGTGGTGCTGGGCGAAGCGCTGGGCTGGCGTGGTGAGCAGCTGGAACAGCTGCGTATTGCCGGTCTGCTGCACGATCTGGGTAAAATCGGCGTGCCCGGCTCGATTCTCAATAAACAGGGCCGACTCAGCGAAGAGGAGTACGCCATCATCCAGCGCCATCCCGAGGACGGGGCGCAGATCCTGTCCAAAATAAAGATGCTGCATCCGCATGTGCCGATCATCCGTTATCATCACGAATGGTTCAATGGCAACGGATATCCGGCAGGGCTGCGGGGGGATGAGATTCCGATCGGGGCACGTGTTATGGCTGTTGCTGATGCCTTTGATGCGATGACCGCGGATCGTCCCTATCGCAAGGGATTGCCTGCAGAGCAGGCAATCATGCGCCTGGAAGAGGCTGCCGGCAGCCAGTTTGATCCGCAACTGGTGGCGCTGTTCAAAGGCTGTCATATTCATTTGTAACGCAGGCGTGACACGCGCCAATAATGGCAGCAGCTGTTTGTCGTTATGATACTTCATCCACTGCGGTAACAATGTTGAATAGTGTTATGTTTCAGCTTGGTCTATTTGAAGCGCCGGTCTATAATCAGAGCAGTGTGAATGGAGTAGATCCCGATGCATCTGATGGTAAACGTATGAGTGTTGAACACAGTATCAATCATGATGCCCGCCTGATTGTGACGGTCTGGAACGGTCCTGCTTCCGGGCAGTCATTGATGCATGCGCTGCGTGACTATCAGGATAAGATCAAGGCCGATGTCAGTGTTCAATCCTATCATGAGCTGTTGGACTTCCGCTTGATTACCAAGGTTGATTTGAGTGCCAGAGAGATGTTGACGCTGAGCCGGATGGCGCAACTGTCGGATTTGAGTAATGTGCGGACAAGGCTTGCTCTGGTTGTTGCCTCTCCCCTTATATTCGGGCTCTCCAGAATGTATATTGCCTATCGCACCCTGGTGCCGAATGCAAACAAGGATCTGGCCGTATTTAAAAGCATGGATGATGCTAAGCAGTGGTTGTATCCGGGCGCTTCCAGCAGCTGATAGCAACGGAGCATGGGCGCCAAGCCGTTATAATGTCCGACCACACAATCCGTATGGCGGCGTGAATTCACTATCACTCATACCGAGACAGCAGTGCAGCCTATATGGCTGGATTCTCCATATAGGCTGCATCTTCCAGTGATAAGCTGCTGCGCTAGCCCCCGGAAGGATAGCGGGTTTCAGCCATCCAGTTCCGCATTGTGATAGACCTTCTGTACATCGTCGCAGTCGTTCAGTGCATCGAGAAACTGCTCAAACACTACCGCATCATCACCGCTGATATGGGTCAGGGTTTGCGGTTCATATGAGACCTCTTCGACCTCAAAATCGATGCCCGGTATGGCTTCGTTCAGCGCGGTTTTAACCTTGAAAAACTCGGTATTGGGAGCAAGTACGGTGATGATACCGTCCTCATTTTCGATGTCGGTGACATCAACGTCGGCCATCATCAGTGTTTCGAGTATCGCATCTTCATCATCACCCTTGAAAACAAACACAGCCTGGTGATCGAACATATGGGCAACAGCACCCGGCCCGCCCAGTTTGCCGTCATTTTTGGTGAAGCACTGGCGCACATCGTTGTAGGTGCGGTTATTGTTGTCGGTCAGGCAGTCGACGATGACCATGCAGCCGCCGGGGCCGAAACCCTCATAACGCGCACCAACGTAATCTTCACCGCCGCCACCTTTGGCCTTTTCAATGGCGCGCTCAATCACATGGGTGGGAACCTGATCTTTCTTTGCCCGCTCAATCAGGCCGCGCAGTGTCAGGTTGCCGTTGGGGTCGATGCCGCCATTTTTGGCACAGACATAGATTTCACGGCCATATCTGGAATAGACCTTGGTCTTGGCGCCGGCGGTCTTGGCCATATCGGCCTTGCGGTTCTGGTATGCTCTTCCCATATCAATCACTCTCATTTTGATCTTCGTTATTCGCGTGGCTGACGGCTATCGATGGATCCAGCTCTTATCTTCAGCGGGCAGGGCTGCCCATATCCAACGGAATACAGGCGCAATGTTAAACAGGAATGGCGCAGGATGGTACAGGCAGGCGTTTTCAACTGCCCTGTTGCGGCTATAGGTGCGGAGCAGAGGAAGCACGCCTGTAGAGTCGCCACAGTTAAGAGCTCCTTCATATTGATTGTTGAAAGGAATAGTTTGGCGCCAGAGCAGATATCACCCCTGCTCTGACCAAGAATGATGCCCACCAAGGAACTCCGCATGACTATTCGTGTCGCACTGAATCACCAGACCAGTTACACCTTTGATAAGCCGGTTAAACTGTGGCCACACGAGATTCGTTTGCGTCCGGCCGCACACAGCCGCACGCCTGTGCTCAGCTACTCGCTGTCGATCGAGCCCGCCGGTCACTTTCTCAACTGGCAACAGGATCCTTTCGGCAACTGGGTCGCGCGTCTGGTTTTTCCGGAAAAAGCCACATCACTGAAGATTACCGTTGATCTGGTGGCAGAGATGACGGTGATCAATCCGTTCGACTTTTTCATGGAAGAGTTCGCTGAACAGTTTCCTTTCGCCTATCCGGATGAGTTGAAGCGCGAACTGGGGCCCTATCTGGAGACGGAGGCGGCAACACCGTTGCTGGCCGACTGGCTTGCGCGTGCGAAAGCCACGCTGCTCTCCGGACAACTGCGTATGATCGATATGCTGGTAGGTATCAACCAGCGGGTGAAGGACGATGTCGGCTACGTCGTACGCCTGGAAGCGGGCGTACAGACGCCTGAAGAGACGCTGGAACTTCAGCGTGGCTCCTGCCGCGACTCGGCCTGGCTGCTGGTGCAGGTGCTGCGTCACCTGGGGCTGGCGGCACGCTTTGCTTCGGGCTACCTAATCCAGTTGAAGGCGGATGTGAAGGCACTCGATGGTCCTTCCGGAACCGAGCATGATTTTACCGACCTGCATGCCTGGACAGAAGTATTCATTCCAGGTGCCGGCTGGATCGGTCTGGATCCGACCTCGGGACTGCTGGCCGGAGAAGGTCATATCCCGCTGGCCTGTACGGCCATGCCCTCATCGGCGGCTCCGGTGATCGGCGGTGTGGAGCGGTGCGAAACCCATTTTGATTTTTCCATGCAGGTCACCCGCATCCATGAAGACCCGCGTGTTACCCGTCCCTATAGCGAGGCGCAGTGGCAGGCGGTACTCAATCTTGGCCATCAGGTGGATGACGAGCTGGAGCAGCATGATGTCCGCCTCACCATGGGGGGGGAGCCGACCTTTGTCTCTATCGACGATATGGATGGCGACGAGTGGAATTACACCGCACTCTCGGATAAGAAACGTCAGTTGTCAGGGGATCTGCTGACCCGTTTGCAAGGCCATTTCGCACCGGGGGCGATGCTGCATTTCGGTCAGGGCAAGTGGTATCCGGGCGAGCCGCTGCCGCGCTGGGCGCTGGGCTGTTACTGGCGTACAGATGGTCAGCCGCTCTGGCATGATCGTCAGCTGCTGGAGACCCGCGATGGCGGCGGCACACATACAACGGCGGATGCCTTGCATTTTATCCACCAGCTTGCCGGCGAGCTGGGTGTCGATAACCGCTTTGTCATGACCGCCTATGAAGATGTGACCCGGATTATTGATCAGGAGCAGCGCTGGCCGGATAATTTCGATCCGCTTGAGGCTGATCTGGAACAGAGTGATGAACGGCGTCGTATTGCCATGCTGATCGAGCGTGGTCTCGGTGAGCCGGCAGGTTACGTGCTGCCGTTGAAGGCGATCTCCAAAGCTGCAGGCAAGGGAGCAAAGGCCGTGGTTTCGACCACTTTCCGCTCCAGCCCATGGCCGCTGCGCCGCGAACACCTCTACCTGATCGGTGGTGATTCACCGCTCGGACTGCGTTTGCCGCTCGACTCACTGCCCTGGCTTGCCCCCGAGGATCAGGAGGAGGAGTACGGCCGCGATCCGTTTGATGCAACAAAAGAGGCTCCCGATGCAGCGCATGCCACGCATAAAGCCGAATCAACGGCAACATCGGAAGATGCGGATTGCGCTGTGCGCGAAGTGATCCATACGGCCCTCTGTGTCGAGGTGCGTGCCGGAGTGCTCTGCGTCTTCCTGCCGCCGGTTCCGCTGCTGGAAGATTTTGTCGTACTGATTGCGGCGATCGAAGCCAGTGCTGCCGCGCTGCAGATACCGCTGCGACTGGAGGGTTATACGCCGCCGGCGGACGCGCGGCTGCAGAAATTTGCCATCACTCCTGATCCCGGCGTGATCGAAGTGAATATCCACCCGGTCGGC
Organism: Zetaproteobacteria bacterium CG_4_9_14_3_um_filter_54_145; assembly: GCA_002791575.1. Lineage (GTDB taxonomy): Bacteria > Pseudomonadota > Zetaproteobacteria > Mariprofundales > Mariprofundaceae > Mariprofundus. The sequence continues at coordinate 36,383 of PFXI01000073.1, read as the reverse complement.
AGCTGGCCCGAGCTGGTTGAGCATACGCAGACGCTTTACGAAGAGGCACGCCTGACGCGACTGGGTACCGAAAAATTCATGCTTGATGGGCGTCATACCGGTACCGGCGGGGGCAATCATATCACGCTGGGGGCGGCAACCGCTGCTGACTCACCCTGCCTGCGACGTCCCGATCTGCTGATGAGTCTGATTACCTACTGGCAACATCATCCGGCGCTCTCCTATCTCTTCTCCGGTACCTTTATCGGCCCGACCAGTCAGGCCCCGCGTGTGGATGAGGCACGCCATGAAAGTCTGTATGAGCTGGAGATCGCCTTTCAGCAAATGGCCGAGCATCTGAAGCCGGGCGAGGAGAGCAACAAGCCATGGCTGGTTGATCGCCTGTTGCGCAACCTGTTGATCGATCTCTCCGGCAACACGCATCGGGCCGAATTCTGTATCGACAAACTCTACTCACCGGATAGCGCCACAGGACGTCTGGGACTGGTCGAGTTTCGCGGTTTCGAAATGCCGCCGCACGCACAGATGTCACTGCTGCAAATGCTGCTGATCCGCGCACTGATTGCGCGCTTCTGGCGGGAGCCATATCGCGGCAATCTGACGCGCTGGGGCACCGAGCTGCATGATCGTTACATGCTGCCGCATTTTGTGGCGCAGGATATGCGCGATGTCGTGCTCGATCTGCAGCAGGCCGGTTACGCCTTCGAGTTCGAGTGGTTCGCCCCCTTTATGGAGTTCCGCTTTCCGCGTTTCGGTACGGTGGCCTATCAGGGGATCGAGATTGAGTTACGGCAGGCCATTGAGCCGTGGCATGTGCTGGGTGAAGAGGTTGCGGCCGGTGGCACGGCGCGCTATGTCGACTCATCGGTTGAGCGCATGCAGGTCAAGGTGAATCATATGAGCGATAACCGGCATATACTCACCTGCAATGGCCGGCCTGTACCGCTGACTGCCACCGGCACACGCGGCGAATTTGTTGCCGGCATCCGCTATCGTGCCTGGTGCCCTCCGTCCGGTTTGCATCCGACCATCGATGTGCAGGCACCGCTTATATTTGATCTGGTAGATAGCTGGAGCGGGCGCTCTATAGGCGGTTGCACCTACCATGTGAACCATCCTGGCGGTCGCAATTACGATACCTTCCCGGTCAATGCCAATGAGGCTGAGGCCAGACGCGCAGCACGCTTCTGGAATCACGGCCATACCTCAGGTCAGATGCATGTGCGGCGTGAGGGGCGCAATCCCGACTACCCGTTGACGCTGGATTTGCGCCGTGCGCCGGAGCCGATGATGGAGGGGGAGCGCAGTTATCCGGGCTGAGACACATATTTTTTACTTGAGTTTTTCGGGGGGCTGGCAGAGTGTGCCTGCTGATAAGAAAGTGCAAGAGTTGCAGTTGTAACGTGGTATCATGTACCCGGAGAAATAAATGACCTATTGTGTTGCTATCAATATTAACTCCGGCTTTGTTGTCTGTTCTGACTCCCGTACCAATGCGGGCTTCGATAATGTGTCGACCTATCAGAAGATGCACACCTTTGTCTGGCCGAATAACCGGGTGTTTGCCCTGCTCTCGGCCGGTAATCTGGCGACAACGCAACTGGTCATCAAACGTATCAATGCCGATCTGGAAAACAGGGCGATGCCCAATCTGCTCTCCCTGAACAATATGCAGGAGGCGGCCGATTATATCGCTTCGGTGAATATGAGCGTGCAAAACCTGCATGTGGTGCGGGACACCGGCAATACCAGTTTTGAAGCCTCCTTTATCCTGGCCGGACAGATCGGCACGGCCGACCATGAAACGCTGATGATCTATCCGCAGGGTAATTATATCCATGAGTCGGATGAGCATCCCTTCCTGCAGATTGGCGAAGCCAAGTACGGCAAGCCAATTCTGGATCGGGTGGTCAAGCGCAATATGTTACTTGAGCGTGCCGGCCGCTGCGCGCTTGTATCGATGAATTCGACCGTGCGCAGTAACCTGACCGTGGGGCCGCCTATCGATCTGCTGGTCTATGAAAAAGACAGCCTGAATTTCACCCATCAACTGCATCTCTCCGTGGATAATGTCTTTGCCAAAGAGATTGCCGAGACATGGAATGAGGGGCTGGTCAAGGCGCTGCAGGGCCTACCGAAGTTTTACTGGGAAACGCCGGTTGACAACAACAATGCCATCCCGGTCACGAACAGCAACCAGTCGCGCAGCTGAAACAGGCTTACAGGGCCTGAACCATGTGGTTACGCACCAGCTGCCATTTAAGCTTCGATATTACTGAACCTACCCCGTTCATTCTCATGCTGCGCCCGCGCAGCGGCTCACTGCAATGGATAGCGCGCGAGGAGTACAGGCTGCAGCCCAGTGTTGCGGTCACCGAATTTACCGATATCTACGGTAATCTCTGTCAGCGACTGACTGCGCCGCCGGGGCTGTTTACCATTGATACCAGCGCCGAGGTCATGACTGCCGATCAGCAGGACCGGGCACCGGATGCGGCCTTCGTCGACATACGCAATCTGCCCGATGCCGTGCTCGGCTACCTGCTGCCCAGTCGCTATTGCGAGTCGGACCGTTTCGGCCAGATGGCCAGCGCGATCACGGCGGACCGGTTGCCCGGCTACAATCAGGTGGCTGCCATCGAAAGCTGGTTGCGCGACAGCATCCGTTATCAGCCCGGCAGCAGCGATATCCCGGTGTCAGCGGTAGAGGTCAATCTCAGACAGTCCGGCGTGTGCCGGGATCTGTCGCATCTGGGCATTGCCCTGTGCCGCAGCCTCAGTATTCCGGCGCGACTGGTGGTGGGTTACCTGCACGGACTCGAGCCGATGGATATGCATGCATGGTTCGAGGCCTATGTGGGCGGACGCTGGTACGCTTTTGATGCGACGCAGAACGAACTGCGGGGCGGCTACGTAAGCATCGGCTATGGTCGTGATGCTGCGGATGTGGCGGTCTACAACCAGTTCGGCCCGGCCGTATTCCCCACAGAACAGGGCGTCAATGTGGAGCTGCTCGACAGGCAATAGCATTGACAATTTAAAGGGACCATGGGAGAAAGAACAGTATGGGTATACATGGATCGCTTTGGCCGAATTATGACAGCAGCTCATTCTATGACGAAATGTTTGATCCGTCGGGAAAGCCCCGTCCCCACTACCGCAAGCTCTATACCTACCTGCGCAAGCTCAACAGTCAGGATATGGCCGCTATCCAGTATGAGGCGGATATCTCCCTGCTCAATCAGGGGGTGACATTCACCGTTTACTCCGATGCCCGCGGTACCGAAAAGATTTTCCCGTTTGATCTGATTCCGCGCATGCTGGAGGCGAGCGAATGGGCTCATCTGGAAGCCGGTATCCAGCAGCGGTTAAAAGCCCTGAATATGTTTCTGCATGATATCTATCATGATCAGCAGATTCTCAAGGATCAGATTATCCCGACCGATCTGGTCGTCAACTCGCCCTATTTCTGCCGTGAAATGATGCATCTGGATGTGCCGGGCGGCGTCTATGTGCATATCAGCGGCATCGACCTGATTCGTAACGGTGACGGCGACTTTCTGGTGCTGGAGGATAATCTGCGCTCCCCGTCGGGCGTCTCCTATGTGGTGGAGAATAGATGGGTGATGGGCAGGGTGCTCTCCAAACTGTTGCGGCAGCACCGCATCAGGGCTGTCGATCATTATCCACAGATGCTGTTTGATGCGCTGGCCTCATTGTCGCCGCAACAGAGTCCGAATATCGCCGTGCTTACCCCCGGCTCATTCAATTCAGCCTATTTTGAGCATGCCTTTCTGGCCAACCAGATGGGTGCCGAGCTGGTGGAAGGCTCGGATCTGATCGTCGATAACGATGTGCTGTATATGAAAACCACCGAAGGGCTGGTGCGTGTGGATGTGCTCTATCGCCGGGTGGATGATGATTTTCTCGATCCGCTCACCTTCAGGATGGATTCGATGCTGGGTGTTCCGGGTATTATGCATGCCTATCGGGCCGGTAATCTGGTGCTGGCCAATGCGCCGGGTACGGGTGTGGCCGACGACAAGGCCATCTATGCCTATACACTGGAGATGATCAGGTATTATCTGCATGAAGAGCCTATCCTTGATCTGGTACCAACCTATCTCTGCCGCCGGCCGGAAGATCTGGCCTATGTGCTGGCGCATCTGGAGGAGCTGGTGGTCAAGCCTACCGATGCCTCGGGTGGCTACGGTATGCTGGTCGGTACGCAGTCCACGCCTGAAAAAATTGCCGAGTTCCGCCTGTTGATCGCGGAGAATCCGGAGCACTACATTGCCCAGCCGGTACAGAAGCTCTCCACGCATCCGACACTGGTTGAGAAGCAGGGACAGAAAATCCTGCAACCGCGGCATGTCGATTTCCGACCCTATGCGGTCTGTGGTGCGGATGAGCAGATTTCCGTGCTGCCGGGTGGTTTGACCCGGGTGGCGCTGGCCGAAGGCAAGCTGGTGGTGAACTCATCACAGGGCGGTGGCAGCAAGGATACCTGGGTGTTGTATCCCGGTGAGGGAGAGGGTGATGCTTAGTCGAATCGCACGCGGTATGTACGAGCTTGGCCGGCGCATCGAGAGTGCCGAGAATGTGACACGTATTCTGGATGTGAATCACCGCATGAGTCTGGAGCTGGACTACTTCTCCGATCTGGATGTCTGGTCACCGATGCTCGCCATTACCGGTTCACGGGAGCTGTTCGACTCGCTCTACGAAGAGGTCAATGAGGCCAATGTCTACGATTTTCTGCTGCTCAGCGAGGATAATCCCCACTCGGTCATGGTGAGCCTGAAGCTTGGCCGTGAATATGCCCGTACCATGCGTGAGCGCATCAGCGAGGAGATGTGGGAACATCTGAACCAGATGCATCTGGAGATGGAGGGGCTGGAGCTCAATGAGGTGCTGAGCAAAGGCAGCTACCACTTTAACAAGCGCATCCAGTCCTTCTGTAATGCCTTTCAGGGTTACTCCGATAATACCATGGTGCACGGCGAAGCCTGGCAGTTTCTGCGTCTGGGCCGCAATCTGGAGAGGGCGGCGATGACCAGCCGTATCCTCGGCATCAAATATCACCTGCTGCTGCCCGAGGTGGATGAGGTGGGCCGGCCTCTGGATCTGCATCAATGGCAGGCCCTGCTGCGTTCGGTCTCCGGTTTTGAAGCCTATCGTCGCCTCTATCGGGCGCGTATCTCTCCGCCGCAAGTGGTGAATCTGATGCTGTATGATCCGCGTTTCCCGCGCTCACTCTGCTACTGCATTACGCAGGTACTAAACGGGCTGCGTGGTATACGCACCCATACCGAGTCACAGCGGCTGCTGCTCGCGCAGGTAGCCAACTTTCTCGAAGAGCTGCAGGAGGGCAGTGGTGAGAGTGTGCTGCAGGAGGGGCTGAAGCATCATATGGAGTATATCGAGCAGAGCTGCGCCCAGATACATCAGCAGCTGCTCGCCAGCTATCTGGATCCGATGATTATTCTCGATGCTTTCGGGCGCGAGGTGCAGATGGGCGTACAGGCCCAGCAACAACAGCAGGCGGTATGTCATGACGGATAAACTTTACGACGCGGATGTATATGCCACGCTGGCGCTCAGGCATGTGACGCGCTTTGATTATACCGAGCCGGTGACGCTCGGTTACTCGGAAATGCATATGATGCCGGCAGCCACGCCCATGCAGGATATCGTAGAATCCAAAATGCGCGTTACGCCGGCGTGCGCAGTGGGTATGCACCGCGATTACTTCGGCAATATTGTCCACCACTTCGATATTATCGGGCCGCACAAACATGTCGAGATTGTCTCCGAGGCCGTGGTGCGCACAGCAAACCGCATCTCAGCAGGTGTTGTCATACCCGACCCGCGTCCGGCCGAGCAGCGCTTTGCCGAGTTCCTGCACTGGTCGAAGGGGGTGCCGATGCTGGATGAGTATGCATCCGTTTTGCATGGCGTGAATCCGGCCATGCCTGAAGATGCGTTTGCACAGAGCCTCTCTGATCTTGCCGCTTATTTTGTCGGCAACTTCCGTTACGATCCGGATGTGACGCATGTTCACTCCACACCGAAAGAGCTGTTTAAGCATGGCGGCGGCGTTTGTCAGGATATGGCGCATGCGATGATCGGCGTGCTGCGCCTGGCCGGCGTGCCGGCCCGTTATGTCAGCGGCTATATCTATGATGCGGATACGAGCAAGGGCGGTGGTGAGCAGCTGCGCGGGGCGGCAGCAACCCACGCCTGGGTGCAGGCATGGCACCCTGAAACCGGCTGGTGCGGCATCGATCCGACCAATAACAAGCTGGTCGGCTGGCCGTACATCCGTACGGCTGTTGGTCGCGACTATTACGATGTGACGCCGGTAAAAGGGCTCTTTCGCGGCGATGTGCAACAGCAACTGACCGTTGAAGTAGAGGTCCGCCGTATCAGCTGAATCTCTTTGTAAGAATCTGCTCATGATGCCGTCTAAGGGCTGTGTGCTGATTGTCGGGGCTGAGCCGTCAGATTGCAGCAGCGCACCATGAGGAGAATATCGATGAAAAAACTGTTCCTGGTCCTGCTGATGGTGCTGGCAACAAGTCTGTTCTTTTACTTTGACCTGAATGAACTGCTTACGCTTACCGGCATGAAGGCGAGCCTGGCCAGCTTTGAAGCATGGCGCTCATCCTCACCCTTTCTGGCGGCAGGCATCTTTTTTCTGATCTATGTGCTGGTGACAGCACTCTCGCTGCCGGGGGCGGCGATCATGACGCTGGCCGGCGGTGCGCTGTTCGGTCTGATGGCCGGTACCATCATTGTCTCCTTCGCCTCCAGCGCCGGCGCGCTGCTCGCCTTTCTGGTCTCCCGCTATGTGCTGCGCGATATGGTGCATGCGAAATTTGATGGCGAGCGTTTGCGCGCCATCAATGCGGGGATCAAACGGGACGGCGCCTTTTACCTGTTCACCCTGCGGCTGATTCCGCTGTTCCCGTTCTTTCTGATCAATCTGCTGATGGGGCTGACCGCCATCCGGGGCGTGACATTCTACTGGATCAGCCAGCTTGGTATGCTGGCCGGCACCATTGTCTATGTGAATGCCGGTACCCAGCTTGCACAGCTTGATTCATTGTCCGGTATCCTGTCGCCGGCGCTTATCTTCTCCTTTGCCCTGCTCGGCCTCTTCCCGCTGCTGGCCAGAAAAGCCGTGGCGCTGATCAGGGCGCGTCGTGTCTATGCACGCTGGAAGAAGCCTGCGCGCTTCGATCGCAATATGGTGGTGATCGGCGCCGGTGCCGGTGGTCTGGTGTCGGCCTATATTGCGGCGGCGGTTAATGCGAAGGTGACGCTGATCGAAACACACAAGATGGGTGGCGACTGCCTCAACTACGGCTGTATTCCCAGCAAGGCGCTGATCCGCAGCGCCAAACTGGCCCATCAGATGCGCCATGCCGGCGACTATGGCCTGACCAGTGCGGAGCCCGGCTTCTCATTCAAGCAGGTGATGCAGCGCGTGCATGATGTCATTCGCGCCGTGGAACCGCACGACAGCAGCGAGCGCTACACCGCCCTCGGTGTCGAGGTGTTGCAGGGTTATGCCCGCATTGTAGATCCGTGGACCGTGGAGATCACCACTAACGACGGCGAGGTGCAGCGGCTGACCACACGCGCTATTGTCATTGCCACCGGTGCCCGCCCGTTTGTGCCGCCGCTGCCCGGTATTGAAGAGGTCGGCTATGTCACCAGCGATACGCTGTGGGAGCGTTTTGCCGGGCTGGATACGCCGCCAAAGCGGCTGCTGGTGCTGGGTGGCGGCCCGATCGGTTGTGAGCTGGCGCAGAGCATGGCCCGGCTGGGCTCAGCCGTAACCCAGGTGGAGATGGCGCCCCGCATCATGATCCGTGAAGATGAGGAGGTCTCCGTACTGGCGGCAGCCTCGCTGCGGCGCGATGGCATCGAGCTGCTGACCGCTCACAAGGCACTGCGCTGCGAGCGCGATGGCGAGCGCAAATTCATTGTTGTCGAGCATGACGGAGAGGAGCGGCGGATCGAATTTGATGAGCTGCTGTGTGCGGTAGGCCGCTCGGCGCGCCTTACCGGTTACGGGCTCGAAGAGCTGGGTATCGAGACCGCGCGCACGATTGTGACCAATGAATATCTGGAAACGATCTATCCGAATATCTATGCCGCCGGTGATGTGGCAGGGCCCTATCAGTTTACCCATGTGGCCGCGCATCAGGCGTGGTATGCGGCGGTGAACGGGCTGTTCGGTAACCTGAAACGCTTCAAGGTCGATTATCGGGTGATCCCGTGGGCCACGTTTATCGATCCGGAAGTGGCAAGGGTGGGACTCAACGAGCAGGAGGCCAGAGAGCAGGGGGTGGCTTTTGAAGTGACCCGCTACGGCATGGATGATCTGGATCGCGCCATAGCCGACGGTGCGGCGCACGGCTTTGTGAAGGTATTAACGCTGCCGGGTAAGGATCGCATCCTCGGTGTCACCATTGTCGGTGAACATGCGGGCGATCTGCTGGCGGAGTTTGTGCTGGCCATGAAGCACGGGCTGGGGCTGAACAAGATTCTCGGTACTATTCACTCCTACCCCACGTGGGCCGAGGCCAACAAGTATGCCGCCGGTGAGTGGAAGCGGGCGCATGCGCCGAAGCGGATCTTAAGCTGGCTGCGTCGCTATCACACCTGGCGCAGGGGGTAGGGGCAATGTTACGTGCATCGCTGCTGCTGTTATGCAGCTGGTTGCTGGTGCCGGCGGCACTGGCCGAACCATTTGATCACAGTGGGTGGGATGCTTTGCTGAAACAACATGTGCAACCGCAGGGCGTCACCACGGTTGTCGATTATGCAGGCTTTGCCACGGCACAAACATGTCTTCAGGCCTATCAGGATCGCCTCTCCGGCGTTAAAGAGGATGAATTCGACCATTGGGGTGATACGGAGCAGCTGGCCTTCCTGATCAACGCATACAACGCCTGGACGGTGAGTCTGGTGCTGACGGCTTACCCCGACATCACATCGATCAAGGATACCGGCTCGCTGTTCTCCTCCCCGTGGCACAAGGTATTCATCCCGCTGCTGGGCAAAACCCGTTCGCTTGATGATATCGAGCACAAGCTGATCCGGGGATCGGGCCGCTATAATGACCCGCGTATCCATTTCGCCGTCAACTGCGCCAGCATTGGTTGCCCGGCCCTGCGTCCCGAGGCCTATAGCGGCGACAGGCTCGATGCCCAGCTCGAGGAGCAGACGCGTCTGTTCCTCAGTGATCGCAGCCGCAACCGCTTGCAGGGTAACGTGCTCAGGGTTTCATCAATCTTCAAATGGTATCGGGATGATTTCGAAAAGGGGTGGCGGGGGCTCTATGCCCAGCCGTCTTTTTTTGCCCGCCATGCAGCAGCCCTCGGCCTGTCGGCGACTGATACCAAACGCCTGCTGGCCGGTGGTATCGATATCGAATATGAGGAGTACGACTGGCGGCTGAATGCCAAGAACCGCTGAGTGTCAAATATGGACACTTTTGGAGGGAGGAGATACTGATCACCGAGAAAATATATATCGAGATTTTTCCCTTAATCATGTGGGTCGCAAATGCCCAGTAGAGTTTCAAACAGTTCAGTGAATGCTGACCAGTGCTCAATATCTAATGTTTCAACTGTCGCTGCAAAAGCCATTTTTGAACCATCATTGACCTTGCGCGCCAGATAACTATGAGTTTCTGGTAGCCTTTCTGAAAGAACATCTGATAAGTTGGCTGGAATAGAAAACTCATCATCTCTTAAGCAGGTCATTCTATCCTCAACAACCAACACACCTGCAGCAATAGCATCATTTATTACACTGGCTGGAAACATAAATTCAATTGGTAAAGGTACTTGAATTCCTGCTGCTTCAGAAATCTGCTGTAATTCACTGGGAATAGGCAACTTGCCGCAATAAACGCGGTCTTTTTTTATGATTTTGAACCCAGATCCCGAAACATTGTGCATGTTTGCAAAACGGTTAAATCCTTCCCGTCCAGCACTATCATTATCGTACAAGCCAATGACGGGCACTCCATCATAGGAAATCAAATCTTTAAGTGATTTCATATAAGACGTAATCTTGGACGCTCCACCTGCAGGATGAAACTCACAAAAACATTCACCATTAAAAAGTTTATTGTACGCCATATCTAAGATTATTTTGTCGCTTGGCCCCTCTACGAATACCTGAGGCCTTGTAGCTGCAGCGACTTGCGAATCCAAATCTATTTTTGCCTGTGAGAGCTCCGATATTTCATGGTAAAGTTCTTTAGCACGGTCAGAGATCAAGCTAGCAATTCCCATCGCCTCGTCTACAGGGTGGTGTTCATTAAGTGGACGTGCATCAGTCATTAATATTCCATCTTCATTTGTCTGTGGAAATATCATCCATTTATTTACATGCTCACCAGCTAAATCATAAAATGCTGGAGAATGTGTAGTTAAATATATTTGATTATCTTGAGAGAAATCTTGTTTGAATTGGGCCGCTAAATCAAAGGCCTTTCCCATTTCCAAGGAGTTTTCAGGCTCTTCATATGCCCATATATGGTGTTTCTTTGAGTGCCTAGCAATAAAATCAAGGATAAATGGAATATGTCGAGCTTGGATTCCATCCCCTCTTTTTTGTAATGGAACATCATAGGTTGAATATTTTGTTGAAAAATCCAGCGCTGAGAAAAGGTCCCTTAGGTCTTTAGGAACTTGAATGCTGCTATCAACGCCTATTCCGGTCATTACTTTTTCGGACATATCCAGCGTACTCGTATTGATTGCGCTGATCAGTTGGTCTGAAGCAGATCTAACTCCAGCTTTTTCATCATCAATCAACGCATCATGTAGCTCATTTAAATAGTGTTGAAAAATATCCTTTCCCCTTACTGCTGGTATATATTGAAAAGATAGCTTGTTCAGAAATCGTCCAACAGAAGACAAAGGCAATGTTTGGGGAAATATGTAGTATCAGGCTCATCAGAATAGCGGTTCCACGTTTTCTTTACCGCAAATGTTTTAGGTAGAGATTTCCATCCTAGAAAGTTATTGAATGTAATTCGAATCCATAAAAAAGCCCTCCCTTTAGCTGCCCTTGCCTCCTCTTCTCGCAGCCTAGAGAGATCATCGTAGAAATGATAAGGACAAGCTAACTCTGTATCATTATTAAAAAATAAATTTAATGCCTTTAAAATATTTGATTTGCCAGCGTCATTTCCTCCAATTAGTACATTGATATCATTATTTTTTGAAAGGGTGACGCTATAAACTGACCTAAAGTAATTTATTTCAATCTTTGAAATTATCTGCACATGCCCTCCATGTTTTAGTAACACGGAGGCCTACGGATTCTTCGAACCATACATCCCCGAATGTTTGACTATAGCTGAAATCTGGAGCATTGCATTTATCGTGTTGTTTGGAGCTGAGGAGTTCTATTCTCCTGTCCTGCCGTAAGCTCCTGCTGATACTCCTGAATAAATGATTGAATGACGAACCGGCACTGCCTTCTCCCGCACTCCTGCGATTACAGCTGTGAGATCTGTTTGTAAGAAATCCGAAATCCCTTCGACTTACCGGCATCTCTGCCAGACAAAGGCTACAAAAAAGAGAAAGAGAGGGTACCCCCATGAAAAAAATATTATCCATCATGCTACCACTGATGATTTTCGGCTTTGCCGCGACAGCCAATGCCGGCAGTCACAATCCATGCAACCCGTGCGCTATGCACGAGGCTGCCAACCCGTGCAATCCATGTGCGATGAAGGCGATGAACCCGTGTGCGATGAAAATGAAACATGAGAAAAAACAGAACCCATGCGCGATGAAACAGCAGAAAATGAACCCTTGTAATCCGTGCAACATAAAGTGAAGCAGTAGCCTTCGACAAAGACCCCGCCATGCCGGCGGGATCTTTTGTTTTCGTTGTAAGGTTTCTGAGCAGATGCCGACTGACAACCAGGCCCTCCCCAAGGGGATGGCGACATTAAGGAGAATCATATGAAAAGAATACTGGCTACTGCCGCCATCATGCTGGGGCTGTTGATGATGAGCACACCGGTCATGGCAGGCAGCAATCCATGCAACCCATGTTCGATGCAAGAGCAGGTGAACCCATGCAATCCTTGCGCCATGAAGAAGCAGATGAACCCGTGCAACCCCTGTTCGATAAAGACAAAACCTGCAAACCCGTGTTCGATGCAGAAACCTGCCAACCCCTGTAACCCGTGCAGTATGAAACAGGTGAAGGGGCAGTGGGGCACACCGGGCAACACACCGATTCGCGAGCATGCCTTTGACAACTTCCGGCAGGCAGCAGAGCTGGGCAAACAGATGTGGAACGATGAAAACCTCGGCACATCCGGCATGGCCTGCCTCTCCTGCCACTCGGATCACGACCTGCTCAATCTGGATCGCAATCAGAACTTTCCGCACTATGTGAAGATGGTGGGTGATGTGGTTTCGCTGGATCAGATGATCAACTACTGCATGCTCAATCCGATGAAGGGCAAGCCCTTTGCCAAAGACTCAAAAGAGCTGACAGCGATGGCGGCCTATTACCGTGCCTATCGCATGCAGTATATACACGAGCAGCGTTAGAAGCAGATGGACAGCACGGGTGTGAAGCGTTCATGATCATGCGCCTGTGCTGCTCCAAAGCTATTGCCGGGAGAGGTTCTCTATGTTGAAACGACTGATGCCGCCACTTGCTGTGCTGTTGATGGGGCTGTTCCTGATCGCGGCGACCCCGCATCAGGGCTGGCTTGAGAGCTACTGGGCGAAGCCGGTGGCCACGGGCGGCAGTGAGCCGCATGACTGGTCTGATCTTGAGCGGGATATGGCACCGGAAGCCTGCGCCCAATGCCATGCCGCGCAATTCAATGCCTGGCAAGAGAGTCAGCACTCGCTTGCCTATTCACCTGGATTGATCGGCCAGTTTCCGCATCTGGGATTGAGCGCGAGTAATGGTTGCCTGAAGTGCCATGCGCCTCTTGCTGAACAACGCCTGCCCGATATGCCGCAACTGCACGCCTCGCTGGCAGCCAAACTGAAACAGCCGTTAGGTTTTGACAGGGAATACGATATGGATGCGCCGCGTTTGCCACTGCGCCATGCGGGCGTGACCTGTGCTGCCTGTCATGTGCGCGGCTGGCAGCGCTTTGGCCCGCCCCAGCGTGATACGGGTAGAACTGGCCCGGTGGCGGGGGCCGCACATGGCGGTTTTACCGGCAGCAAGAAATTCAGCAGCTCGCAATTCTGTGCCAGCTGTCACCAGTTTCCGCAGACCTATGCCATCAATGGCAAACCGATGGAAAATACGCTGGTGGAGTGGCAACAGAGCCGCTTTGCCGCTGAAGGGGTTCAATGCCAGACCTGTCATATGCCGGACCGCAAACATGCGTTCAAAGGCATCCATGATGCCGGCATGGTGCGCAAGGGGCTCACCTTCAAACCGGTGCTTAAAGGCAATACCGCCAGCCTGACCATCACCTCAACGTGGATAGGCCATGCCTTTCCCACCTATGTGACGCCGAAAGTGACGGTCTCTATGCTGGCGCTGGACAGGCAGGGCGGGGTTCTTGAGCAGAAGGCGTGGAGTATTGAGCGCAGGGTGGCCTATAGTAACGGCTGGCAGGAGCTCAGTGATACACGTCTGCTACCGGGAGAGAGCAGGGTATTTACCTTCGAGCATCTGCCGCAGCGAGCGGCAAGTGTGCGCTTCTCCGTTGATGTGGTGCCGGATCACTTCTACAAGGGCGTGTATCAGGGGTTACTGGCTGACTCACAACAATCCGATGCGAAACAACTGATTGAGCGGGCATTGCAACAGGCCGACCGCAATGATTATCAACTCTACCTGTATGATGAGGAGCGAAAAGCCAATGAAGCACATTGAAGATCTGTTGCAGAGTCTGTTTGTTATGGCCTCCATGGTTGAGGCGCGTGACCCGTATACGGGCGGTCACCTGTGGCGGGTATCACAGTATGCGCTGTTGCTCGCCGGGGAGGCCGGCCTGCCTGCAGCAGAGATCGCGCGTATTTCGGTTGGCGGCTTTTTACATGATCTGGGTAAGATCGCTGTTGCCGATGCCATCCTGGGTAAGGCCGGGCCGTTGAGCGAAGCGGAGTATGCGGTGATCAAAACGCATCCGGAGGTGGGTGATCGGCTGTTATCGGGGCATCCGCTGGCGGAGCTGATGCGGGCGGCCGTGCTGTCGCATCATGAAACCCCGGCAGGTACCGGCTACCCGCACGGGCTGGAGGGAGAGAATATTCCCGTTGAGGCACGCATTGTCGGCATTTGTGATGCCTTTGATGCGATGACCAGTACACGCCCCTACCGGCAGGGCATGCCGCAGGCCAGGGTGCTAACGATTGTTGAGGAGAATCTGGGACGTCAATTTGACCACAAGCTGGGGCGGTTGTTTCTCGATATGGGCGCGCGCGGCCGGCTGGATCATATCATCGGCCACAGCGAGGCGGGGATTCCGGTGCTCACCTGCCCTGTCTGCGGCCCGACGATTGTAGTCTCCAGGCATCATCAGAGCGGTGATCATCTCTTTTGCCGCAACTGCGGCGGCGAGTCGCTGTTTGACAAGGGTGACGGCAACTATCATCTGCGCCCGACAGGGCGCATGGGTAGCGCTGCACAGCTGAAGCCGGAGATCGATATCGATCTGATTCACGAACTGGTGTTGCTGGCTGCCGATCACCTGCAAACAGACGCGACTTAAGGTTTATTTACTGCTTCTGCGCAACATGCCGGGCGAGCTGCCGAACTGTTTTTTGAACGCTTTACTGAACGACGACTCCGACTGATAACCGCACGCTTCGGCGATATCGCCCATGCTCCGGCGCGATGTCTCCAAAAGCCTGCGGGCCTTGAGCATGCGCCACTCGCTTAAATAGTGCATCGGCGTTTGCCCGACCTGCTGCTGAAACCCGGCGGCAAAGGCCGAGCGGGACATGCCGGCGTGTCCGGCCAGCTGCGCCAGTGTCCAGTTGGCACCCGGCTCAGCGTGCATGCAGCTCAGCGCCCTGCCTATGCGTGCATCGGTAATTGCCCCGAGCAGCCCCGCAGCGTCGCGGCTGGTGGCGCTATACGCTCGCATGATCTGCATGAACAGCACTTCCACAAGGCGGGCAACCACGGCATCGGTGCCGGGCCGTACGTGGCGGGTCTCATAATCGATAAACTGCATGGTGGTTTGCAGCCAGGGAAAATCATCGGCCACGTCCATTGCATGAATATGAATGAACGGCGGCAGCGCCATCAGCAGGGCCGTGTGGCCGCGCCGGTCGAACTTGAAGTAGCCGCAGAGCATGCCGACCGGATCACCTCCACCGCCATAGGTGATGGTGCCGTAGTCGGCCGGTATCTCCGGCACAATCACGCTGGCCGCAACAGCCGGGCTCTCCGGCGCATCGAGCAGCACATGTGCATGGCCGTGCGGAAAGAGCACAATATCGCCGGCGCTGAACCGGACAAGATCGGGACGGCCTGCGACACGCACCCAGCAACTGCCTTCTACGATCAGGTGAAACTCCGCTACCGGCGTCTGATCAATCTGCATACCCCACGGGCCGGAAAAGGCGCAGCGAAAAAAGACATCGCCGCTCAGCCGCATGGAAGCGAGCAGGTCGCTTAATACATCCATATCCACTCCTGCTGTACGATTCTGGACGAACGGACATGAAACATAGCATAACAGACATTCATCGTATATCGGCAGGCGTTAGCATTTGCGTGCCGGAGAGATACCGGCGAGGAGTCTACGATGTCATTACCACTGATCCATCTGCCATCCCGCACGATTCGGGATGAGGATAGCAAGATCCGCAATTTGCTGCAGCAGGCCGAAAAAAAGCTCGGCTTTCTGCCCAATATGTACGCCAATATGGCTAATGCCCCCTACCTGCTGGAGACCTATCTGTTCGGTTACGATAAATTCCGCACTGAATCGGGATTTTCACCGGCCCAGCAGGAGGTGGTGCTGCTCACCATCAGTCGGGCCAACCGCTGTCACTACTGTGTGGCCGCCCACAGCTTTCTGGCCGACCATGTCTCGAAGGTACCTGCAGCGGTTACCGATGCCATTCGCGACGGCAGCGAAATTGGCGATGATAAACTGCGTGCACTAAGCAGTTTTACGCTGCATCTGCAACAGACACAGGGCCGGCCGGATAGCGAGCAGTTGCAACAGTTTTTCGCTGCCGGTTTCAGCGAGCAGCATCTGCTCGATATGCTGCTGGCGATCAGCGTTAAAACCATCAGCAACTACGCCAATCACCTGTTTGCAACACCGGTGGATGATCTCTTCAAGGCACGCGAATGGCAGGAGTAAACGCCATGCCGCCAGTGGTCAGGCTCACTAGTCAGCAGAGCGTGATTCCGATTGTGCTGCCGGCCATTGATGGCTCGCTGTTTGATAGCCAGTGCATGCAGGGTAAGGCGTATATGGTTTCATTTTTTCGCTTTGCCGCCTGTCCGTTCTGCAATCTGCGCCTGCATGAGCTGGTGAAGCGCTTTGATGAGCTGGAGGGAAGGCTCGGTATCGTGGCGATTTTTGACTCGCCTTTGCCTAACCTGCAAAAGCATGCCGAAGGCCACCATGCGCCGTTCCCGATCCTGGCCGATGCGGATAATCGCTATTATCGGGCTTACGGCATTGAGCACTCTGTGGCAGGCCTGTTCAAGGGGATGCTGATGCGTATGCCGACCCTGATCAGGGGTATGGCCAAAGGTTATCTGCCGACCACCATTCAGGGCAGCATGACCACGATGCCGGCCGACTTTCTGGTTGATGCGTCGGGGATCATCCAGTTCGCTCACTACGCTCGCGATGAAGGTGACCACCTGCCGTTTGCACAGATCAAGGCCTTTGCCTTAAGCCGGAAACATCAGGCGCTGCTTGAGCGAACGGTATCGGGATAAGTGCTTTCCGAGGTAAGGGCGGTGCAAGCTTGTAAGAAACAGCCCGCACCAGCTACTAACGCATATCTGCAAAGGAGAATTACATGCCGAATATAGAGATCTATTCCGGGGGCTATTGCCCTTACTGCCTGAAAGCCAAGACGCTGCTAAAGCAGCGCGGTTACACCTTCACCGAATACGATGTGCAGGCCAACGCCTGCAAACGCGAGGAGATGAGCCGCCGGGCACCGGGGACGAGAACGATACCGCAAATATTTATCAATGACCGCCATGTCGGCGGCTGCGATGAGCTGTATGCACTGGATCGTGCCGGTAAACTGGCGGAATGGGCCGTCGTCGCATAGAGATAGCTTGTTACGCCGTTAACAATGCGCGCCATTGACCGATATCGGGGTTGCTGCACAGCTGTTGGGTGAGGTGTGTGGCGGCATTGAGGTTGGCAGTTGTCTGCGCGCTGTAGGCATCGCCCAGCTCAAACTGGTAGCCGCGAATGCGCAGCAGAAAGCATGGCGGGGAATGGCAGCCGTAGACCTGTTGATAGGCCTGCAGCAGCGCATGCGGAGTCATGGCATGGCTGGTATAGCTGCCATCTTTTTCCGCACCGATTTCGGAGAAGTGAAACGGATCGGCGCACGAGGCATCGGCATCGATGAAGAGAATCAGATCGCGATTCTCCATATCGATGACGTGCTCCACCTGCAACTGCATATCGGTGATGCAGGCAACACCCTGTAACTGCATCGCTGCAATGCGCTCGATCAGGTCCGGGCCCACGGCATCATCGCCGCAGCCCGGATTACCGTAGCCGAATATCAGTATGGGTTGATCCGCGCTCAAAGCGAGCGTTCGATGCTGCCGTTGCTACCCTTGGTGACGCGATCGACCAGCGTACCGTTGGCATCAATCAGCTCCACCTGCAGCGGCATCTTGCCCATGGCATGTGTGGCGCACGACAGGCAGGGGTCGTATGCGCGCACAGCTACTTCCAGGTGATTCAGCAGCCCTTCGGTGATTTCATTGCCATCGATGTACTCGTTGGCTACCGAGCGTACTGATTCGTTCATCGCCTGATTATTGCTGGTCGTGGATACAATCAGGTTGGCCTTCTCGATCAGACCCTCCTCATCGATTTTGTAGTGGTGGAAGAGGGTGCCGCGCGGTGCTTCGATGACACCAATGCCTTCACTCTGCTTCTCACCGGTTACAACCAGATCATCGCCGGAGATATCCTGATCATTGAGCAGTAGTTCAATGGATTCCGCACAATGGAGTGCCTCGATCATGCGCGCCCAGTGATAGGCCAGTGTATCATGGACAAAGCCGCCATCCGCAAATGCCCTAAAGCGCTGACGTGCAGCTTCCGCCATCGGTGTGCTGATGAAATCGCAGTTGTTCACGCGCGCCAGAGGCCCTACGCGGTACCACCCCTCATCCTTGCCCAGTGAGGTCAGGTAAGGGAACTTCATATAGCTCCACGGACGTACCTCTTCGCGGATAATATCCTGATAGCCACGGTAGTCGAAATGGTCAAAGATCGTATCACCATTCGGCTTTCTGGCACGCAGACCACCGTGATAGAGCTCCAGTTCACCGCCGCCGCCGACCATGCTGAGGAAGTGGGTGTTGAGTGTGGCAAAACCGTGATTTTCCGCATGCGTCATGTGGATCTGCTCATTCAGCGTTACAGCGTCCTGGGCCCAGCTCTTGATATCTGCGATATCGGCCAGCAGTACATTGCGCTCTTCCACACTCAGTGACTTGTTCATGCCGCCCGGTACTGCGGCCGAGCCATGTACGCGTTTACCGGAAATGGCGGCGATCACCTGCTGCCCGTATTTGCGCATCTTCACGCCCTTGATGGCGATCTCCGGATGTTTGTCGATAACGCCGACAATATTGCGCATGGCCACATCACTGCCGAATCCGAACAGCAGATCGGGCGATGAGAGGTGGAAAAAGTGCAGCGCGTGTGATTGCAGTGTCTGGCCGAAGTGCAGCAGCTGGCGCAGTTTCAGGCTGGTAGGTGTCAGCTCATCCACGCCAACCAGTTGATCGACGGCTTTGGCTGCAGCCAGGTGGTGGCTGACCGGGCAGATGCCGCACAACCGCTGTACGAAGGTGGGGACCTCATCAAAGGGGCGGCCCTGAATAAATTTCTCAAAACCGCGGAATTCGACGATATGCAGGCGGGCCTCATGCACACGATTTTCGGCATCCATCAGCAGGGTTATTTTGCCATGACCTTCGACGCGTGTAACCGGGTCGATGGCAATGCGGCGCATTTGTTCACTCATATGTATCTCCTTGAAATCAAAAGCGGTTTACCACGAAGGACAAACGGGTGTAAATATCGACATGTCTTTCTTCGTGTTCTTCGTGGTGAAAGATGGTTTTAGTCGTAGTGCAGAATCTCTTTGGGCAGGCTGGGCTCCTTGCCTTCGAGCAGGTCGGTCAATACCTTCATGAAGGCATCGGCCGGCGGCGGGCAACCCGGCAGGTAATAGTCCACATGCACCACTTCATGGATGGGATGCACCTTGGAGAGCAGCAGCGGCAACTCGACATCGTTCGGGATCATCGGATTTTCAACGCCGATACCGTTCAGATAGGCCTCTTCCAGGCACTCTTTAACGGTGAAGTTATTGCGCATGGCGGGTACGCCGCCATTGATGGCGCAGGCCCCGACGGCGATGATGATGTTGCAGTTCTCGCGGAACTCCCTGAGTACATGCACATTATCGGCATTGCACAGGCCCCCCTCGATCAGGCCGATATCACACGGACCACACTGCTTGATGTCGGTGATGGGGGAGCGGTTGAACTCGACATGTTCGAGCAGTTCAACAATGCGCTCGTCGATATCGAGAAATGACATATGACAGCCGAAGCAGCCTGCCAGTGACGTTGTGGCTACACGAATTTTCTTACTCATCGGCATGCTTTCCTTTACGCAGGATTACCGGTTCCAGACCGGGTTCGGCAATGGAGTGCAGATCGAAGGTGCGGCGTCCGATCGGTACTTCGTATCCGTGTTCCTTGATCATGATGGCACCAACAGGGCAGATCTGCGCTGCCAGATCGTCTGTGCTGATATCGCTATCGCCCAACTTGCCGGACTCGGAGTTGACGATCAGGTGCGCATCCATGCCGCGACCGGTGATGGCGAATACATCCTTGCCATCCACCTCACGGCTGGCACGCACGCACAGCTCACACAGAATACATCTGTCACGATCCAGGAAGATGGACTTATGTGAGGCATCCACCTTGCGCTTGGGATAGAACTGCGGGAAATGGCCGTCGAGCATGTCCAGATGGTAGGCCACGGCCTGTAACGTGCAGTCGCCGGTCTTCTCGCAGGATGGGCAGAAATGGTTGCCTTCGACAAACAGCATCTGGGTGATGTTTTTACGTACTTCCTTCAGCTCAGGTGTGTTGTTGGCGATCTCCTGACCGTTGGCTGCAGGCAGCGTGCAGGAGGAGGCGGCACGGCCGTTGACGTCAACGGTGCACAATTTGCAGCTGCCATGTGGTTTCAGGCCGGGACGATGACACAGATGCGGGATATAGATATCGGCAGCCCGTGCCGCATCCATGATGGTCTGACCTTCCTCAAACGGGATCTCGCGGCCGTCAATGGTGATGCTGTTGTTTGTTGAGTTACTCATGACAGATGTGCCTCCGCGTCATCCCGATGCGTGAGCTGGCGTGCCTCTGCAAGCGATGTATCCAGATCAAAGTGTGGTGTGTAGTCACTATGCAGTAGTCGCTCTTCGAACAGTTTCGGAAAACGCTGCAGTGCATCCAGAATCGGATTGGGTGCAGTCTGTCCCAAACCGCAGTGAGAGCGGCGTTTAACCAGTGTCGCCATGCGGTACATCTCATCCATGTCATACTGTGTACCGTGGCCGCTGACGATCTTGTCCAGACCATTTCTCAGCAGCGATGTACCCACCCGGCACGGGGTGCAGAAGCCACAGCTTTCGTGGGCAAAGAAGTGGGCGAAGTTGCTGATCACAGCCAGCAGGTCACGCTCTGCGCCATAAATCATGAAGGAGCCACCTGTGGCCAGATCCTCGAAGCCCAGTTTACGCTCGAACTCATCCGGGCCGATCAGTGTGCCGGATGGCCCGCCAACCTGAATGGCCTGTACATGTTCGGCGCCGCAGTCATCAAGTATCTTCTGGATACTGACGCCAAACGGATATTCATAAATACCGGGTGTGGTGCAGTCACCGCTGATACTGAGGATCTTGGTGCCGTCGGATTTGTCCGAGCCCTGTGTGTTGAACCATGCGCTGCCATGCACAGCGATCTGGGCAGCCGCAGCCAGTGTCTCAACATTGTTGACGACCGTAGGCTGGCCGAGGAAACCGCTGGTGACCGGGAATGGCGGGCGCACGCGCGGAATACCGCGTTTCTGCTCCATCGATTCGATCAGTGATGACTCTTCACCGCAGATGTAGGCGCCGGCACCGACAATGATCTCGATGTCGAAGCTGAAGCTCTCCTGCCCGAGGATGTTGCGGCCCAGCAGGCCTGCCTGCTGGCGTCTGGCCAGTACAGCGTACAAATCCGGCAACAGATGACGGTACTCGGCACGCAGGTAGAGATAACCTTTTTGTGCGCCGATCACATAGCCGCACAGGGTCATGCCCTCGAATACTTCATGGGCATGGCTGGTCAGCAGGATACGGTCCTTGAATGTGCCCGGCTCGCCTTCATCGGCATTACAGATGACATAATGGGCGTCACCCTTGGCTTCGCGGCAGAACTTCCATTTCATGCCTGTGCCAAAGCCTGCACCACCACGGCCGCGCAGGCCGGATTTGGTGATCTCGTTCAGCAGGGCTTCCGGGCCCTGACTGATGGCGGCAGTCAGGGCGCTGCCTGTTTCAAAAGCCGTGCCCAGCAGCAGACCGTTCTTGCGTACATTGTCCTGCACGCGGAACCATTCGGCCGGCCATTGATCAAGCGGGGTGGCTGATTCGACCTGTTTGGCAATCATCTCCAGCCGCTGCGCGCTCAGTTGTGTGATCGTGCGGCCATTGACCATCAGTGCCGGCCCCTGATCACACATGCCGATGCAGGAGGCAGTGGCAATACTGACCGATCCGTCTGCAGCAGTTTCGCCCTTGCTTACACCCAGGCGAGTGCACAGCTCCTGCATCATCGCCAGATCACCGCAGCTGGTGCAGGTGCTGAACAGGATATCGTAGCGGCCGCGTGGCGAGCGGTGGAAGAATGAGTAAAAATCGACCACACCTTCGATCTGACTGATTGGCAGGGCCAGTCTGGTTGCCAGATCGCTGATCGCCTGCTGTGGAATATGTTGGAACTGCTGCTGAATATTGTACAAATGGTGCAACAGGTGGTCCTGCTGCCTGATAGGGGAGCCGGGTGTGTTGTCCGGTCCGTTGTGCGAATCCATGGTGAACTCCTTGTATGCTGCGGCATTGTACAGGCCTGTACCCTTAAATGAAAGAGGGGAAAGACTGTTATTTTTCAATCGACAAGAATTGCTGTCACAGCAGTTGGCTGCTCCCGGCAATGGTTACCATCATGGTAACACCCAGTGTGATGGTTGCGGCGCCAATGCCCAGTTGCAGATATTGATGCAGCCTGGCATAACGGTTGGCCGAGTGGCGAAGCGGTAACATAATGACCACGGAAAGTGCTGCCATGCCGCCAATCGAGCCCAGGCCGAACAGGGCAATATAGATCATGCCCATGGTGAAGGATTGCACGGTTTGCAGTGTCAGGATGATCAGTGCTGCGGAGCCGGCCATGCCATGCATGATGCCGACCAGCAGGGCACGTAGCGGCAGCCGTTCGCTGTGTGTGTGCAGGTGGCTATCGCTTGCGTGATGGGTCTGCTCTGTATGGGTATGGGCGTGGAAATGCAGTGTGCCATCGGCATGGTGGTGGGCATGGAAGTGCACGCGCTCGCGCATAAAGCGGCGCAGCACATCAATACCGAGCGCGACCAGCATGATGCCGACGGTAAACTCCAGCATCAGGGCCATGCGTTCGGGAATCATCTGATCCAGCAGCATGACCGCACTGCCAAAGACAAACAGGGTGACGGTATGCCCCAGCCCCCACATGGAGCCCATGTGGATCGACTCACGCATCGACGGTGATTTGGTTACCAGAGAGGCAACGGCTGCCACATGATCCGACTCCAGTGCATGGCGCATGCCGAGCAGAAAACCCATCAGTAAAATCTCGATCATCTGTTCTTCTCCTTTAAGCGCATGGCTGCGGCAATAACAGCCTGACCGAGGCTGATGCCACCGTCGTGGGTGGGAACCTGATGGTGTTGCAGCACGCGAAAGCCATCCTGTTGCAGTGCTGATACCAGATGGGTGCTGATCAACCGGTTCTGGAACACGCCGCCGGAGAGGGCAATGGTATCTGCCTTCTGTTTGCGGCACAGTGACACGGCCGTGACATGCAGGGCATTAATGATGGTGCGGTGGAAGCGTGCCGCGATGGTGCCTGTCTCCCTGCCGAGCTGTATATCACGCAGCAGCTCCAGCCACATCGGCTGCCAGTTCAGCTGCAGGCAGTTGCTCTCTTCGCTGATCTGATAGTTATAGCGGGTGGCCTCAAGATCAAAACAGGCGCTTGCAGCCTGCTCCAGCGCAATCGCCGCCTGCGCCTCACAGTCGACCCGGTCGCGACAGAGGCCGACTGCTGCGGCCACGGCATCGAACAGGCGACCGCAGGATGAGGCGAGCGGCGCGTTCACTCCCGATGCCAGCATGGAGCGCATGATGGCAACCGGCTTGTCGTTCAAAAAGCGGATGATGTCGGTGTCGGCATAGGTAGTGCTTACCGTCTCCCAGAGCGGTAACAGGTGCGCCAGCGTATTGCGCCACGGCTCATGGATGGCGGCGGCTCCCCCCGGCATGGCAACAGGCTGGAAGCGGCCAAGGCGTTGGTAGGTACTGTAATCGGCCAGCAGGAACTCGCCGCCCCAAATGGTGCCATCCTCGCCAAACCCCAGGCCATCCAGAGCGATGCCGAGTACCGGTTTTGCATCCAGCGGCAGCCCGTTGTCGGCCATGACTGCGGCGATATGGGCGTAGTGGTGTTGAACCTGCTGCACGGACAGGTTTAATTCGCCAGCCCGTTGTTGCCCGTATTTTGTCGACAGATAATCGGGATGGCGGTCAATGACAATCTGCTCTGCTTTGCAGTCGCCCAGCACACGCTCAGTCGAAGCGAGGAAGTGGCGGTAGATATCTTCCTGCTCCAGATCACCGATCGCCCGGCTTAGCCGGGCACTACCATTACTGATCAGGCAGATGCTGCTTTTCAGCTCACCGCCCAGTGCCAGCGTGGCCGCTGCCGCCTCAAAACCTGCAGGCAGCGCAACAGTGATCGTTAATGGTGAGGCGGACATCTCAACAGATGCGCGGCAACTGCTCGCCGGCCAGCCAGTCGACAACGCGGTTGCCGCCGAAGGCGGTCTGCATCACCACCATCTGTTGTGCATCCGCACACACTGTGCCGATGATGGCGGCATTCTGCGCCAGCGGATGCTTGTGCATGATGGCGAGCAGGTGCGCTGCATCTTCGGCTGCCACGATACAGACCAGCTTACCCTCGTTGGCGATATAGAGCGGATCAAGGCCGAGCAGCTCGCACGCACCTCTGACCTCGGCCTTGACCGGGATCGCAGCCTCTTCAATGCGCATACCGACGCCGGACTGACGCGCCAGCTCATTGAGTGTGGTAGCAAGTCCGCCGCGGGTGGGATCGCGCAGGCAGCGTATGCCGGGTACGTCTGCAACCATCGCCGCCACCAGTGTATGCAGGGCGGCGGAATCGGATGCCATGGCGGTACCGAATTCCAGTCCTTCGCGGCTGGAGAGGATGGCAATGCCGTGATCACCAATAGAGCCGCTGACAATGATGGCATCGCCCGCTTTGGCTCTATCCCCTGAAATATCAACACCGGCAGGCACAATGCCGATGCCGGTAGTGGTAATAAACACGCCGTCACCCTTGCCCCGCTCAACCACCTTGGTGTCGCCCGTAACAACAGGCACACCGGCAGCCTTGCTGGCGCCGGCCATACTGATGACGATGGCTTCGAGATCGGCAAGCGGAAAGCCCTCTTCGATGATAAAGCTGGCGGCGAGATAGAGGGGGGCCGCACCGCTCATGGCGACATCATTGATGGTGCCGTGAACCGAAAGTGAGCCGATATCGCCGCCGGGGAAGAAGAGCGGTGTAATAACATGGGCATCGGTGCTGATCACCATGCGGCCGGCAGGGACGTTAAAGGCCGCCTGATCGTTGCCCTGACTCAGCAGGCTGTTATCGAAGTGGCGGACAAACAGCTCCTCGATCAGCGTGGCGGAAGCCCTGCCGCCGCTGCCGTGGCCCATCTCAATGATGCCGTGTTTGATATCGAGTCTGCTCACTGTTCTGCCCCTGCAGTGCGGTATCTGCCATAGCTGTAATAGGCGGCACACGCCCCTTCCGAAGAGACCATGCATGCCCCCTTCGGATCTTCCGGCGTGCAGGCGGTGCCGAAGAGTTTGCACTCGTCCGGATTGTTCATGCCACGCAGTACAGCCGGGCAGATGCACCCTTTGATATCGGCGGTGGAAATCTCCTGCATGGCAAAGCGTTTTTCGGCATCAAAGGCTGCGTATACGCTGTTGATCTGCACGGCACTCTCGGGCAGTGAGCCCAGTCCGCGCCACTCGAATATCGGACGCTGCTCGAAAACTTCGGCCATCAGCGCCTGTGCCTTTTGGTTGCCGTGCTCGCTGACGGCGCGGGTGTACTGATTCTCCACCCTGGCCTCTCCGGCATTGATCTGGCGCACCAGCATCAGTACCGACTGGATCACATCGACCGGTTCAAAACCGGCAATCACCAGCGGCACCCGGTAGGTGTCGCAGCACGCCGCATAAGCATGGCTGCCGATGATGGCGCTGACATGTGACGGGCCGAGAATGCCGTCGATCCTGGCTTCGCCCGCACTCAGGATATGCATCATCGCAGGCGGTGTTTCGACATGGTTACAGAAGACGGTGAAGTTGCTCAGCTGCATCGCTTTGGCGATTTTCAGCACAGCCGCAGTCGGCGGCGTTGTTGTTTCAAAACCGATGGCAAAAAAGACCACCTGCCGTTCAGGGTTGGCCCGGGCGATAGCGAGCGCATCGGTGGCCGAGTAGATCATGCGGATATCGGCACCCCGTGCTTTTGCCTTGTGCAGGCTGTCGTGCTTGCCTGCCGGCACGCGCATCAGATCGGCATAGGTGCAGAGAATAACATCTTCCTCTTCGGCCAGTCTGATTGCCGACTCAATACGGCCGGCAGGCAGTACGCAGACAGGGCAGCCCGGACCGTGAATGAAGCTGACATTTTCAGGCATCAGATCATTCACGCCGAAGCGGAAAATCGCATGCGTATGGCCGCCGCAGAACTCCATCAGCCGGTAGTTCACATCGGGCTTTACCGCAGCCCGGATCAGCCCGGCCAGTGCGCGGGCTGTATCACCATCACGAAACTCATCAACATATTTCATCTGTCGGCATCCCGGGCGCGCAATTCGGCAAACAGGGCCAGGGTTTTTGCTGCTTCCACGGCATCGATGCGTTCGAGCGCGAAGCCCACATGCACCAGAACGTAGTCGCCTACAGCGACCTCATCGAGCAGTTGGGTGGAGACCTCCTTGCGGATGCCGTCGAGATCGATCATGGCCGTTGCTGCGGCTGTATCCAGGGATTCGACCCTGGCCGGAACTGCAAGACACATACGATTTATTCTCCAGCAGCTGTTGCAACATGTCCGATCAGCGTGACTGCGCGCGTTGCCTGCAGCCACTGGTACCACTGCGCCATACCTTCGCCTGTTGTGGCGGAGAGCTGTAGCACCTTGATGCCGGGGTTTACCCGCCGGGCGTTCGCAATGCACTGATCGACATCAAACTGCAGGTGCGGCAGCAGGTCTGTTTTGTTGAGCAGCATCAGGTCTGCTGCATGGAACATATCGGGATATTTAAGCGGCTTATCCTCGCCTTCGGTGACCGACAGAATGACGACCTTGTGCGCTTCACCGAGATCGAAGGAGGCGGGGCAGACCAGATTGCCGACGTTCTCGATAAACAGCACGCTCCTATCCTCGGTTTGCAGGCTCTCCAGTGCATGGCCGACCATATGGGCATCCAGATGACAGCCTTTGCCGGTATTGATCTGGATGGCGTGGGCACCGGTGGCGCGGATGCGCTCGGCATCGAGCAGGGTCTGCTGGTCCCCCTCGATCACGGCCATGGGCAGTTCATGTTTAAGATCAGTCAGCGTGCGGGTGAGCAGCGTGGTTTTGCCGGAGCCGGGACTGGATACCAGGTTCAGCACCAGCATGCCGCGGCGGCTGAACTGACGCCTGTTCTCTGCTGCATAGGCATTGTTTTTGCTCAGAATATCCTGCTCGATACGCAGAATGCGTGACTGGCTCAGGCCGGGCGCATGTGACGCGTGATGGCTTTGCCCGTGTTCGGCGTGGTCATGATGGTCGTGGTGATGATCATGATCGTGGCTGTGTCCATGCCCCTCGATTTTTGTATCGCCCTCAGCGCAACCGCATGTTGTGCACATTATTGAACCTCCAGTTCCTTGATCCGCATTTCGTCGCCGGCTATCAGCTCCAGCGGGTAGTGGCCGCATGCTGGGCAGCCATCAAAGCGGGCGCATATATCTACCGTGCGCGTGCAGGCGGGGCAGGTGGCCCGGCCGGCAATATCGATAATTTCCAGTCGGGCACCATCGGCAATCGTGCCTCTGGCAACAGCATCAAAGCTGAAGCGCATGGCCTCTGTTTCTACACCCGCCAGTGCTCCGATTTCCAGCCGTACCGTTTTCACGCTGGTGAATTGCTGCACGGTGGCCTGCTCTTCGATCAGTTGTACCACGCCTTCGCACAGGGACATTTCATGCATGCCGATACCCCGGGGTGTCAGTGGAAATGGCTATGTCATGTTTGTGTTGCATGTTTTATTGACCTTCGCGACATGGATCAGCACAGGCGCATACCTGTGCCATATGTGGTTTGTTTCAACCATCTTACGCAGATGGATATAGATAATCCGAAAACACTCTGCACATGCCGGTTAAAAACAGATGAAGTGCGGGTATGAAACGCGCCTTAGGTGGCGGCGATATAGCCTTCGAGCTGGGTGATCAGGTCATCCTTCTCCTGCAGGTTGAGCACGACGATGTCCCGCAGTGAGATCAGCCCGATGAACTCATCATCGTCGAAGACCAGCAGATGGCGACACCGCTTCTCTTCCATCAGTTGCAGAGCCTCTTCGCAGGTGGCGTCCGGACTTATTTTGAGTTGATCGGTATGCATCACGTCCCTGATCCTGACCGTATCGGGATCCCGATCCTTGCCGACGACCCGCATCATCAATTCGCGTTCGGTGAAAATACCTACGATCTGTGAATGGCTGGTGACGACGACTGAGCCGATATAGTTCTCCGTCATCAGTTTGGCGGCATCCAGTACGCTGTGATGCTCGTCAATCGTTGCAACGGTTCTTTTGATACCAGAAGTTATTTTCATGGTCTGTTCCTCACTATGTAAGTGAATCCGGGAACACTCTATACCCGTCGTTTATCTGTGTCATGCCATTCATGGCCCGTAATCTGGCGGTCCGGATTGCTGTTTTTGCCATGCCGGCTAGTCTCAGGCAATGAGCAGAGATAGAGAGAGTATACTGATTCTCGGTTGCGGTTATGTCGGGGAGCGGGTGGCTGCGGCATGCCTGAGTCAGGGTATGCGGGTGATCGGCACAACACGCGATGAGCAGCGCGCGCAGGCGCTCGGCGCACAGGGTATGGAGGCCGTGGTGGCTGAGTCGCCTCTGGCGCTGCCCAATGCGCTGCTGTCCTCTGTTGATTTGCTTCTGGATTCCATACCGCTGGTGCGGGATGCGTCGGGCATGCAGGCAGGGCAGCCTGACTGGGTACCGGTGCTGGCGGGGCGTTTGCCCGCTCTGCGCTGGGCCGGTTATCTCTCCACGACAGGGGTGTATGGTGATGCAGGTGGCGCATGGGTGGATGAGTCGTTTGCCTGCCGGCCGGGCAGTGCGCGGGGGATTGAGCGTTTGCGTGCCGAGTCAGCCTGGCTGGGGTCGGGGCTGCCGGCAGAGGTATTCAGGATTGCCGGTATTTACGGACCAAAGCGCAATATTCTGGAACGATTGAGGGCAGGCGGTTACAAGGCTGTGCAGTGGCAGCCCGAGCATTACGCCAGCCGCATTCATGTGGATGATATTGTCGCGGCCGTGATCGCTGCCATGGCCAGCCCCCGTAGCGGGCGTATTGTCAATCTGGCTGATGATATGCCGCTGCCGCATGCCGATTATGCGAGTCAGCTGGCGCGCATGATCGGGGCGCCGGCACCGGTGATATTGAGTGAAGAAGAGGGCGAGTTGCAGCTCTCGGCTGCCATGCTGGATTTCTTTCGCGATAACAAACGCATTTCAAACCGGCTGCTGCATCGCGAGTTGCTGGCTAAGCTGAAATACCCTGATTTCAGAGCGGGTATGCAGGCTCTGCTTTAGCCTGTAAATATCAGCCCGACCAGCATGGCGAACAGGGCCATGGCGATGCCTGAAAACAACCAGAACTTCATTTGCGTGGCCGACGGGAGCGCGGCCGTTTTTTCGAACGGGTCCATCTTGTATTGGCTGTTTAACTCGGGCATACAGTTCTCCTTGCGCACATTGAATGGCAGCGATACTGCTGTCATGCCGGCGGTGGAAAAGTGATGCGGCTCACAACTGATGGTGCAATTGCGCTACCGATGGGTGACGATCTTCTGCTAGGCTGGCTGCATGAATGCTGATCAGTTCCAGAATCTGGCCGAGCAGGCCTTGAACGCACTGCCGGAGCGCTTCCGGCTGGCCATGGAAAATGTGGTGATCGTTGTCGAGGATCGTGCCGATGTCGAGGTGATGCGCAGTATGCAGCTGGACTCTCCCTATGATCTGCTCGGGCTCTATGAGGGGCACCCGCTGACCGTGCGGGAGGGTGGCGGTGGCGGCAGCCTGCCGGATATGATTCGCCTCTACCGGGAACCGATTTTATGCATGTCTCGGCAAACGGACGAGCCGGTCGGCGACTGTATTGCCGATGTGCTGATCCATGAGGTCGGCCACTATTTTGGATTTTCCGATGCCGAAATGGAAGAGATCGAGTCGGCTCGTGCGGAGGCGGAAAAATGAATCACGCATATCAGGTGATGGATGAATTAAGAGAGCAGCTTGCCGGGATTCTGGCGGGCAAGGAGACGGCCATCAGGCAGCTGATGGTAACACTGCTCTCCGGTGGCCACCTGTTGATTGAGGATGTGCCGGGCGTAGGCAAAACGACGCTGGCGCATGCGCTGGCGGCCAGCCTGGACAGCTCCTTCGGGCGTATCCAGTTCACTGCCGATATGTTGCCGGCCGATATTATCGGGGTGGAGATTTTTGATCCGGCTGACAGACGCTTTGTCTTTCATCCGGGGGTGATTTTTCACCATGTTGTGCTGGCAGATGAGATTAATCGGGCCACACCCAGGGCGCAGTCGGCGTTGCTTGAGGCGATGGCGGAAGGGCAGGTCAGCATTGAGCGGCAAACAAGGCGGTTGCCCGACCCGTTTTTTGTCATTGCCACGCAGAACCCGAGCGAGCACAGGGGCACCTTCCCGTTGCCGGAGTCACAACTCGATCGTTTCTTCATGCGTATCTCCATCGGTTATCCGGACCGGCTGGCCGAGCGCGAGGTGCTGTTGGGCGCAGTAGGGCAGGCAAGGCTGCCGGGCTTGAAACCGGTGGCGACATGGGCGGATGTGCAGGCTGTGCGGGCGCAGCTGGCTTTGATGACGGTGAGCGATCTGCTGCTCGATTATGTGCTGGCGTTGCTGGCGATCAGCCGCAATGGGGAGTGGTTGCAGCATGGTATCTCACCGCGCGCCGGGCGTGACCTGCTGCAGGCTGCACGAGCCCATGCATGGCTGGATGGTGCGGATTATGTCACAGCGGCCGATGTGCAGGCAGTCTGGTTACCGTGTCTGGCCCACCGCGTGCGGGCTGCCGGTGATGCGGAGCAAGCGCTGCAGGCACTGCTGGAGCATGTGCCTGTGCCGGCCTGATGGCTGAGTGCCTGCAGACAGGTTTCCGGCAAGCGGGTGCATTAAATGGCGTATGATCCGGCCGATCTGAAACTGCCGGCATGGTTGCTCAGCCTGCTCGATCGCGTGGTGCGCCTGCGTCTGCCGCTTGCACCGGGCTGGCGGCTCGGCTTCACGCGTCCGGGCATCATCTTTGTTGCCGGCTTGTCCGGCGTATGGGCTGCGGCACTCTATTCGGGAAATAATCTGCTCTATCTCTGTGGCGCCATGCTGTTGTCGTTGATGCTGGCGGCGCTGCTGCAGGGGAGCTATCTGTTGCGCCGGCTGCCCATGCCCGTGCTGCCCATGCTGCAGGCAGGTGAAACAAGGGTGCTGTATCAAACCATGCCGCTGCCTGCAGTCTGTTCCGGTGTGGTGGCGGTGGCTTGTGCTGTCGGTGATGCGTCGCTGCAGCTGAGTGCGCGCTGCCACGGTCGTGAACTGCGCTGGGATGGCCGACTGAGAGTGGAGCAGCGCGGTCTGTTTAGCGCGCGCGAGCTGCTGCTGAGCACTACTGCACCGTTGGGTCTGTTTCTGCTCTGTTGCACGCGATCGGTCGCCATGGAGGTCGTAGTGCTGCCGGTTCCGGTGCTCTTCCTGCGCATGGATAGCAGTGGTAATGAGGCGGGCAGCTTCAGCGGTGACGAGTGGCACGATTTGCGCGCCTACGTGGCGGGCGATAGCCCCAGCCGTATTCACTGGCGCAAGGCGCAGGGTGAGACGACGCATACATGGGCGGTAAAACGCTTCGGTGCGGCAGGTGACTTGCAGGCGAAAGCGTGCCTGCGCGTGGACCTGCGCAGGCCGTCCGGTCTGCCTTACAGTGCTTTTGAGCAGCTGATCGGGCAGGCGTGGTACTGGGTGAAACAGCATGGTGAGCACGAAGATGCCGGGGCCATAAGGCAGCCTGCTGAACTGATCCTTGGTGCTCGGCATTTTGATCTGGCTGATGCTGTAGAGTATCAGTCGGCATTAAGAGCGATCGCCGGTGCAGAACCGGCGCTACAGCCGCCGGCCGGTCGTGACGGCCTGCTGTTGAGTCTGATCGGGGCTGATTGAGGTGGCCGGTGTCACGGGACTGCGTGCAGAGCGGTTGACGCTGGCCGTGCTGCTGTGCGGCATCGCCTCACTGGCCCTCTCCGATTTTGTCAGCCCGCTCTACTGGAGCCTGCCTGTCTGTGCGGCACTGCTCAGATTATGGCGCGGCCCGTCATTCGCGCTTAGCGAGATGCAGGCCAGTCTGGTCGGCTGGCTCGGATTTATCTGGGTGGTTGCGGAGGTGCTGCTTGGTCGGGCGCTGGTCATTGCCTTTACCGACTTCCTGCTGATTCTGGCCTTTGCTGTTGTGGTGGAGGCGGCTACCGCACGTAATCATCTGCACCGCATGCTGGTGGGGCTCTTCCTGCTGCTGGCGGCAGCGGTACTGACCGATACGATGTTTTATGCGCTGCCGCTGTTGGCGATGGCGTGGTTTCTCTGGCGGGCTGCCGCCTGCCTCTACGGACTGGGCTGGCCGGGTGGTGACCTGCCTGCGGCAGAGATCAGGCAGGATCTGCCTGCCGTGCTGCTGGTGATCGCACTGGCTGTCACACTGTTTGTGGCTATGCCGCGTTTTGAGTTTCACACCCTGTTGTCAGCCATGCAGCCGCGTATGGAGACCAGCGGTTTTTCCGATTCGGTGCGGCTGGGTGATTTTGCCCGCGAGCTGGATACAAGTGTGGTGATGCGCATTGAATTGGCCGGGTCAACGTATGAGCCGGCTCAGTTCCGCCGTCTGGTTGCGGGGCGTTACTGGCGGGGGGCAACGCTGTCGCAATTTACCGGTAAAGGCTGGCAAAAAGGGGGTAGCGGACGCTTTCGCCAGCAGGCGGGGGATATCCGGTTCGCCGCCGGCGACGGTATGCATGTCGCGGTATATCGGGAGGCCAGTGATCATGGCTACATCCTCTGGCCGGATGGTTTGCTGTATCTGGACGATCTGCCGCAAAGTGTGCGCATCGATGATACCGGCGCCATGACCTTTGTCAGGGCGCCGCAGCGCAGGCTGCGGCTGTTGATGGATATAGCGCCGCACCACGCTCATAGCCTGCCGATGCGAGCGCCGCGGCGACTGGAGAGCGACAGATCCCGTACCCCTGTGCCGTTAAAAGCGTGGGTGCAGCGCGTGGGCGGAACGGGTGTGGCGTCAGTGCGGCTGGCCCGCATCGCTACGGAGTTGAAGGGGTGGCAATATGATCTGAATGTGGCTGTTGATGCAGCGCATCCGCTACTGTCGTTTCTGCAGAACAGGCGTGGCCACTGCGAGTTGTATGCAACCACGCTGGCGCTGGCGGCACGTGAGCTGGGGCTGCCGTCGCGGGTGGTGAACGGCTACTACCGGGGTGAATGGAATCAGGCCGGTGGTTTTCTGCTGCTGCGGCAACTGCATGCACACAGCTGGACAGAGGTCTGGCTGGAGGGGCAATGGCAACGTATGGATGCCACGCCATCAGCACGCTGGCAGCTGTCATACATGCGTTTCCCTACGCTGGACCAGCTATGGGAGACGGCGAAACTGACATGGTATCGTTATGTGCTGGCGTTCAGTGATGTCGACAGAGCGGGGCTGGTCGATCAATTGTGGCAGTGGCTCAAGGGGGCGGCGCTCTGGCTGCTGGGTGGCGCGCTTGCTGTACCGCTGATATGGATCTGCTATCGTAGCGGCCTGAAAAGATTTCAGAATCTCCTGCGACAGCATGGCCGGCTCTGGCCGCTGCTTGATCGCTGGCTGAAGCAGCGCGGCGTATACCGCCTGCCGCATCAGCCGCTCAGGACACTGCCCGTGCCGGATGGCATAAAACCGGAGCGCTGGACGCAGTTTGTGCGCCAGTGGGAGATGCAGGCCTTTGGTACAGCATCTCCCTGGCACAGGCGGGAGCTGAAACGGCATTTAGGTGCGCTTTTGCGGCGCGGCTGATATTCTTTGCCGCTATAGAAACAATACTGGGAGTACGCGGTGGGAATTCTCGAAGGAAAAAAAGGCCTGATCCTTGGTGTGGCCAATAATAAATCGATTGCCTGGGGTGTTGCGCAGGCAGCAAAACGCGAAGGCGCGATTCTGGGATTCAATTTCCTCGGTGAGCAGATGGAGAAGCGTGTACGGCCGCTGGCCGAAGGTGTCGGTGCCGAGATTATTGCGCCGATGAACGTATCCGATGAAGCCAGCATTGATGCCTTCTTTGCGCAGGTCAAAGAGCAGTGGGGCGAGCTCGATTTTATCGTGCATTCGATCGCCTATGCCAACAAGGATGCGCTGCAGAACCGCTTTGTCACCACGACCCGTGAAGATTTCCATCTGGCTCTGGATATCTCCGCCTACTCATTTATTGCCTGTGCCAAGCGCGCCGCGCCGATGATGAAGCCGGGTGGCAGCATGATCACCATGAGCTATCTGGGTGCCGAGCGCGCTATTCCGGGTTACAATGTGATGGGTGTGGCCAAGGCTGCGCTGGAAGCATCGACCCGCTATCTGGCTCAGGATCTGGGTAAAGACGGTATACGCGTGAACTCCGTGTCGGCCGGTCCGATTCGTACGCTGGCGGCCTCTGCAGTCGGTGATTTCCGCAAGCTGATGGAGAAGAGTGCCCGCGGCTCGATGCTGGGACGCAATGTCACCCAGGATGAGGTGGGTAATACCTGCGTCTATCTGCTCTCGGATATGGCATCCGGTGTTAGTGGCGAGTTGCACTATGTCGATGCCGGTTTTCATGTCGGTGCCGGTGATCCGGGTATTCCGGAGTAAGCGGTGCCAGGCTCTAGCAGCGGTCAGATATTCCGCGTTTCAACAGCAGGGGAGTCGCACGGTGCGGCGCTGGTGGCCATTGTCGACGGCTGCCCGGCAGGCCTTGCCTTAAGCGAGGCCGATATTCAGCCGGACCTGGACCGGCGCAAACCGGGACAGTCGAAATATACAACCCAGCGACGCGAATCGGATGAGGTTGAAATTCTCTCCGGCGTATTTGAAGGGGTGACCACCGGTTGTCCGATCGGTTTGCTGATCCGCAACACCGATCAGCGCAGCAAGGACTACTCCGAGATCAAGGATAAATTCCGTCCGGGTCATGCCGATTTTACCTATTTTGAAAAGTATGGCCGGCGCGATTATCGCGGCGGTGGCCGCTCATCTGCCCGTGAGACAGCCATGCGTGTGGCCGCAGGTGCCATTGCCAGAAAGTTTCTGGCTGCAAGCGATATTTCGGTGATCGGTTGGGTGGATCAGATAGGCCCGGTCAGGGTTGACCCTGCGCGCTTTGATGCCGCAGAGATTGCCAACAACCCGTTTTTCTGTCCCGATGCCGAAGCCGCTGTAGCCATGGCTGCCTTTATGGACGGCCTGCGCAAAGAGGGCGACTCGATCGGTGCAGCTGTGACCGTGGAAGCGCACGGCATGATTCCCGGGCTCGGCGAGCCGGTATTCGATCGACTGGATGCCGATATCGCCAAGGCGCTGATGAATATTCCGGCCGTCAAGGCTGTCGAGATCGGTGACGGTTTTGCCTGTATCGAAGCCCGCGGCTCGCAGTTTGGCGACAGCATGCGCGCCAGCGGATTCACCAGCAACCATGCCGGCGGTATTCTGGGCGGTATCTCCAATGGCGATACCGTGCGCGCACGCATGGCGCTCAAGCCCACCTCATCGATTCTGAAGTCGCGACCGACGGTGGATATCCACGGCAATGAAACAGATATTGTTACCAAGGGGCGGCATGATCCCTGTGTCGGCATTCGTGCGGTGCCGATTGCCGAGGCGCAGCTGGCACTGGTACTGGCCGATCACCTGCTCCGGCAGCGCTCCAGCCGACTATAGCCACCTGTCGCCGCAGCAGTCACGACCGAGGCTATAAGGAAGTGCTAGCAGTCTTTTCTTCTTGAGTGATAGCGACTCAGGGAGTGTATATTATCATTTGCCATTTTTTGCTTTCGACGCTGTTTTTATGTCAAACAGTCAAGCCTGATCCGGTTACTCGACCCAGCTACTCTTCGATCTTAAATGCTTTCGTAAATCTCCGCCGCATAAACACCACTCATCTCACTACACCTGGGAGCTAAATTTGTGTCTACTGTTTTAGGGGTAATACCAGAGTAGTCCAAAACGCTATATTTTTTTCTATTCAAATTCGAAATCGTGGTCTATAAGAGCCTCTTGCAAAACTATTCAAACCAATTGATTTAAGCCTCGCATAAGAGGCGAAAGGAATCTCCCTGTCTGGTAGGGTAAA